>NZ_JBTSWJ010000022.1:0-45901 GCF_054612375.1 Alsobacter sp. R-9 | reverse complement strand
TACGACAAACTCGCACGCAACTACCTCGCAGGCGCACTCATCGCCGCCACTTGTGCTTACTGGATCAATTGAGTCCGGACCCTAGTGCTGCGAAAGATCAAGGGCGGCCGTCTCCCGTGGTGCGATCGTGGCGTGAACCCGAGCCGCAGGGCGGAAGCGCAGGTCGAAGCAAAGAGCACGTGGGACTCGAACCAGGGAGGCCGGCAAGATGATACTGTCAGCGGCGTTTCTGGACGATCCAGCGGAGGACCTCGAACGCCTGCGGGCTCACCTCCGAGGCCGTGAGGTTCAGGTTCGCGGCCGGTCGGCGGGCACCGGCGTCGTCGACCCGGATGGGGATGGCCGGCTTGGGCATTCATCCGGCGCAGGTGCGCGGTGCGATTTCCGGCTTCGTGCAGGACGAGCGGGCCGCGCCGTCGGTGCCTGCCTCCAAAGCCCGCACGCGTTTTCCCGGCCCGGCGGCCGGGGCGGGTTGGAGGCGGATGAATGTCCGTTTAGGCCGCGGGGCGGCGAGGCTTACGGCAGACTCTCCGTCATGCGTTCGTGTGCCGCGTCCATGACGTCGTCACGACGATGAAAGGGTGTCGCGGAGGAACCGGCGCTGCCGAAGCTCATCCTCCGAGAGCCTCATGGACGGCCCGGCCGAGCTGCGCGTACGTGTAGGGCTTGGCAAGAACGCGACGTCCCGTGGTGTCGACGGGCTCCCGCCGAATGGATTCATGGTTGCCAGAGGTCAGCAGCACCTTGAGGTCGGGCCTCTCCTTCCGCACCCAGCGCGCCACGTCGTAACCCGACATCCCGCCCGGCATCAGCACGTCGCTGAAGACGAGGGAAACGGGAGCGTCTGTGCCCAGCGCCGCGATCGCCTCGGGCCCGGATCGGGCCTCGATCACGGCATATCCGAGGGCCTCGAGCCGACCCAGCGTCACCGCCCGAACCTGATCGTTGTCCTCGACCACCAGGATCAGCTCGCCGTCGCCCGTCGGCACGCGCTCGGTCGGCGAACCCGTTCGCGCGGCCGTCTGCCCATCAGGGGCGCGGGGCAGCAGGATCTTCACTGTCGTGCCCCTTCCCACCTCGCTCGATATGTCCAGCACTCCGCCCGACTGGCGGACAAAGCCGTAGACGCTGCTAAGGCCGAGACCGGTGCCCTTGCCGGTGTCCTTGGTCGTGAAGAACGGTTCGATCGCGCGCTGCAGCACCTCCGGCGGCATGCCCTGGCCGGTGTCGGTCAGCGTCAGGCAGACATAGTCGCCCTCCTTGACGCCTGCCTTGCGAGCCAGCTCGCTGCCGAGCCGCTCGTTGCCCGTGGAGATCGTCAGCATTCCCCCGAGGGGCATCGCGTCGCGCGCGTTGATCGCGATGTTGATGATGGCGCTGTCGACTTCCCCGGGATCGGCGAGCAGTGGCCAAAGGGTTCCTTGGAGCCTGTTGACGAGCGCGATCTCTTCCCCGAGCGTGCGCTGGAGAAGCCTTTGCATCTCCGTCACGCGGTCGTTCAGGACGAGCCTCTGGGGCTCGAGATTCCGGCGCCGCGCGAAGGACAGGAGCCTCCGGTTCAGGCTGGCGCCCATCTGGACGGCCTCGATGGCCTGCTGCACGAACCGCCGCGCGGTCTCGTCCGAAATCCTCGCCTCCGCGAGCTCGAGGTTTCCGGAGACGACGGTCAGGAGGTTGTTGAAGTCGTGTGCGATGCCTCCGGTCAGCTGGCCGAGGGCCTCCACGCGCTGCGCCTGTGCAAGCTCGGCTTGCGTGTGCTCGCGCAACTTCATCTCGCTCTCATACTGCTGCGTGCGTTCTGCCACGCGGGCCTCGAGCGCCTCGTTCGCCTGGGCGAGGGCCTCGTCTGCGCGCTTGCGCTCCGTGACGTCGTGGAATGTCCCGACGATCCGCACGGGCTGGCGCCCCGTGGGACGAGAATCGAAGGCGACCTGCCCGTTCAGGACCAGCCAGCGCACCTCTCCTTCCGGGCGCGCCACCCGCAGCTCCATGTCCAGCCGGCCGGTTCCGCCGGGATCGAGAGCCGCCTTGAAGCTGCGTCGCAAACGCTCCTGGTCGTCCGGATGGATCCGGAGGAGGGCATCCTCGATCCGTTCATCGCGGAGGCCGGGTGAGCCGGCGATGTCCGAGAGGCCGGCCGAGTACTGCAAGGTCCTCGTTTGCACGTCGATCGTGAAGATGCCGATCTTCCCGGCCGTCGTCGCCAGACGGAGCCGCTCTTCGCTCAGGGCGAGGGCCTTCTCGACATCCTTGCGGGCCGTGATGTCCAGGTTGATGCCGGTCATCACGCGCGGCCTGCCCCGGTCGTCAAGCTGGGTCACCTCGCCCTTCGTCAGAAGAACGCGGACCCCGCCGGACTCCGTGACGATGCGGAAGTCGAACTCGATCGGCGCCCCGAGACGGACGATCTTCTTGATCGTCTCGGCCACCATCGCCCGATCGTCGGGGTGAACGAAGCGCCTGAAGGAGTCGATCGAAGGGGTGTAGTTCTTCGGGTCCAGCCCATAGAGCGCGTACAATTCGGGAGACCATCGGACCTCGCCCGTTTCCAGATCCCACCTCCAGCTGCCGAAATGAGCTCCACGCTGGGCTTCGGCGAGCAGCCACTGGCTTTCGGCGAGTGCACGCTCGGCCTCGACCCGCTTGGTGATGTCGGAGTGCGTGACGACGGCGCCGCCCCCCTCCGCGTCGCGGAGCGGCACGGCCGTCATGGCGAACCACCGGTTCCGGGTCGGGCTGTTGCAGGTATAGTCCATCGCAAAGTGGGCCGACCGGCCACTCATCACGGCCTCCAGGCCGGACAGAGCGTCGACGGCCGTGCGGTCGGTCACGGCGGCGCGCCGGCAGACATCGAGGTAATTGGCCCCCACGGCGACCAAGGGGTTGGCCTTGGCTCCGTTCGCCATCGCGAAGGTATCCCAGGCCTGGTTGGTGGCGATGATGCGGCCCTCGCGATCCAGCACGGCGATGTGCGAGGGCAGCGCCTGCAGGGTCTGGCGGTTGAGCTCTTCGCTTTGCTGCAGCGCCTTCGTGCGATCCCCCACCCTCTGCTCGAGCGTCGCGTTGAGGTCGCGCAGCGCCGCCTCGGTCATCCTGCGTTCGGTGATGTCGATGTGGCAGCCGAGCAGGTGGGTGGGCTTGCCGTCCCGGTCGGGCAAGACGTCGGCGATCGTGTAGATCCAGAGGTACCGTCCGTCCCGGTGGCGAAAGCGAAACTCGACTTCGTGTCGCGAACCCGGGTTCGCGATGAACGACCGGACCTGCCTCAACGTCGGCTCGAGGTCGTCGGGATGGACGCGGCTTTCCCACTCGTCGAACCGGTTGGAGATCTCCTCCTCCGAGTATCCGATCTGACGCTTCCACTCGGGTGAGTAGACGACGCGATCGGTCTTCAGGTCCCAGTCGAACAACCCGACATTCGCTGCCGAGACGATGAGCTTCCAACGGGCGCTCTCCTCGGACGGTGCGGGGGGAGATCCCGCTTCCTCGGCAGGCGCAGAGGTCGGCCCTTGCGGCCTGGAGGAACCCGGGCCCGTCGGCAACTCGGTCTCGGAAGGCGTTGCGGACCCGGCCTCTCGCAAGGTCGACATGGCTGCTGCCCCCTTGATCGGGTCACGCGAATGAACGACCCCGAGCGAGCGTCACGACAGCCGGAAGGGACGGCTGTCCAGGTGCCGATGCGGAAAGCCGATCCTTCGCCTGCCCATCTCCCAAACCGGCGAGCTGTCAAGCTCGAGCTCATCCTACGGGACGAGTTGCACTTGATCCATTTCGGCCTTCACCCATGTCTGGCCGGAGGCCTGGGCTCGGAAACCTTGCTGGACCGGCGGATCCGACAGAAGCGGTCGGCTTCGCGAGAAGACGCAGAAAGGCAACGGTATCCGTTCGAGATGGAGGTTCAGCGTTGCGCAGTAGTGGATGAGCCGCGTCAGGGCCCTTGCCAAACCTCGATCTCGCCTTCCGCCTTCGTGGTGGCGCCGTCCGGCCCGACGGCAGCCTCCAGCGGCGCGTGGGGCGTCGTGGAGGGCCGAAGCTGACGCACTTCCGCCGCGAGGACGTAGCCGACGCCCCGGACGCTCTTGATCATGCGGGGCTCCTGTTCCTCCCCCGCTTCGATCTTCCGCCTCAGGCGTGCGATGTGGCCGTCGAGCGTGCGGTCGAGCGGCGACCAGTCGCGCCCTCGCACCGCCTGCCAGATCTCGTCGCGAGACAGAACCCGCGCCGGGTTGCGAACGAAGAGTTCGACGAGATGCAGTTCGGTTTCCGTGAGATCGACCAGTCCGCCGATCAACGAACGCAACTCCCGCGCGCCCGCATCCAGCACATAGCCGTCGAAGGCGTATCGTCGTGCCGCTTCATCGGTGTCAGGCAGGAGGGCAGATGCGTACCGTTCGAGCGTGGTCCGGATCCGGATCACGACCTCCCGGATGTGAAATGGCTTGACGATGTAGTCGTCCGCGCCGTGCTCGAGCCCGACCACGCGATCGAGCGGGGACCCACGCCCCGTGATCATGATGATCGGGACGTTCCGGATCCTGCGGATCTCGCGGGCCAGTTCCAATCCATCCTGCTGCCCGAGATTGAGGTCGAGCGTGATCAGGTCGACCCGCGTCGCGGAAAGGGCGGCGAGAAGTGCCGAACTGCTCCCGGCCTCCACGACATAATAGCCTTCCGCTTCCAGCCCTTGGCGCAGGATCTGCCGGACCTCGGGTTCGTCATCCACGATGAGGATCGTTGCATGCCTCGGCACCGGAACCCCCTCTGCTGAAACGCCAGCCCGCCGCCTTCGGCTCAATCATCATGTTCAAGTTTTCATCAGCGTGCCGAATTTGGCGTTGATGCATCACAACCGCGCCGTCCGCTGCCACGAGAGCCGCATGGCGAAGGCACGGGCCGGCAGCTTCGGCTGTGCGGAAGCGCAGCCGGCCCGGCGCGACCGGAGCATGCCCCGGCCCGCACCGAACAAATCTTAACAATTCGCTACCTTCAAGTTCGTGCGCTTGCCTGCATATGCTTCAGCCAGATGATCGAGCAGCAAAGCCGGCATCTGTGCGTCGGGGGCGCAAGATCCATGGTCACGGACGATCGCAACGAGCCTTTGCATCAAGGAAAGCGGGCCGGGATGTCCCGAGCAAACGCCGGTCGACAGGGTGACGGAGCGGCCTTCCAGCCGTTCGATCCCCGCCCCCTGCGGGCGGGCCTCCAGATGGCCCAGTCATGGCTGTCGTTCGCGGCCCGGCGCTGGCAGGCCGACATGCGCCTGCCGCGAGACCTTGCCGAGACCCGGGGAACCGCTGAAGCCCTGGCGACGTGGCAGGCCTTCGTGACCAGAGCCACGGACGACTACACGGCCCAGGTCGGCAGGTCGCTGGAAGCGCTCTCGAGCGGCCTGCCGGCTCGCGTGGCGAGACCGCCGGCGAGTCCGCCCGGCAAGCCGGGCTGAGCCGGCCCACAACTTCCGATCCTTCTCGAAGGCCATCCCCTGATGGCCGGCGCGGGCCCTCGCCGGGGCACCGCTGGGTCTTTCGCGGAGTCATCCATGAGACAGCTTCCCATGCCCCTCATCCTCGCCGCCAGGGGCGCGATCCCGGCCGTGTGCATCGGCTTGGGCGGGTTCGTCGGCGCCCACGGTCTGGCGCCCCTGCTGTCCATCCCGGCGTTGGTCCCGCTCGGCGTTCCAGCCCGGCGAACCCGCGAGCAGGCAGTTTCGACACCGGCGTCGCCGGAACCCGCGAAGGTCACGGTGTCAGGACACGCATCAATCCGCAGAACGTCGGGTCACGCCGCCGTCGGCTGAAACCGCCCGCGCGCGGCCCCTGCCGCTCGCTGACCGGCGGGCCGCGTCGTCCCAGAACAAGGCTCTTCCATGCGCTCGTCCAGTCCAACCACCATCGACGGCATCGGCTTCGCAGGCCTGAGGACGTACTTCATCGTCGCGGCGGTTCTGAGCGCCGCGGTCAATATCCTCTATCTCACCAGCTCGTTCTTCATGCTCGAGGTCTATGACCGGGTCATCCCCAGCCATAGCCTGCCGACGCTGGTTGGCCTGTGCGTGGTGGCCGCGCTTCTCTATGGCTTCCAGGGACTGATCGACGTCACGCGCAATCGTCTGCTCCACCGGATCGGAGCGATCGTGGACGCACGGCTCGCGCCCCGGGCCCTCCACGCCGTGATGACGATGCCGCTCTCGGGGCGCGCCCTGGCCGACGGCCTGCAGCCCGTCCGCGACCTCGACCAGGTGCGGGGCTTCCTCGCCGGTGGCGGCCCGTCCGCGCTCTTCGACCTTCCGTGGGTTCCGTTCTACGTGGCGATCTGCTTCGCCTTCCATCCGCTGATCGGCGTCGCCGCCCTGGGTGGCGGGGCGGTGCTCTTCGGACTTGCCCTGCTGGCCGAGTTCGGCTCGCGCGGCGCCACGCTGGCGGCGGCCAAGGCCGGCGGTCAGCGGATGGCCTCGCTGGAGCAGGCGCGGCGCAACGCGGAAGCGGTCCACGCCATGGGCATGCTGGAAGCCATGCAGGACCGCTGGGCCCGCCAGAACGATACCTGCCGCAACGCCCAGATGCGGGCCACGGATGTCGGCACGACGCTCGGCGGGCTTTCCAAGGTGATCCGGATGGCCTTGCAGTCCGGCGTGCTGGCCATTGGCGCGTGGCTCGTGATCGAGGGACGCGCAACAGGCGGGATCATCATCGCCGCGTCCATCATCTCCAGCCGGGCGCTGGCACCGGTGGAACTGGCCATCGCCCACTGGAAGAGCTTCCTCGCGGCGCGACAGAGTTGGCGGCGCCTGTCGAAGATCCTCGACGGACATGCGCAGACCGAGCCGCGCACAAGCCTTCCCGCGCCGCGCCACTCCCTCGCCGTGAGCCTGCTTCTGGCCGGCCCTCCCCATCTTGATCGGCCCGTGCTGCACGACCTCGACTTCTCGCTCAAGGCCGGTGACGGCCTCGGCGTCATCGGGCCCAGTGGCTCCGGAAAGTCGACGCTGGCGCGCCTCCTGGTCGGCGTCTGGGCGCCGAAGAGAGGGAAGGTGCGCCTCGACGGGGCCGCGCTGGACCAGTGGAACGTCAGCCAGCTCGGCCGGCACGTTGGGTACCTGCCGCAGGACGTCGAGCTCTTCGCCGGCACGGTGGCGCAGAACATCGCCCGGTTCGACCCCGCCGCCAAGGACGAGGACGTCGTGAGCGCGGCGCAGGCCGCAGGCGTGCACGAGCTGATCCTCTCGATGCCGGACGGCTACGACACGGCGATCGGCGAGGGCGGCGGCGCGCTGTCGGCAGGCCAGCGGCAGCGGATCGCCCTGGCCCGCGCCCTCTACCGGGATCCTTTCCTCGTCGTTCTGGACGAGCCCAACTCGAACCTCGACCCGGAAGGGGAGACGGCGCTGACACAGGCGATCCTGGGCGTGCGGGCGCGCCGCGGGATCGTGGTCGTCATCGCCCACCGTCCGGCGGCGCTGGCCGGATGCAACATGATGCTGGCCCTCAGGAACGGTCATGCCGTCGCCTTCGGTCCGAAGTCGGCCATCCCGGACGAACCCGCGAAGGCGGACACGACGTCTTGGCCAGCGTCCATGTCGGCCCGCGCCGGCCGCGCCCCGGCGCCCGTGAACCAGGGAGTCCCAGCATGACGCTCGCCACCGCCCATTCTGCGGAAGTGCTTCTCGGCAGGAGCATGCGCCGCCACTTGATCGTCGGCGTGTCCGCTGTCGCGCTCCTCTTCGGCGCCGTCGGCGGCTGGGCGGCGACCACCGAGTTCTCGGGAGCCGTCGTCGCGGCCGGCCAGGTCGTGGTCGACACGGCCGTGAAGAAGGTGCAGCACCCGACGGGCGGTATCGTCGGCGACCTGCGTGTGCGGGACGGCGACAGGGTGCGCGCCGGCGACGTGGTGCTGCGCCTCGACGACACCATCACGCGCGCCAGCCTCGCGATCGTCGTGAAGAGCCTGAACGAACTCCAGGCCCGCCTTGCCCGGCTCGAGGCGGAGCGTGACGGGCGGGATGCCCTCGCGGTTCCAGCCGCCCTCGTGCCGCGGGCCGCCGACGACGAGGTGGCCCAGCTCCTGATGGGCGAGTCCGTTCTGCTGCGACTGCGACACGATGCGCGAGAGGGCCAGAAGGCGCAGCTTCGGGACCGCTCCACGGGGCTCAAGCAGGAGGTGGAAGGGCTCTCCAACCAGATCGAGGCCAAGGGGCGCGAACTGACGATCATCCAGTCCGAACTGGCCGGCGTCCGGGACCTCTATGCCAGGAACCTCGTCCAGTTGCCCCGGCTGACGCAACTCGAGCGCGAAGCGGTGCGGCTGGAAGGCGAGCGCGGGCAGCTGATCGCCTCCGCGGCGCAGGCGCGCGAGAAGATCAGCGAGACGGCCCTCCAGATCCTGCAGATCGACCAGGACCTGCGCAGCGAGGTTGCCAAGGAAATCCGCGACGTCCAGGGCAAGATCGCAGAGCTCGGCGAGCGGAAGGTCGCCGCCGAGGACCAGCTGAAGCGCGTCGACCTGCGCGCACCCCAGGACGGTGTCGTGCACCAGCTCGCCGTCCATACGGTGGGCGGGGTCATCAACGCGGGCGAGCCGGTCATGCTGATCGTGCCCGAGGCGGATCGTCTCACCGTCGAGGCGAAGATCGCACCGCACGACATCAACAACGTCCGCGCCGGCCAGCCCGCGTTTCTGCGGTTCTCCGCGTTCAGCCAGCGCACGACGCCCGAACTCGACGGCAGCGTCGTGACCGTCTCGGCCGACGTCGCGACCGACCAGCGAAGCGGCTCGACCTACTACACCGCGCGTGTCGCTCTCTCGTCCGAGGCCGACAGGACGCTCGACCGGCTGCAGATGCGCCTGGTCCCTGGCATGCCGGTCGAGGTCTACGTCCAGACGTCCTCGCGCACGGTGCTGTCCTACTTCGTCAAGCCCCTCGAGGACCAGATCCGGACCGCGTTCCGAACGCAATGACCTGTCCGCCCCGGGGCAACCCCCCGCGTCCCGGTGCGGTGCGTGCGCAGTGAGTGAGTTGAAGCCACCGCTACAAGGAGTGGGGAAATGAGCATCTACGACCTGACCGACACGACGCAGATCCAGTCACAGACCATCAACGGCGCGATCTTCGAGACCGTGAATGATGGCGTGCCGAGCGGGAGCGGCGTCTTCAGTCCGTTCCTGAGCATCGAGGAGACCGGCAAGAACAAGGACGGCTTCGAGCAGGGCTTCAATACCGATGCCTCGCCGCTCCCGTTGGACGACACACGGGATTCCTTCACCCAGGCGATCCAACTCGGCGGCCTGACCAAGGTGACCATCGGCACGACGGACTATTTCGCCTTCAAGCTCGACGCCAACGAGCCGAATTCGGCGACGGGCCTCGTCTCTCTCCAGAGCTTCAAGATCTATACGGCAGATACGGGCACCATCGACGACTTGCCCACGCTGCAGATGCAAAACCTCGTCTACAACATGGATACGTCCACCGTGGACAACCGCGTCGACCTGAATGCCGGCGCAGATGCGCCTGCAGGGAGCGGGAAGGCCGATCTCTTCGTCTACGTGCCGGAGTCCAACTTCGCCGGCTTGAGCGATACGGCCTACGTCTATCTCTATTCCTCGTTCGGGACTGTCGACGGCCAGGGCTATTCCGCCGATGCCGGCTATGAGGAATGGGCCGGCTTCGGCACGTTTGGCCAGGAGATCGTCGGCGCCATCGGGGTCGACAAGAAGACGACGGATTCGGCAGCACCGGCCGGCACGGCCAAGGACGACGCCGGCTTCATTAATGTCAACGAGCCAGTGACCTGGACCTACACCGTCTCGAATGAGGGAAATGCGGCCCTCTCGAATGTCACCGTGACTGACAACAAGGGTACGCCAGATCAGGCGGACGACCTGAGCGCCACGTATGTGAGTGGCGACGACAACGGAAACGGCAAGCTCGACACGACGGAGGCCTGGACTTACCAGCTCACGGGGGTCGCAAGACTGGGCAGCTACACCAATCAGGTGACTGTCGCGGGAGACTATGCCGATGCGAAAGGGGTGACCCAGCACGTCACGGCCCAGGACTCGTCGTCCTACTTCGGGGCCGATCCCGAGGTCTCGATCGTGAAGGACACCGTCGACTTCGGCGCCGGCTCGAACCCGGACAACGTCGGGGACGGTCTGGTGGTCGTCGCCGGCGATGCGATCGGCTGGACCTACAAGGTGACCAACACCGGCAACGTCGGCATTGCCGAGGCGGACGTGAAGGTCACCGACGACAAGCTGTCGTCTGATCCCGTCTATGCCAGCGGCGATAATGGCAACAACATGCTCGATGTCGGCGAGACCTGGACGTATACGGCGAGCGGAACCGCCGGCACGGAGCCCTACAGCAACACGGGAATCGTCAAGGTGTCCTTCACGGACTCCGCGGGCCACGTGGCCACGGCCACGGCCTCCGACGGCAGCAGCTACACCGTCGCGGCCCCGAAGGTCTCGATCGTGAAAGACACCGTCGACTTCGGCGCCGGCTCGAACCCTGACAACGTCGGGGACGATCTGGTGGTCGTCGCGGGCGACGCGATCGGCTGGACCTACAAGGTGACCAACACCGGCAACGTCGCCATTGCCGAGGCCGACGTGAAGGTCACCGACGACAAGCTGTCGGCCCAGCCCGTCTATGCCAGCGGCGACGACGGCGATCACACCCTGGAGGTCGGCGAGACCTGGACGTACACGGCGAGCGGAACCGCTGGCACGGAGCCGTACAGCAACACGGGCACCGTCAAGGTTTCCTTCACGGACTCCGCGGGCCACGTGGCCACGGCCACGGCCTCCGACGGCAGCAGCTACACCGTCGCGGCCCCGAAGGTCTCGATCGTGAAGGACACCGTCGACTTCGGCGCCGGCTCGAACCCGGACAACGTCGGGGACGGTCTGGTGGTCGTCGCCGGCGATGCGATCGGCTGGACCTACAAGGTGACCAACACCGGCAACGTCGGCATTGCCGAGGCGGACGTGAAGGTCACCGACGACAAGCTGTCGGCCCAGCCCGTCTATGCCAGCGGCGATGACGGCGACCACACCCTGGAGGTCGGCGAGACCTGGATCTACAAGGCGACCGGAACCGCCGGTATCGGGGCGTACAGCAACACGGGTACGGCCAAGGTGTCGTACACGGATGCGGCAGGGCACGTCGCCACGGCCTCGGCCGCCGACGGCAGCAGCTATTTCGGGGTCAACGTCGACCTGGACGTCGAGAAATACGTGTCGGTCGACGGTGGCAAAAGCTGGGTCGATGCGGATACCGCGCCGGGTGCCATGGCGAAGACGCAGGCGCCGGTGATGTTCAAGTTCGTGGTGCAGAACCTGAGCAACGTGGAACTCAAGAACGTCGTCCTGTCGGACGACACCTACAACCTCGGCCCCGACGGCAAGTCGATCACGATCCCCAGCCTGAAGGCAGACGATCACGACGCGTCCACCACGGGCGACAGCTACACGCTGACGATCTCCGCGCCCTGGCAGACGGGCCAGCACACGAACGTGGCGACGGTCACGGGCGGCTACACTGACCTGGCGGGCCACGTGGCGACGGATACGGATACGGACGCTGCGAACTACTTCGGCTTCCTGCAGGGGGTCACCGGCCGGACCGCCGGCTACTGGTCGACCCATCTCTCGTCGTGGAGTTCGAAGACCAGCGGTGGCGTGCTGATCGGCGATGCGAACGGGAACGGCGTCGCCGATGGCAACGAGACGACCTTCTTCGTCACAGGACAGCAGGCGGCCCTCGCCCTGGTGTCGTCCAGCGACAGCACTGGCAGCGATGTCCGGCAGATCCTGCTGAAGCAGGCAATCGTGGCGCAACTGAACATCTACAACGGCGACAAGGATCCCGGGCAGACCCCAAGCGGGACGCCGAACCCGGTCGGCGATCTCGTCGGCGAGGCGGCAGCCTGGCTCAAGGCATATGGCGGGTCGCCCCTCTCCGACGGGGTGCTGGATTCCAGCGACTACAAGTACACGTCGAGCACCAAGACCTGGGCCTTCACGAGCGGCCTGACCGGCAAGACCGACTTCTGGTCCACCCTGCATGACGTCGACTCCACGTCGTCGGACGTCTGGGTCACAGGTCAAGGGCTGAAGAACACGCTGGAAGCCTACAACAAGAACCAGCTTGTCGTGACAGGTGACGACAAGTGGGTGGGCTGGAACCCCGGCGGAGAAGCCTCCTACGTACCCGTCGATCCGGTCGCCGACATCGCCGACGCCTTCTGGAAGGTGGCCAAGGACCACGGCGTGGTCCTCGCCTGATCCCGGCACGAGTGGCGGAAGCGGGACCGTGGTCTCGCTTCCGCCTCATGCGCGGCGTCCGCAATCCTGCGCGGGAAACGGCTAGGCCGCCCGCCGCGCGATGGCGTCGCCTACGGTGCCCGTCACGAGCGCCGGCAGAAGCACGTCGCTCGCGGCGCCGAACCCTGTCCGCACCGCCTCCTCCATGATCGGTCCGAAGCCGTCTCCGGAGTGCAAGGTGATCGAGACGCTCGCCGATCCCACCCACGCCCACGGCGCCCAGGCCTGAGCGACGTCCCGCAGCCTCAGCCGTCGCCACTCGCGGCCGCCCGAGTGAGCGATGCCGACTGGCAAGGCTGCCCTGAGGATCGGCCCGACCGGCGCAACTCACCATCCGGCGTTCACTTCGCCGGACAGATGATCCTCAGCGTCGTCTGTTGCGTCCCCGTTACGGTCATCATGCCCTTCATCATTGTCGCGGCCTTGCTCTTCGAAAGGTCCGTGGTGACGGTCGAGCTCAGCTTGAGCGGCATGGCGATGGCCTCGCCGCTGGGATCGGTTCCCGCTCCGCCCCCGCCGCCACCTCCGCGGCCGCAGGCGATCGAGATCTTCGGCGTGGGGCCGAAGGCGTTGAACGTGATCTTCGCCTCCTTGCCCGACGCCGCGAGAGACATGTCGACGTTGCGGGTGAACGACGTCATGGTGCAGTTCATCCCCGCGACGCGGATGCTGCCGGGGGTGGTCCGGTGGACACCCTTGAGGTTGAGGTTCCAGCTCTTCCCGTCATTGTCGGGAATGGCGCCCCGTGTTTTCTCGACGGCGAACTTGTACTGGAAGGTCGCCATCTGGCCGGAATAGGTGATGTTCGAGACATCCTCGAACTCGACCTCCGCGCCTTTCAGGGCCTTGCCGAGCGCCTGCTGGAGCGCGGCGATCTGGCCGTCATAGGCCGTGACCTCGTCACGGGCGAGCTGGGCCGCATCACGGAGGTAGAAGGCGATGAACCCCATCTTGCGGCAGGTGGCGCGGTGGCTCTCCTCATGCGCCCGCGTGATGTCGGCGACGCCCTTGCAGAAGCTGGTCTGCTCGGCTGCCTGGCGGACCGCGTCGGGATTGGAGAACTCGCACAGGTCGATGCCCCTGGCCTTGAAGTCGGCCTCGATGGCCTTCGCCTTGGCGGCATCGTACACGTTCGTCGGAGCGCCATCCTTCATGACGGGAGACGTCCACCCGGTGATGGAGCCGTTCTCGATGAGCGCGTTCCCGGCAGGGACGTAGGCAATGGCCTTTGCCTGCGTCGACACGGTCGCCTTGATGCCGGCTCCTGCGCCCTTCTCGATATCCTGCTCCCACCTCGCGTAGGCTTCGCTCAGACTGAAGGACGACTCGCCGGCGGCCCGTCGCTTCTCGAGTTCCTCCGCCTTCGCCTTGTGGCGGTCGCGCAGCGTGGTCGCATTGTCGAGTTCCTGCTGCAGCTTGTCGAAGTCGCCACATGAGCACTCGGGCAACTCCGCCCGCGCGGGCATCGCGGTGCCCAGGAGAAAAACGAGTGCCATGAACCGAATCTGCATCTGTCCCGTCCTTCTCCGTCGACGCGCGTAGGTACTAAATCACATCACGGCACGAATCCCACCCGCTCGAACCGGACACCCCCGGGATCCGGGCAGCCCCTCTCATGGCTCCGGAAGTGCATCGGGTAGCCGGGCGAGGGAGGCCCCGGACGTTCCCGGCGGGCGGAGGAACAGCGAACGGAGGCCGGGCCGGATCGCTCCTCGGCTTCACGGCGTCCAATCGGCCCCGATCTCCCTACTCCGCGATGATCTTCTCCGGGACGGCCTGATAGGCCTGCGCATGATGGACCGACGACGACTTGGCCGCCGTGCCGGGCATCACTTCGAAGCGGGGATCGAAGTCCACCATCGTCGCCGCGAGCTTCGCGAGGACTGTGACGTCGCCCTGCACCTTCGCCGTTCCGTCCGCGATCTGGCTCTCGAGGGTCTTGGCGCCCATCATCGTCTGCTCGAGGTCGGACCTGTTGATGGTCAGCGTGAGGTCGGGTGTGCTCGCCTGGAAGCCCGCGATGTTGGTGAGCGTCGCGTTCTCGAGCTCGATCAGGAACTTCTCGCCATTGTCGGGCGTGACGAGATTGATGGTGAAGCGCAGTCCCTCCGCCTTCCTGCTGTCCATCCGGATGGCGAGGAAATTGAGGAAGAGCTCCGTCGACATCGCGCGGATCACGTCCGGGCTGCTGGAACTGGCCGTTTCTCCCTGCGGGATCCCCGTGCGGAGCTCGTAGGCGCCGGACAGGAAGCTGTTCCGGAGGCCAGGGTTCTCCTGCTGGTAGCCGATCTGCTCGAAGATGTCGGCAAGGAGGTCCTTGGCGTCCTGGTTGTCAGGCTGCGCCTGGACGAGCTTGTTCATGATCTCCTGCGCGAGCAGGTACTTGCCTTCGTCATGCAGGGACCGGGCCTTCGCCATGATGGCGGCCGGCCCGCCCATCATCTCCACGTAGAGAGGGGCCGAGGCATCCGGCGACAAGGGAATCAGGGTCGCCGGATTGCAGTCCCAGAAGCCGAGGTAGCGCTGGACCACGCCACGGCTGTTGTGCTCGGGCGAGCCATGGTAGCCGCGACACTCCCACTTGGCCTGGATGCTCGGCGGCAGGCGGTAGACGTTGTGGATCTGGTTGATCGTCACGCCCTGGTTGGCGAGGTGCAGGACCTGGTTGTTCATGTGGGCGTAGAGGTCACGCTGTGCCCGCATCACCTCCTGGATCCGGGCGTTGCCCCAGCGCGGCCAGTGGTGCGAGGCGAACATCACCTCGGCCGTGACGCCGAACCGGTAGAGGGCCTCCGCGATGTACTTGGACCAGTTGAGCGGATCGCGCACCTGCGCACCGCGCAGCGTGTAGATGTTGTGGAGCGAGGCGATGACGTTCTCGGCCATCCACAGCGCCTTCATGTCCGGGATGTAGGTGTTCATCTCGCGAGGCGCTTCGGTGTTTGGCGTGTTCTGGAAGATCATCCGCACGCCGTCGACCTCGAACGCCTCGATCGGCTTCTCGACCAGGCGCGTCGGCGCGATCAGGCCGGTGGCGCCGGCCGAGACACGGGCGCCGAGGCCCTGGCTGACGAAGCCGTGCGGAGCGACCGGCAGCAGGAGGCCGTACTGGTAGAACAGCCGCCGGTTCATGGCGTTGCCGGCGTACACGTTCTCCGCGACCGTGTGCGCCATGAAGTCGACGGGCGCGATGACGGGGATCTTGCCGCTGCGCACGTCTTCCTCGCGCAGGATGCCCCGCACGCCGCCCCAGTGATCGCCGTGCGTGTGCGAGTAGATCACCGCGGAGACCGGAAGTCCCTGGCCCACGTGATCCTGGAAGAGCTTCCACGCGGCGCGCGCTGTCTCGGCACTGACCAGCGGATCGAACACGATCCATCCGGTCTTGCCGCGCACGAACGTCAGGTCCGACAGGTCGAAGCCGCGCACCTGGTAGATGCCGGGGATGACCTCGTAGAGACCGTAGTTGTTGTTGAGCTTGGCGATGCGGAGGAGGGACGGATGGATGCTGTCGAAGTCGTCCTGCGTGTCGATGAACTGGAACTGCTCCATGTCCCAGGCCACATGCCCCGCGTCCGCCCGGATCTTCATCTCCGGCATCTTCGCGATCAGCCCTCTCTGCTGCTCCTCGAAGTCGCGGCGGTCACCGAAGGGCAGGCCTTCGCGTGCCTTCCGCAGCACCTCGAGCGTGTGCTTCGACGGTGCCTTCCCCTTGGGATGGAAATGGCCCTTGAGAGGCGCCGGCGTCGACTGTGCCGCCCCCTCGTTCAGGGTGATCGTCGAACCCACGGCGAAGGCTGCCCCGAGGGCGGGGAGGGCCTGAACGAATTCACGGCGCGTCGACATGCGATCCTCCAAGGCTGGCGTGATCAGAACGGGGCCTGTACCCCCCGGACCGGAACGTGTTGCAGTGCGGGGTAGGGAGAGCCAACACCCCGGTCATTGACCTGATTGGTGTGCCTGCAGAGTGGCTCGCGAGGTTGCTCCCAGTCATCGGGATGCCGACCGACGCTGCAGCTTGAGGCCAACTGCGCGCACTGCGGGACCCGGAACGAGACCATCGCAAACTCCGCCCTGCACGGGAGACATACACGTGCAGGATGAGCGGAGCCTTGGCAATGGGTTCCTGGGGTCGAGAACGCGTCCCAACTCGGGCCCAACCGCTCGCCCGGCAATGGGCGCCGTCTCGCTCGGCAATGGAACGAACAAGGTCGCGGGATGCCACGTCTCGCGACAAGCGTGCCCGTGAAGGCAACGCCCGTCTCGCTTCAGTTCGTCGGATGCGGGGCCCGGCCTGACCGCTAGCGCTTGCCTGACCGAACGCCCCGTGGATGAGGTCCGGCCGTCGAGCGTCGCACGACGAGTTCGACAGGAAGGGTCGTCGTCTGCTCCGTCGGATGCCCCTGCAGCACGTCGACCAGCTTGCGCGCAGCCTCGGTCCCGATCTGCGCCGTCGGGACGTGGACGGTGGTCAAAGGCGGCGACAGGTGGGCCGACATGTCCAGATCGTCGATCCCCGCAACGGACAGGTTGTCGGGCACGACGATGCCGCGCGCCTGGGCTTCGACGATGCAGCCGATCGCGATGAGGTCGATCCCGCCGATGACGGCGGTTGGGGGGTCGGCGAGCCCCAGCAGCACAGCGCATCCGTTGCGACCGCCGGCGATGGACGTGGGCTGCTGGCATGTCAGAGCCTGCGGCAGTCCGATGCCCACGCGCTCGAGGAAGTCGCGCGCTCCCTTCATCCGCGCCCGCTGCCGGTCGTTGAACTGGTGCTGGCCGCTGATCATTCCGATCCGACGGTGGCCGAGGGAGACCAGATGTTCGGCGGCCAGCGCTCCCGCCCGCTCGTTGTCGATGACGACAGCCGGCGTGTCGGGCCTGCCGCACCACGTCAGCACGACGGGCACGCCCGCCGACTGCAGCAAGCGGTGCGTCTCCGGGGCACGTTCGGCGCCGACCAGCATCAGGCCGTCGACGCCCCGCGACAGGAGGGTTCTCACGGCCTCGGCCTCTGCCCGCTCGCTGTAGTCGTGCGACGCAACGAGCAACTGGTACCCTTCGGCCGCAAGTGTCAGCTGCATCGCCTGCAGCGCGCGGGAGAAAATCGCGTTGTCGAGCGTCGGCATCACCGCGCCGATCGTCATCGACCGGCCGGAGGCCAGCGCACGGGCCGCGGCGTCGGGACTGTAGCCGAGCCGCTGGGCACTCTCGCGGACGCGGGCCAGAGTGTCGCGCGAAAGCAGTTCGGGCTGGGCGATGGCGCGCGACACGGTCGCCGGCGAAACCCCGGCATCCCGCGCGACATCGATCAGCCTTGGCTTCCGGGGTGCGCTCATGGAGTCATCATGGATGAAAGTTTTTTCATAGGCAACAAGGGTAAGCCGACGTTTAGCGCACGGGTCCCTCGGATTGACAAGCCGCGCAGTTCCTGCGAGCGTCGATGAAAGCGCTCTCATAACGAGCGACGAGGGAGGGTTCGTGAGCGTCGGCCGCCGTCAGTTGGTGGGGATCGCAACCGTCGTCGCGCTGGTCGCGACGTGGTTCGTCCTGACCACGGTTACCGGGACTGTGAGCGGCGCGCGCTTTCCCTCGCCGGCTGAGTTCTGGCGCTCGCTGACGCAGATCAGCACGCGTGGCTATGCCGGGGCCAACCTCGTCTCCCATGCGCTGCAAAGCCTGAAGCTCGTGGCGCTGGGCTTTGCGGTCGCGATCGCGACGGGGGTCCCGCTCGGGCTGTGGATGGGGTGGGACCGTCGCGTGGAGGCGATGATCAACCCCGTCTTCCTCGTCATCAGGCCGATCCCGCCGCTCGCATGGATCCCGCTGGCGATTCTCTGGCTCGGACTCGGGGATGCGGCCAAGATCATGGTGATCTGGTTCTCCGCCTTCGTCCCCTCGGTCATCAACAGCTTCGCCGGCGTCCGCAACATCGACCGCCCGATCCTCGAGGCGGCCTCCATGCTCGGTACGCCGCGCCATCGCATGATCCGCGAGGTCATCATGCCGGCGGCGTCGCCGATGATCTTCACGGGCCTGCGCCTGTCCCTGCAGGCCAGCTGGACCACCCTGGTCGCGGCTGAGCTGGTCGGCGCGCTGGTCGGCGTGGGGTTCGTCCTGAACATGGCGCAGCAGGACATCTACCCCGGCATGATCCTCGTCGGGATGGTGACGGTCGGGTTGCTTGGATGGGCGACGACCTGGCTGCTCGCGAGGGTCGAGCGGCGCGCGCTGTCCTGGAACGTGGCGGCGAGGGACTGACCCATGCAGTCCAGGAACCTGTCACTCCTCCAGAGCATCGCGTGGGGCGCCCTCGGGGTGGCCCTCTTCCTCGGCCTGTGGACGTTCCTCTCCGTATCCGGCCTCGTGCCCCGGCAGTTCCTTCCCAGTCCGCTGGAGGTTGCCACCCGGTTCGTCACACTGCTGAGCCAGCCCTTCGCTGGCGCGACCCTGCCGCAGCATCTCGCATCCAGCTTCCAGCGCTATGCCTACGGTGTCCTCCTCGCCGCGGTCATCGGCATCCCGCTCGGGCTGATGATGGGATGGTTCAGGCTGCTCGATGACATCGTGACGCCGATCTTCGACGGGCTGCGCTTCATTGCCCCCATCGCATGGGTGCCGTTTGCCGCGCTGTGGTTCGGTACCGGAATTGGCGGTCCGGTGATGATCATCTTCGCAGGGGCGTTCCCGCCCTGCCTGATCAACGCGTACCGCGGCGCACGCTTCGTCGAGCCTCGCTACATCGAGGCTGCCCGCATGCTCGGCACCGGCAACACCCGGACCATCCTGGAAGTGCTGCTGCCAGCGTCCCTGCCGTCCATCATCTCCGGACTGCGCGTCTCGGCCGGCCTCGGCTGGCAGTCGCTCGTCGGCGCTGAACTCATCGTCGCCGCCGCGGGTGTCGGCTTCATGATGGTCCAGGCCCAGGGAAATGTGGCCACGTCCACGGTCATGGCCGGGATGATCGCCATCGGGGTGGTGGGAATGCTCATCGACGTCCTGCTGCGTCAGGGCGAAGCCTGGCTGCGCCGCCGCCGCGGCCTCGAAGCGTAAGGACTGCGCACGATGGGATCGATCCAGTTCAGGAACGTGGACAAGGTCTTCGGTGGAGCCGGCGCCGGCTTCAAGGCGCTCGACGACATCAATCTCGACATCGGCGAGAAGGAGTTCGTCGCCATCGTAGGCCCTTCGGGCTGTGGCAAGACGACCTGCCTGCGGATGGTGGCCGGGTTCGAGTCGGCGAGCGCCGGGACCGTGAGCGTCAACGGGAAGGTGGTGACGGCCCCGGGACCGGACCGGGCCGTGGTGTTCCAGCAGTTCGCGCTGTTCCCGTGGAAGACCGTCAGCGAGAACATCGAGCTCGGCCTGCGCAACAAGGGGCTCCCTGCCGGCGAACGGACCGATCTGGTGGCCGGCGCGCTGAAGCTGATGAACCTCGAGTCGCATGCCGACGCGTTCCCGCATCAGCTGTCGGGCGGCATGCAGCAGCGCGTGGCGATAGCGCGGGCCTACGTGCTCGACCCGAGCGTGCTGCTGATGGACGAGCCGTTCGGCGCGCTCGACGCGCAGACGCGGGTGGTGATGCAGGAGGAGCTCGTGCGCCTCGCCCGTCGCAATCCACGCACCGTGCTGTTCATCACGCACGCGGTGGAGGAGGCGGTCTATCTGGCCGATCGGGTGGCGATCATGACGAGGCGGCCGGGCCGCATCAAGGAAGTGCTCGACATCAAGTCGGTCCGGGAGGCGGAGAACTGGGACCGGCATGCACGGATCGAGGACGTGATGGACCTCGAGTCCTTCGTCCATCTGCGCACCCAGATCTGGAAATCGCTGCGCGAGGAAAAGGCGTCCCAGGGCAGCTGACGATGCACGACCGTCCCCGCCTCCAGCGTGACCTGACCGAGCCGGAACCCATTCCGGAGGCGGGCATCGCGCGCGCGAACGAGCTCATGCGCTCCGGCCGGCTGTTTCGATACGGCGAGATGGGCGCGGACCAGCTCGATGCGTCGCAACTGGAACTGGAGTTCGCCGCCTTCGTCGGCCGTCGCTACTGCGTCGCACTGAACTCCGGCGGCGGCGCACTCTTCCTCGCGCTGAAGGTGGCGGGCGTGCAGCCGGGCGACGCGGTGCTCATCAATGGCTTCACTCTCGCGCCCGTCCCCGGCTCCATTCTCCACGCGGCGGCGCGGCCGGTGATCGTCGAGGTCGGCACGGACTACGTCATCGACATCGACGACCTGCGGCGCAAGGCCGGGCAGTCCGGCGCGAAGGTGCTGATGCTGTCCCACATGCGCGGGCACATCGCCGACATGGACCGGGTCATGCAGGCCTGCGGCGACCTCGGCCTCACCCTGGTCGAGGACTGCGCCCACGCGCTCTGCGCCAGCTGGCGCGGCAAGGCCATCGGGACGTTCGGAGCCGCGGCGGCCTTCTCGGCTCAGACCTACAAGCATCTCAATGCGGGCGAGGGCGGGTTCCTCGTCACGGACGACGAGGGCATGGCGGCCACCGCCATCCTGCATTCGGGCAGCTACATGCTGCACGGCCAGCACCTGAGCAGTCCCGGTTCTGCAGCCCTGGAGGCCGTGGCCGAGCGTGTGCCGAACTTCAGCATGCGCATGACTGCGCTCGCCGCAGCGCTCTTGCGACCCCAACTGGCGGAACTGCCGCGCCGCGCGGCCCGCTGGAACGAGATCCACGATCGCATCGCGTCCGGGTTGGCCCGATCGCAGCTGGTGTTCCTCCCGCCGCGATCGACCCACGCGCGGTATTCGCCGACGTCGGTCCAGTTCTCGCTGCCATCCCTGTCGCCGGTCGAGATCACGGCCGTCCTCGACGCCGCGAAGGCCAGGGGGCTGCCCATCAAGTGGTTCGGCGCGGAACGGCAGGTCGGCTTCACCAGTGCGCCGCGCCACTGGGCCTATGCCGGCGAGCAGGGCGACCTCGCCCGGACCCACCGCGTGCTGTCGACGCTCTGCGACATCCGCACGCCGGTCACGCTGACCGATGACGAGTGCGACCTGATCGCGGAGATCGTCCGCGACGCCATCGAGACCGTCGTTCCGGGAGACACCGGAGCGGGTGCAACACGCCGGGCGGACGCCGTCCGCGAGGCCCGATAACCACGGAGGGAGTGAGACATGAAGCGCATTCTTCAAGGCGTGGCCATGGCCACGATGCTGGCCGCGACATTGCCGGCTTCGGCCCAGGCGCAGACCGCCATCGGCGTCAGCTACCAGCCCTCGCTTTACTGGGCCCTGCCGTTCCACTACGCGACCGTGAAGGGCTGGTGGAAGGATGTCGGGCTGGCACCGAACTTCACCACCTTCCCCGCCGGTGCGCCCCAGATCGCGGCCGCGCCCTCCAAGTCGTGGGACGTCGGCGGGACGGGTTCGGTTCCCGCCGTCCTCGGCGCGGCCCGCTTCAACATCCTGACCATCGGCATCACCAACGACGAGTCCAAGACGAACGCGATGATGGTGCGCGGCGACAAGTTCGACGCGATCAAGGCCAACCCGCAGAGCCTGAAGGGTCAGCGCCTGCTGCTGACCACCAACTCCACGGTGGACTACGCCTCCCGCAAGTGCCTCGTGAAGATGGGGCTGGCCGCCAACGACATGCAGTTCGTCAACCTCGGCCAGGCGCAGATCATCACGGCGCTGACCTCCAACAACGGTGACATCGCCGGGGTCTGGGCGCCGAACACCTACACGCTCGAGGACCGGGCAGGCGCGAAGTACCTGTGCTCGGGAGCGGACGCCGGCGCCATAGTTCCCGGTGCGCTGATCGTCCGGGCCGACTTCGCCAAGGAGCGTCCCGACGACGTCGCCAAGTTCCTCGCCGTCTTCCTGCGCGGCTGGTCCTGGGCCAAGGCCAATCCCGCCGAGGCGCGCACTCTCGCGCTGGACTTCTACAAGCAGGGCGGGCTCGAGGTGACGCCGCGCGCCATGGACCAGGAGTTCGCGCTGCGGCCCACCTTCGGTCTGGACGAGCAGCTCAAGCTCATGAGCCGAGGCTCGGGCGCCTCGGCCGTCGACGGCTGGTTCACCGAGATCGGCACCTTCATCACCGACGTCGGCACCATTCCGTCCAACCCGGACGCGAAGAGCTACATCACCGACGAGTTCATGAAGAAGGTGGCGGCGGACCCGAAGCTGAGGGCCTTCGCGACGGAATTCGACAAGAAGTGAGTCGAGGGTCCGGGCGGCGCCGGCCGTCCGGACCTCCAACCTCCATTCAGCGCACGCAAGGACCCGCCCGATGGCCATCACCTATCTGAAGCGCGCCGACAAGACGCCGGAGACCGAGACCGACGCCGCCCGCAAGGTGGTGACCGAGATGCTCGCGGCCATCGAGGCGGGGGGCGAGCAGGCCGTGCACGACTATGCGTTGAAGCTCGACAAGTGGGACGGACCGATCGTGCTCGATCCGGAGACGATCGCCGCCCTGACCCGCGACGTGCCGCAGGCCGTGAAGGACGACATCGCGCTGGCCGCCTCGCAGGTGCGGCGGTTCGCCGAGGCCCAGCGCGAGTCGGTGAGGGATTTTTCCATCGAGATCAGTCCCGGCCTGATGCTGGGGCAGAAGCTGGTGCCCGTGAACACGGCCGGCTGCTACGTCCCGACCGGCCGGTACGCCCACATCGCGTCCGCCTACATGTCGGTGGCGACAGCCAAGGCCGCCGGCGTCAAGACCGTCGTGGCCTGTTCCGCCCCGTTCCGGGGCGGCAACATCCACCCCCACGTGCTTTATGCGATGACGATCGCCGGGGCCGACGTGATCATGTGCCTCGGCGGCGTGCAGGCCATCGCGGCCATGACCTTCGGCCTCTTCACGGGGAAGCCCGCCGACATCATCGTCGGCCCGGGCAACAAGTTCGTCGCCGAGGCCAAGCGCATGTTGTTCGGCAAGGTCGGGATCGACGTCTTCGCCGGCCCGTCCGAAGTGCAGGTGATCGCCGACGACACCGCCGATCCGCTGATCGTCGCGACCGATCTCGTCGGCCAGGCCGAGCACGGCCACGAGAGCCCGGCGTGGCTTCTCACCACGTCGCGTCGCGTCGCCGAGGAGGTGATGCGGCTGGTGCCGCTGCTGATCGACGAGCTCCCGCCGACGGCGCGCGATGCCGCCGGCGCCGCATGGCGCGACTACGGCGAGGTCGTCCTGTGCGATACGCGCGAGGAGGTCGTGACGTTGTCCGACGCCTATGCCTGTGAGCATCTCGAGGTGCAATGCGCCGACCTTGAGTGGTGGCACCAGCATCTCACCAACTACGGGTCGCTGTTCCTGGGCGAGGAGACCAACGTCGCCTTCGGCGACAAGGTGTCGGGACCCAACCACATCCTCCCGACCAAGTTCGCCGCGCGGTACTCGGCTGGCCTGTCGGTGCACAAGTTCCTGAAGCCCCTGACATGGCAGCGGATGACCCGCGACGCCTGCAAGGCCGTCGCTCCCGTCTCGGCCCGGATCTCCCGGCTCGAGGGGATGGAGGCGCACGCGCGGACGTCGGACGTGCGCATGGCCAAGTATGCGCCGGGTCACAACGTCGACCTGGGCAAGCCGGTCGAGGCGTGACGACCATGTTTCGGCTGGCGGCCCTCTTCGACATCACCGGTCGCACCGCCGTGATCACGGGCGGCAACAGCGGCATCGGCGCCCGGATGGCGCGGGCGCTCGCGATGGCGGGCGCGCATGTCGTTGTTGCCGCGCGCCGTCAAGCCGAACTCGATCTCACGGTGGCGGAACTGGTGGGAGAAGGGCTTTCGGCCAGTGCGATCGTCGCCGACATGGCGGCGGACGATTGCGGACGCCGGGTGGCAGATGCCCTCGATGCGCAGGGACGCAGTGCCGACATCCTCGTGCATGCAGCCGGGATGAACCTGCGGCAACCCTTTGCGCAGGTCGATGCCGCTGCCTTCGACCTGCATCTCGCCGTGCACCTGCGCGCCCCATTCCTGCTGACGCAGGCCCTCGCTCCTGCGATGGCGCGGAGAGGCTGGGGTCGCATCATCACGATCGCATCCCTGCAGAGCTTCCGAGCGATGCCGAACTCGGCGCCCTATGGCGCGGCCAAGGGCGGCGTGGTGCAACTCACGCGCGCGATCGCCGAGGAGTGGTCGCGGCACGGCGTCACCTGCAACGCCATCGCCCCCGGCTTCTTCCCCACGCCGCTGACTGGACCTGTCTTCGCCGACGCAGAGCGCGCCGCGAAGCTGGCGGCGCAGACGGCCATCGGCCGCAACGGTCACCTGTCTGACCTCGACGGCGCCACGGTGTTCCTCGCGTCCGACGCGTCGGCCTACGTGACCGGCCAGACCCTCGCCGTCGACGGCGGCTTTACCGCGAAATGACGGAGCGCTCGATGAGAGCCCTGGTCTATCTGGGTCCCAACGCACTCGAACTGCAGGAAGTCCCGGAGCCGGTCCCTGACGCGGGCGAGGTCCTGGTGCGCGTCGAGGCCGTCGGCATCTGCGGCTCGGACATGCATGCCTATCACGGGCATGACAGCCGCCGTCCGCCGCCGCTCATCCTCGGCCATGAGGCGGCGGGCCACATCGTCCGCGGCCCGCGGGCTGGCCAGCGCGTGACGATCAATCCTCTGGTCATCGACCCCGCGTGCCCCTACGCGATCGAGGGCCGCTGGCATCTGTCGCCCACCCGCCAGATCATTTCCATGCCGCCAAGGGAAGGGGCGTTCGCCGAACTGGTCCGGATCCCCGAGCGCAATGTCGTGCCCATTGCCGACGACATGCCCATTGCGCAGGCCGCCCTCGCCGAACCCGTCGCGGTGTCCTGGCACGCGGTCCGTCTGGGGATCGAGCGACTGCACCAGCCGCTCGCGGCATGCAGGGTCGTGGTGATCGGCGGCGGCGCCATCGGCCTCGCGGCAGCGCTCGTGGTGCGCCACTTCGGCGCGAGGCAAGTCACGCTGGGCGAGTCGAACCCGCTCAGGCGTCATTCGATCGCGTCCGAGGAGGGCTTTGACACGTATCGCCCGGGCGAAGACGACCCCGAACCCAACAGCATCGATCTCGTCATCGATGCCGTCGGCGCCGATGCAACGCGGGCGGCCGCCTCGTCGATGGTTCGGCCCGGAGGCGTGATCGTCCACATCGGGCTTCTTCCCGGACATCAGGGGCTCGATATCCGGAAGCTCACGCTGCAGGAGATCACCCTGACCGGATCCTACTGCTACACTCCGGTCGACTTCGTGCAGACGGTCGAAGCTCTTGCGAAGGGGTGGCTCGGGCGGCTCGGCTGGTTCGAGGAACGCGGGTTGGCGGATGGGCCGCAGGCGTTCCGGGATATCGACGAGGGCCGGGCCAGCAGATCCAAGCTGGTCCTCAGGTGCTAGCGTCGTCCATGCGCCCCGGGGCATCTCCAGGATTGGCCGCCGGACACTGATGATTGCGGTCGCGGGCAGTTCTCTCGACCGGCCGAACCCCGCGATGACGCCTGATGTCGTTGCGGGCCAGCGGCCGACATCCAGTTTGCGCTGGCCCACCCGGTATCGAAGACGGTAGTCATGGGCACGAGCCGGCCGGACACCGTGGCCCAGGACATGAAGGGACGAGACGGGCTCCTCCGTCCCTCTGGGAGAGGTTCCGCGGGCGCGGCCCGATTGCCGACGACGCGCCCGACCGTGACGCGGTCAGGCCGCCCTGCCCGGAGGACCAGTGATGCGCGCGCTCAAGATCGACGACGTCGGCCGGACGTCCTTCCATGACATCCCCGCGCCGCGACCGGGGCCGGAGGAGGTCCTCCTCGCCGTCCGGCATGTCGGCCTGTGTGGCAGCGACATGGCGACGTTCACGGGCGCGAACCCGCTGGTGTCCCTTCCTCGCATTCCCGGCCATGAACTCGGATGCGAGATCGTCGAGGCCGGCGCCGCGGTGCCGCCGGCCTTCTCACCGGGGCACCGGGCGATCGTCATCCCCTACACCACCTGCGGCGCCTGTTCGTCGTGCCGGCGCGGGCGGTTCAATGCCTGCCGCTTCAACCGGACGCTGGGCGTGCAGCAGGACGGCGGACTCGCCGAGCAGATCGTCGTCCATCACTCCAAGCTGATCCTCAATGACCGGCTGGCGCCGCGCCATCTCGCCCTGGTGGAGCCGCTTTCCGTGGGCTTCCATGCGGTGGCGCGCGGCCGCGTGGGGCCCGACGATCATGTCGTGGTGCTGGGCTGCGGGATGATCGGCATGGGGGCCATCGCCGGCGCCGCGGCGCGGGGTGCGCGTGTGACGGCGGTCGACGTCGGTGTCGCCAAGCAGGCCCTCGCAAGGGCCTGGGGCGCGGCGGAGACGATCGATGCCGCCGCCGAGGATGTCGCGGCACGCGTCGCGGCGCTGACGGACGGCCACGGCGCCGATGTCGTCATCGAGGCCGTCGGCCTGCCCCTCACGTTCCGCCAGGCGGTGGACATCGCCTGTTTCTCGGGTCGCATCGTCTACATCGGCTACAGCAAGGCGGAGGTCGCCTACGACACGAAGCTCTTCAACCTGAAGGAGCTCGACATCATGGGTTCACGGAATGCGCTGCGCGAGGACTTCGACGCCGTCATCTCCTTCCTCGAGACGACGGAGCGCAACCCGGACGACCTCATCACGCAGGTCGTGCCTTTCGATCGGGCCGAAGAGGCCCTCTCATGGTGGCGCGACCACCGGGCGACCACGCTGAAGGTCGTGATCGAACGCTGAGCAAGGAGAACCGGCAGAGCTGGCGCAAGGTCCCACGGACCCGGCCCCGAGAGGGCTGGGGTCGCGAATCTCCGGTTCGAGCCACCCGCGCCCTCCGGGGTGCGCCTTCATGTCCGACGCGACCGCCTCGAGGGCAGCTGAACCCGGGCGCGCCTGGAATGACGGTTCCTTGCGCGCATGGCGAATCCCTTCAGGAGCTCGGCCGCGCAGAGATAGGCGACCACGAGTGCGGCAATGGCGCCGAGAAGCTTCAGCGGCAGGGGAGCGAAGCCGAGATAGGGCGCTGCCGGTCCCAGGGCGGCGAAAAGTCCCGCCGAAATTGCGCCGAGCGAGGTCGCGACAAGGGCCGGATGCGGGCGGCTGGCCCAAGGCCTGCCTGCGGTGCGGATCAGGAAGATGACGAGGACCTGCGTGGCGATGGATTCCACGAACCAAGCCGTCCGGAATTCTCCCGGGGATGCGGAGAACCCGAAGAGCAGGAGGCCGAAGGTCGCCGCGTCGAACAGGGACGAAAGCGGGCCCATGACGAGCGTGAAGCGCAGCACGGCGGCCATGTCCCATGCATGCGGCGCGGCCGTCTCGGACGCATCCACGTCATCGAACGGGATTCCTGTCTCCGAAAGGTCGTAGAGGAGGTTGTTGAGCAGGATCTGCACGGCCGTCAGCGGCAGGAACGGGATCGCCAGCGAGGCAAGGGCCATCGAGAGCATGTTGCCGAAGTTCGAACTCGTGCCCATGCGGACATACTTCGTGATGTTCGCGTAGGTGCGTCGTCCTTCCTCCACACCGTCCGCCAGCACGCCGAGATCGGGCTCGAGGAGGATCAGGTCTGCGGCAGCCCGCGCCACGTCGGTGGCTCCGTCGACGGACAGGCCGCAATCCGCCGCCTTGATCGCGGGCGCGTCGTTGATGCCGTCTCCCATGAAGCCGATCGTGTGTCCCCGCGCCCGAAGGGCCCGGATGACCCGCATCTTCTGATCGGGAGACACGCGTGCGTAGAGATCGACGGACTGGGCGCGCGCGGCGAGGGCGGCATCGCTCATCGTGGCGATCTCGGCGCCGGTGAGCAGGCCCTCGGCCGGAAGCCCAAGCGTCTGGACGAGATGGCGGACGACCGGTGCCGCATCGCCCGAGACGATCTTGACCCGCACGCCGAGCCTTTCGAGCCGGGCCACGGCTGCGGCGGCGCTCGCCTTCGGCGGATCGATGAAGGCACACCAGCCGGCAAACACCAGATCGCGCTCGTCCGCCGCCGCGATCGTGCCCGGGTCCGCCGGCATCTCGCGGAAAGCCACGCCAAGCAGCCGCTGTCCCTCCGACGCCCTCGCGTCGTGAAGGGCCGTGAGGCGCTCGCGGGTCGCGTCGTTCAGCGGAGCAACGGCGCCGCCTGCCTCCCCCACGGCTACGCAGAGGGCTAGAACCTCCTCGGGCGCGCCCTTGACGACGAGAAGTTGCCTGTCATCGCAGCGCGCGAGCACGGTCGCGCGTCGACGCTCGAAGTCGAAAGGCAACTCGGCCACCCTGGACCATTTCCCAGGATCGCGCTGCCGGGCCGCGTCGAGAATGGCGGCATCGAGGGCGCTCGAAAGCCCGGAGGAAAGACGGCTGTTGAGCGCAGCGAGGGCGAGCACTCCGTCGTTCGGGAGCCCGTCCGGGCCGGGATGGCCGACCAGCGCGATGCGCGCCTCCGTCAGGGTGCCGGTCTTGTCCGTGCACAGCACGTCGATGGCGCCGAAGTCATGGATGGCCGCGAGCCGTTTCACGATCACCCTCTTGCGCGCCATCCGGAGAGCTCCGCGGGACAGGGTGACGGTCGTCACCATCGGCAGGAGCTCGGGAGTCAGGCCAACCGCGAGGGCCACCGCGAACATGAAGGCTTCGAGCGCCGGACGGTGGAAGGCGAGGTGCGCGAGCAGGACGAACAGGACCAGCAGGGTCGTCAGCCTCAGGATGAGAACGCCGAGCTGGTGCAGGCCGCGCTCGAAGGCCGTTGGCGGCTCGTCGGCTTCGAGCGCCGACGCGATGCCGCCGAAGCGTGTGCGCGCGCCCGTCGCCACAACCAGCATGGTCAGCCTGCCGGACACAAGCGCCGTTCCGCCGAACAGGGCATCAAACGCCTCCGAGGGCTCTTCGGCATCGCTGGGGCCAACCCTCTTCTCGACCGGGTACGGCTCGCCGGTCAGGAGCGCTTCGTTGACCATCCCGTTCCGGCTTTCCAGCACGATGCCGTCCGCAGGAACGAGGTCGCCCGGTTCGAGCGAAATCACGTCGCCGGGGACGACATCCTCCACCGGTCGCTCCGTGTATCGGCCATCACGGCGGATGCGCGCCCTTACGGCGATCGATCGCCGCAGCGCATCGACCGCTCGTTCGGCACGATGCTCCTGGAGCACGTCGAGCCCGACGGAGACCAGAACGATGACGACGATGATGGCGCAGCTGGCTAGATCGCCGGTCGCACCGGAAATGGCGGCGGCCACGAGCAGGATCGTAATGAGCGGTTCGGCCAGCCGCCGCACGATCTTGGTGCCGATCATGCGACGCGCCGTCCGGATCGTCGCATTGGGACCGAAGGACGCCAGCCGCGCCTGTGCCTCGGCGTCGCTCAGGCCTTCAGGCCGGCTCGCCAGGTCAGAGAACGCGTCCGCGGGCGTCCGGTCCCAGAAGCGGGCCGGCACGGTGTCGCTCGAAAGGTTCGGCATGCCTCTGACCGCTGGACTTCGGGGGCCCCGAGGGCCGGCTCCGCGGCCGCACTTCGGCGAGTCGCCTCAACGGCCTCGATTCTCATGCCGCCGGAGGACATGACCTCCTTCGGCGTCGGTGCGTCCTCTGCAGGCCGCGGACGCTCAAGGGCGGCCCGGATAGAACTGGTTCGTGAAGGGCGACGCCGACGGCGTCTGGATCCGGATGTATCCGACCGCTCCGGCCTGATGACAGGCGTTGCAGGCCGAGGTGACGTCTCGGTAGACGCGAACGAACCGCCCGGCGTCACGGGCCTTGATGGCCGACTGGAGCTCGAGCATGGGGGCATCGACCGCCTGGATCTGCTCGACCGGGATGTTGGCGTAAAGAAGCGCCGCGCGACCCAGCCCCTGCAGCAGGTGGCGCAACTCGTACTCTGCAAGATCCCAGCTGCCGGAGCGCCCGGCGTACCAGAGCTTGATGTGGCGGAGCTGGATGCCGAGCATGATGTCCCCGAGAGTGGGGACGATCAGCTCCTGCTCCTGCTCGCGCCCCCGGGACGAGAACTGTCCGTACGTCGTCTGCGCAACGACGCCCGTTGCGAGAACGGTGGCCGTCAGGGCACCGGCGAGCAACCCGCGCAGCATGTAAGCCCCCTTGGGTCGGGAAGCGACGGTTCATCATCGTCCGGTCGACCGCTCCGGACGTTGATGCGCGTCAACTCGCGCGAGAAGCGGACCTGCCGGCGTCCCGAGGCGTCATCTCAGGCTCGCCAGTGACGCGCCGTGAACAGGAAACGCCCCGGAGCGGAGGCGATGCGGGCAAGGCCGGACAATGCCGGGTCGGGCTCGACGACCACATGTGTCGGGATCTGCATCATGAGGTCCGCGAACGGAGCCTTTCGCTCGAAGGCGTTCCGGAACGCGCCCCCCTCGAGCACGTCGATCAGCCGCGGGGCGATCCCGCCAGACAGGAACACCCCACCGGTCGCCCCGAACAGGAGCGCCAGGTCGCCGACGAAACGGCCGAGCAGCCGCGCCCATTCCTCGACGGCGCGACGGGCCGAGGGATCTCCGGCCCGCGCGGCCCCAGCGACATCCGCGGCAGTGGTTCCTGACGTTCCCGTCTCGTCCAGAACGCACAGCGCGCGGTACAGCCGCACGAGCCCAGGTCCCGCCAGGACGGACTCTGCCGTGATTCGCCCGCGCACGCGGTCCAGCCGAGGCCATATGGCGAACTCCTCCGGATCGCAGGCACCGAAATCCATGTGGCCTGCTTCCGTCGGTTCGAGGACGACGAGATCGCCGACAGGGCGTGCGAGCGCAGCGCCGAAGCCGGTTCCGGGACCGCATGCGAGGGTCGGTCCTTCGGACGCCGGCTGCGGCTTTCCGATGGTGACCAGCCCGGCCCGTCCCGGAACACCGACGGCTGCCGCAACGGGCAGGTAGTCGTTCAGCACGGTCACGCCGCTCAGGCTGCCCGTTCTCCCGATCGCCTCCGGATCGAACGTCCAGCTGCCGTTGGTCAGCTTCGGTACCCCCTGTCCCACCCGCCCGGCGATCGCCAGCATTGCGCTTCGGAACGATGCCGGCGCCAGCGCCCGCCTTGCCGCGGCAAGCGCCGCGTCCACGGTTGCGAACGCCGTGGTCTCTGTGCGCCAAACGTGTCCCGGCATGCCTCCGGGTTCTTCGACGATGGCGAAGCGGGAATTCGTCCCGCCGACATCGGCGACAAGCACGGGAAACGGTAGTTCAGGCATCATGGCGGCGTTCCTGCTTCACGGAGCCCCCGGAGAGGTCGCTCAGCACCAGCCGGATGGCCTTGAGACCCGATGGCTCGGCACTGAACCCCGCGAGGATGTCGAAGTCGCCCGGTTCAGGACGCTGGTCGCCGCGTCCGCCGAGCGGCGCGAGTTCGTCGGAGCGCAGGCGGATGCCCACATCCGCCCCGGCATGCGGTTCGAGGGTCACGGGAATCATCCCGCGGAGTTCGAGGACTGGGCGGGCGATGTGCGCTGTCCGGTCCCGGATGAAGACGAAGACGACCGTGCGCCCGGTCCGGCCGCCGAGATTGCGGACATGGGCCGTCACGACGAAGGATTCCCCGAGCCCGACCCTGTCCGGCATCACGTCGAGGCGCTCGAGGGCAAAGCGGGTGAAGCCAAGCCCGTGGCCGAACCAGAAGCGGGGGGCCGTTGGCGCGTCGATGTAGCGGCTCGTGAAGCGGTCGCGCTCATCCGCCGGCCTGCCGGCGGGACGAGGCGAGGAATGGATCGGAATCTGGCCGATCGCATGGGGCCAGGTGACGGGCAGGCGCCCCTCGGGCTCGCTTCGGCCGGACAGGACGTCGGCGAGAGCTTCTGCGCCCGACGATCCGGGAAACCAGCAGACCAGTATCGCCGCGGCCGAGTCCAGCAGGTCCGGCGCGATGAGCGGTCGACCGCACGACAGCAGAACGACGGTGGGAAGCCCCATGGCCAGGACACGGTGCGCGACGGCCAACTGGCTGTCCGGGATGACGGGAAAGGCGCGGCTCGCGCCCTCGCCGCTCATGACCGTGGTTTCGCCAAGCCGCAGGACAACCACGCCGCTCCCGCGCAAGGCCGAACGCAGCTCTTCGTCCGAACCGGCCAGCGCACAGGGGACGGCGAAGACCGTCCTGTGCGGGAAGGCTTTCGCGAGTGCTCCCCCAAGGTCGATCGCATCGCCGGCGCCGATGGCCGGCCATGGTCCCAGCATGTCTGACCGGTCCAGCCAGGGATCGATGAGGGCGATCGGATCCCCGTGCTGGCCGAGCGGCAGGGCACCGCGGTCGTCCTTTAGCAGCACGAAACTGCGGCGTGCGGCCTCGCGGGGGAGATCAAGGCCGTCATCGTCGTTGCAGGACAGAGCCGTGGGTCCGCGTTCTCCGTCGAACAGCCCAAGCCGCCACTTCAGCGTCAGGACACGCATCACGGCCGCGTCGATGTCGGAGGGCAATACCAGCCCCTTTTCCAGCGCGACGGGAAGGCCCGTGGCATAGGCCGGGCTCATCATGTCGATGTCCACGCCGGCCGAGAGTGCGAGTGCCGCCGCATGCGTCAGGTCCTCGGCCACGCCGTGAGCGACGAGCTCGGCCACTGCGCCGTAATCGCTGACGATCACTCCGTCGAAGCCCCAGGCCGTCCTCAGGAGGTCACCGAGCAACGCGCTGCTGGTCATGGGTTCGCCGGCGAGATCGACGAAGGCCGGCATGACGGCCACGACCCCCGCAGACACGGCCGCGCGGAACGGCGGCAGGTAGACCTCGTCGAGCGTTCGGCGGGACACGTCCACGGACGCGTACTCGCGTCCCGCGGTGACGGCGCCATAGGCGACGAAGTGCTTGGCCGTCGCGGCGAGACCCGTGGGCTGCCGCAGCCGCGCGCCGTCGATGCCCTGGAAGCCCTTCACCTTGGCGTCCGCGTAGCGTGCGGCAAGCCAGGGGTCCTCGCCCGGCCCCTCGGCCATCCGCCCCCAGCGCGGATCGCGGCAGACGTCCAGCATCGGAGCGAAGGTCATGACGATCCCGTCCCGGCGGGCTTCGGCGGCGGCTGCGGCCGCCGTGCGCTCCCACAATGCCGGGTCGAGCGTCGCCACCTCCGCCAGGGGAATGGGGAAGATGCTGCGGTAGCCGTGCAGGACGTCAAGGCACGTCAGGAGAGGAATGCCGAGCCTGCTCTCCTGGCGTGCGATCGCCTGCAACTCGTCGAGCACGGGTCGGCCCGTGACGTTCAGGATGCTTCCGGCGGCGCCGCGGCGGATCGCGTCGCGCAGGTCGACCGCCGGCCGGTCCGGCGGTGGCGGCCCGGTCATGACGAGTTGTCCGATCTTCTCGGCAAGCGTCATCCGTCCGACGAGTTCGGCAAGGAATGATACGGGCTTTATCATCGCCGATGTCTGCCGCAGAGTGGTTCGGTCAGTATCGCTCTTCGTAGGGCCGGCGAAAACGACATGGCGCAACCCGCCGCTAGCACGACGTCGGCTCCGGAAGCGGCCGGCATCGGCGTCGATGCAGGGCAGCCCGCAGCCCGCCCCGCAAGAGGACTGCGATCTCTCGCATGGCGCCCGCTCGCGATCATGGGTGCCTCACTCTGCGCCGTCCTCGTCGTCAACATGATGGCGCAGATCCGGCTGAACGAGTGGCAGGGCGCCTTCTTCGACGCCATCGGGCAGCGCGACCGCGACGGCTTCGTTCGCCAGCTCGCCGTCTTCGCGGGCATTGCCGCTGTGCTGCTTGTCGCCGTCGTTGCGCAGACTTGGCTGCAGGAGCGCATGAAGGTCCGCCTGCGCGCGGCGATCACCACCGACCTGCTCGACCTCTGGCTGGCCGACGGACGCGCTCATCGGCTCAAGTCGGTGGGCTCCATCGGGCTGAACCCGGACCAGCGCATCCACGAGGACGTTCGTCACTTCAGCGACCTGACACCCGATCTCGCCGCGGGCCTGATCCAGTCGACGCTGTTGCTCGCGTCGTTCGTGGGAATTCTCTGGTCGCTGTCCGAGATCGCAGCAGTTCCGATCGGCGATGCGGCTTTCGTCGTGCCGGGCTACCTGCTGTGGTGGGCGCTGGGTTACGCGGGTCTCGGCTCGATTCTGACCTGGCTGATGGGTCGCCCGCTAATCAGGCTCAATGAGCGACGCTACGCACAGGAAGCCGAGTTGCGAGCATTGCTGGTCAATCTCGGCCACAACGCGACCTCCGTGGCTCTCGCAGGTGGCGAAGCGCGAGAGCGCGGCGTGGCGGGGCAATCGCTTGGAACCGTCATTGCGACCAGCCTCGATCTTGCGAGAGCGCTGGTCAGGCTGACATGGGTGACCTCGGCCTACGGCTGGGGAACGCTCATCGTTCCGGTGATCGCAGCCTCTCCGGCCTATTTCTCGGGAACCCTGTCGTTGGGCGGCCTGATGATGTGTGTCGGAGCATTCAGCCAGGTCCAGCAGGCGCTGCGATGGTTCGTGGACAACTTCGCGCGGATCGCGGACTGGCGCGCCACCTACAGGCGCGTGGCCGGGTTGCGGCGCGCCATGGAGGATGATGCGGACGTGCCGTCCCGGGCCGGCACGCTCCACCGGTCTCCCTTCGAGAACGAGACGCTTCGACTGTCGCACCTCGCCGTCGAGGCGGAGGGAACGACCGTGTCCCTTCGGGAAGAGCAGGTCACGGTGCGCCCTGGTGAACGCGTCCTTCTCTCCGGCGAGACGGGAGGACGCCCGAGCGGGCTCTTCCTGTGCATGGCAGGGCTCCTGCGGGAGGGATCGGGCGAGGTCTCGCTTCCTGCGCGATCGGATGTGATCGTGCTGACGGCTCACCCTTATCTCCCGGCCGGCCCGCTGAAGGAGGCCGCCTGTTATCCCGATCCTCCGTCGATGCATGCCGACGAGGCGGTGCGCGCGGCGCTCTCGGGCGTCGGCCTGGATGAGCTGGCACAGTCCCTCGGGCGTCAGGCGGACTGGGAGGAAGATCTCACGCATGGCGAGCAGCAACTGCTCGCCGTCGCCCGCGTCGTCCTTCTCGCACCCGCTTGGGTTCTGCTGGACGATGCACTGAATGCACTGGAGCCGAGGAAGAGAAGCGAGACGCTCCGCGTCCTGTCTTGCGCCCTTCCGCGCAGCGCGATCATCGCAGGCGGGCACTTCGCCACGCCCGATCTCGCCTGGGACCGCGTCTATCACGTGAGACGAAGGCAGCGACGTCCGTCAGGGCTGTCTGGTCGCGCGGCGCACCGGGAGCATGCCGGATCCGCCGGCGGGACGACGGGGGAGCAGCAGCCTTGAGACTGCCCGCCGCCGACGCCGCCGACGACGTGTTGCTCGACGCCGTTCAGCGGCAGACGCTGCGCTACTTCTGGCACTATGCCCACCCGGTCAGCTTCATGGCCCTCGATCGCAGCGTGCCGGGCACTTACGGGCCGGACGCCGTGGCGGTGGGGGGGACGGGGTTCGGCTTGATGGGGCTGCTGGCCGGCGTCGAGCGGGGCTGGCTCAGGCGGAGCGCGGTCCTCGAGAGGCTCCGCGCCGTCGTCGGTTTCCTGGGAAGCGCCGAGCGCTTCCATGGCGTCTTTCCCCACTTCCTCGACGGACGGACCGGCCGTGCCATCCCTTTCGGCGCGGATGACGATGGCGGCGACATCGTGGAGACGGCGTTCCTCATGATGGGCCTCCTGGGCTGTAGGGCCTTCTTCGACCGACCCGACATGGCCGAAGCGCGGCTCCGGACGGCGATCGACGACCTCTGGCGTGCCGTGGAGTGGGACTGGCACGCCGGCGACGGGGCGACCCTCTACTGGCACTGGAGTCCCACGGTCGGATGGGCGCGGAACTTCCCTGTCGCCGGCTGGAACGAATGCCTCGTGACCTACGTGCTGGCGGCGGGATCACCCACGCATCCGATTGAGACAGCCGTCTACCGCTCCTGCTGGGAAGGCGGCGCCGCCTTCAGGAACGGCAATGTCTTCTATGGCGTGCGCCTCCCGCTGGGACCCGATTTCGGCGGCCCGCTCTGCTTTGCGCACTACTCGTTTCTCGGGCTCGATCCCAGGCGGCTCGCCGACCGGCACGTCCACTACTGGGAGCAGAACACGGCGCACGTCGAGATCAACCGGCGGCACTGCATCGCCAATCCCGGCCGTTACGAAGGATATGGAGCGGACTGCTGGGGACTGACGGCCAGCGACGACGATCTCGGGTACAACCAGCACGCTCCCGACTGCGATCTCGGCGTGATCTCGCCGACGGCGGCTCTCTCGTCGTTCCCGTATGCGCCGGAGCACGCCTTTCTTGCCCTCAGGACCTTCACCGGCCGTCTTGGCCGGAAGCTGTGGACACCGCGGGGCCTGCGCGATTCCTTCTGCGAGTCGAGGAACTGGTTTGCACCCACCACGCTCGCCATCGACCAGGGCCCCATCGTCGGGATGATCGAGAACCATCGCAGCGGCCTGCTTTGGAGCCTCTTCATGTCGTGCCCCGAGGTGAGGGCGGGGCTCGACCGTCTCGGCTTCAGCGAACGTTCGCCGGCTCCGTCGCGTCCGGATGGCGAGCGGCCCGATGACTGACGACCGATGCGTTCACGCCGTCCGGCCGTGGTGGCAAGGTGCCGTCATCTACGAGATCTATGTCCGATCGTTCCAGGACGGGAACGACGACGGCGTCGGTGACCTGCGCGGAATCCTGAAGCGGCTCGACTATCTCGTCTCCCTCGGGATCGACGCCGTCTGGCTCACGCCCTTCTATCCCTCGCCCATGGTGGATGGAGGGTACGACGTCGCCGACTACTGCGATGTCGACAGGGTGTTCGGAAGCCTTCGGGATTTCGACGAGCTGGTGGCGGCATTGTCCGGGGCGGGCATCCGGACCATCATCGACCTCGTGCCCAACCACACGTCGGAGCGGCACCCGTGGTTCGTCGACTCCCGCTCGAGCCGGACCAGCCGGTACCGCGACTGGTACGTCTGGCGCGATCCTTCTCCGACGGGAGGCCCGCCCAACAACTGGCTCAGCCAGCCTGGCGGTTCGGCCTGGGCCTTCGACGACGCAAGCGGACAATTCTACCTGCACTCCTTCCTTCCGGCGCAGCCGGACCTGAACTGGCGAAATCCTGATGTGCGCGACGCGTTCGATGGCATCCTCGCGTTCTGGCTCGACCGCGGTGTCTCGGGCTTCCGCGTCGACGTCGCCGACCGCCTCCTCAAGGATCCCGGGTTTCGGGACGATCCCCCGAATCCAGCGCACCGGCCGGGCGATCCGGACTTCATGCGCCTGAGCCCGCTGAACAGCTCCGACCAGGCGGATCTCGCAGAGATCGCCGTGCGTTTCCGCCGGACTTTGTCGCGGTATCCCGGCGAGCCCGTCCTGATCGGGGAGATCTACCAGCCCGTGGAACGGCTGGGCCGGTACTACGGCACCGACCTGTCGGGCTTCGACCTCCCGTTCAACTTCAACCTCATGTGGCTGGATTGGCAGGCCCGCGGTGTTCTCGACCTCATCGAGCGCTACGAGGCAGCTCTGCCCGAAGGCGCGTGGCCCACCTGGGTTCTCGGCAATCACGATCAGCATCGCGTCGCGAGCCGCCTGGGGCTCGCCCAGGCGCGTGTGGCGATGATGCTTGTCCTCACCTTGCGAGGGACGCCGACCCTCTATCAGGGTGACGAGCTCGGGATGATGGACGGAGAGGTGTCCCCGGGTCGCCTCGTGGATTCCTTCGGCCTTGCCGATCCCTCGCGCGGGCGCGACCCCTTCAGGACGCCGATGCCATGGGATGCCACGGCGTACATGGGGTTCTCCGGCGTCGAGGCCTGGCTGCCCGTTGCTGATGCCGACCCGCGGCTGGCGGTGTCCGCCCAGTCTTCCGACGACGGATCGATGCTCGCCATGACGAGGCGATGCCTCAGGCTGAGGTCGCGCGAGCCCGCGTTGAAGGTAGGGGCATTCGAGGCGATTTCGGCCGAGGGGGACGTGCTTGTGTATCGTCGCGCCTACGGGCGCTCGACCTTCATCGTGGCCCTGAACTTCTGTTCGCGGGACAGGATCGTCCGGATCCCGGTCGAGCAGGCCGCCTGTGTTCTCTCGACGCACGGGCCCGTCGAGGCCACGGTCGCGGGTCGGGACATCGACCTGCGGGCCCACGAGGGACGCGTGTTCCGGGTTCTCGATCCACCGAACCGGACGTCCGACGTGCGCCGCTGAAGAGGAGGGAGCCGTGTCGGAATGCCTTCGCCTCGTCGCGGTCGCCTGCCTCGCATTTCTGTCCGGCGCGTCGTCCACTCTCGCACAGGATCGCGCACCGCATCGCCCGGTCGGCGGACCAGCTGTATCCTTGAACGGCCTCGACTGGCCGTTCTCGGCCATCGCGCGTGTCGACGTGTCCGGCCGCGGCCGGGGAGGCCAGTGCACGGGAACGCTGATCGGTCCGGACGTGGTGGTGACGGCCGCCCATTGCGTCGTGGGAGCCCGCGGCAAGGTTTCGGGCAGCATCCGCGTGTCCTTCAGGACGCCAGACGGCTTCCGGACCTATGCGCCGCGCTCCGTCAAGGTCGCGCCGGAGTTCCGTCCGCGGTCGGCGTGGGCGATGCTGCGGCACGACTGGGCCATGCTGACGCTCGACCGTTCCCCGGGGTTGAGAGCCGTCCCTGTCGGCGATCCGGAGCCTTCGATGTTGGAGGGGCTCGCGCGAGCCGGACGCGTCGTTCGTGCCGGCTACGGCGCCGGGACACGCAACGTCCTGACGATCCACCGCCGGTGCCTGGTGCAGGCATCGAGGTCGGAACCCGGCCTGATGCTCAACGAGTGCTTCTCGGCGCCCGGCAACTCCGGATCGCCCATCTTCGTGCTGACGAACTCGGGCGCCGAACTCGTCGCCATGCATACGGCCATCGGCCGCCACCAATGGTTCGAAAGGAACAACCCCACATCCGAGAGCAGCATCTGGGTGGGGGCGGGACCGGAAGCAGACGCGTTCCGTCCTCATCTGTGAGGTCCGGTGTGAAAGTCGGAGGGTAGCCGCGATGCCTTGGCGCCACATCGGCGAGCTTCCACCCGCGGTGCGCGACCATCTGCCGTTGCATGCCCAGGAGATCTTCCTCGCCGCGTTCAACAGCGCATGGACCGAGCGGATCGACGATCCGGACGTCGAGGCAACGGCATTCCGGATCGCCTGGGGCGCCGTGAAGCGGTTCTACCGCAAGGACGGGCAGGCCTGGGTGCCGAAGCGGGAGGAGCCGCCCGGCGGGCCGTGATCGCAGTCAGCCGAACCGCCCTTCGCAGCACGAGCGGTATTGATCTCACGGGACGAGAACGGCCGCGCCCTGAAGGCGGCCATGCCGCAGGTCGTCCAGGGCTTCGTTCGCCCGGCCCAGTGGATAGGTTGTCGTCGTCGTTTCGATCCTTGTCCGTCGGGCCCTGTCGAGGAACTGGCGGGCGTCCTCGCGGGTGAGGTTTGCGACGGACCTCACCCGCCGCTCGCCCCACAGGATCGCGTAGGGGAACGAGGGTATGTCACTCATGTGGATGCCGCCGCAAACGACGACACCACCCTTTCGAACGGCGCTCAGAGCCCGCGGCACCAACTCTCCCGCCGGCGCGAAGATGATCGCCGCATCGAGCAGGGCCGGCGCGGACTCGTTCGATCCGCCTGCCCATGTCGCGCCGAGCCTGCGAGCGAAGTCCTGCGATGCCGCGTCGCCTGGCCGGGTGAATGCGAACACCCTCCGGCCCTCGGCGACAGCCACCTGACACAGGATGTGCGCCGCGGCGCCGAACCCGTAGAGACCGATCTCGGCCGCGTCGCCTGCAGCCTGCAGGGACCGCCAGCCGATCAGGCCCGCGCACAGCAGCGGGGCCGTGGCGACGGGATCGTCGAAGCCGTCGAGCGGGAAGGCGAAGGAGTGGTTCACCACCACATGCGTGGCGAACCCGCCATCGCAGGTGAAGCCGGTGAAGACCGGCGTGTCACAGAGGTTCTCGGCTCCGCTGGCGCAGTAGCGGCAATGTCCGCAGGTGTGGCCGAGCCACGGCACACCCACCCGCGCGCCGGACATGCAGGTCTCGACGCCGGGCCCCAACGCATCGACCCGCCCGACGATCTCGTGTCCGGGCACGATGGGGAAGACGGGGTCGGCGAGTTCGCCGTCGACCACGTGGAGGTCGGTACGGCAGACGGCGCAGGTCTCGACCCGCAGACGGACCTCTCCGGGGCCGGGTTCGGGCAAGGATCTTTCCTCCCGGACGAGACGTTGTCGCGGGCCGTGCAGAACCATTGCCGTCATGGTCATGGACATCGACTTGAGGCTACTGCGCCCGTACGGCATGCGGCATCCGGCATCGTCCTGACCGGTCCTGTCGCGCTCCATTCGTTTCCACGCCGCCCGGGATGAACTACCCTTTCGGCTGGCGTCCCCCGCGTCCTTCAGCCAGGCGGGAGTTTCCGCAGCGATGCCCCTCGATCCCTTTCATGCGTGGCTATCGCCGATAACGGCCGGCTGGCGAGCCAGCGAGGCGTGGCTCGGAGCCATGCAGGAGGCCCTCGTCGCGACGGACGAAGGCAACTCCCTTCCGGACTTCTGCACGCCATCGGAGCTTGTTCTCGACCTGCAGACCATGCGGTTGCGCCGATGGCGGACCCCGCCGGATCGTCCGGAACCGGACCGCGGGCGAAGGCGCGCCGCACGACCGGCGCGGAGCAGGCCGAAGCGCGGATCGGTGATCGTCGTCGCCCCGTACGCCTTGCATCACGCATCGATCGCCGACCTGGCGCCGGGCCACTCCATCGTGCAACGGCTGCTGGGCGGGGCCTTCGACGATGTCTGGCTGACGGAATGGAAGAGCGCTACCCCGGAGAGGGCGGGGATCACCATCGACTCGCTGCTCGCGGACTTGCTTGTGGCCGTCGAAGAAGCCGGCAACCCGGTGGATCTCGTCGGGCTCTGCCAGGGCGGCTGGCTCTCGCTCGCATTCGCCGCCCGGTTCCCCTCACGAACCCGGCGTCTTGTTCTCGCCGGTGCTCCCGTGGACTTCGCCGTGGCGTCCTCCCGCCTCACGGAGGCCCTCCACAACATGTTGCCGCCATTTGCGGAGATCGGGAGCTCCCGGTCCGCAACGGTCGGTGGCCGCCACCTGCTCGCCCTGTGGGGCGTCACGACGCTCGATGCCGCCGCCATGCAGGCGATGCTTCAACTCGACGGGCCGCCTGAGGCAGCATTGGCGGCGCGGGTGCAGAACTGGTACCTCAACGCCGTGGACCTGCCGGGCGCCTATCTCGGCGAGGTCATCGACCGCCTCTTTCGGCGAAACGAACTCGCGACGGGCCGATTCGCGGCGCTGGGCCGGACCCTGTCGCTGAAGGCGATCGAGTCGCCGATGTGCCTGCTCGTCGGTACTGCCGATGATATAGCCCCGCCGCAACAGGCCCTTGCGGCACGACGTCTCGTCGGGACGGCGGAGCACGACGTTCAGGTGCTCGAAGCAGACTGCGGGCACCTGGCCCTTTTCCTCGGGCGCCGGACGCTCGACGGTCCATGGTGCCGCATCGTCGACTGGCTTGGCCAGGATCGTCCTTAGCCGAAAACGTAGCTTCCCGGAGCGGCAGGAAGGGCCTTGCCCTGGTCCGCAAGGCCCATGGGAGGCGGCGCAATGGCTCGGCCGGAATGCTCCGCGAGCCATTTCACCCAGACGGGCCACCATGAGCCTTCCGTCGCGTCGGTCGACGCCAGCCACGCGTCCGGATCGACGTAGAGGTCGTCGGCCCGCTTCGTACGTACGCGAACATGACGGCCCGGGACGCCAGGCGGAGAGACGACGCCGGTGTTGTGTCCACCCGAGGTCAGGGCGAACGTCACGTCAGCGTCGGTCAGAAGGTGGATCTTGAACGTCGACCGCCATGGTGCGACGTGGTCGTGCTCCGTTCCCAGCGAGAAGATGGGAGTGCGGATGTCGGAGAGCGCGACCGGCCTTCCCGCCACGCGGAAGCGGCCTTCGGCGAGATCGTTGTCGAGAAACAGCTGGCGCAGATACTCCGAATGCATGCGATAGGGCATCCGCGTCGCGTCGGCATTCCAGGCCATCAGGTCCGTCATCGGCGTGCGTTCGCCCATGAGGTAGTCGTGCGCCAGCCGCGACCAGATCAGGTCGTTCGAGCGCAGCAGCTGAAAGGCGCCCGCCATCTGTCGGCTGTCGAGATAGCCCTGGGCGGCCATCAGGTCCTCCAGGAAATGGACCTGGCTCTCGCTGATGAACAGCGTCAGTTCGCCTGCCTCCGAAAAGTCCTGCTGCGCCGCGAACAAGGACACAGTGGCGAGTCGATCGTCGCCGTCGCGCGCCATGGCTGCGGCGGCGATCGACAGCAGCGTGCCGCCGAGGCAGTAGCCCGTGGCATGAACGCGGCTATCGGGGACGATGCGGCCGACGGTTTCGAGCGCGGCCATGATGCCGTCGGAACGATAGTTCTCCAGCCTGAGGTCGGCATCTTCCTCCCCCGGGTTCAGCCAGGATATCGCGAAGACCGTGAAGCCCTCTCCGACCAGCCATCGGATCAGCGAGTTCTCCGGGGAAAGATCGAGGATGTAGTACTTCATGATCCAGGCCGGGACGATGAGGACAGGCTCCGGCCTTACGGTCCGCGTCGCCGGGCTGTACTGGATCAGCTCCATCAGGCGGTTGCGGAAGACGACCCGTCCGGGTGTCACGGCCACGGTTCGGCCGACGGTGAAAGCATCTGCCCCGACAGGCGGTCCATGGCTGATCGCCCTCGACAGATCCTCCGCAAGGTTTCCGAGCCCTGCGGCGAGGTTGCGCCCCCCGCTTTCGAGCGTCCGCTTCAGAACGACCGGGTTCGTCGGCAGGAAGTTGGCCGGTGACCACATGTCCAGGAACTGGCGGGCCCCGAATTCCACCATGGCCTCGTGGCTGCGGGATACGCCGGGGACGTCTGTCGTGGCGTTGTGCCACCACTGCTGCTGGAGCAGGAACGCCTGCTGGACGAAGTCGAAGGGCCAGGTCTGCCATTCCGGCGCGGAGAACCGCCGATCCTGCGCCAGGGGCTCGATGCTGGGTCGTGTCGCACCTCCCTGGACGGCACGGCGTGCCAGCCACTCGAAGAGCCGGGCCCATTTGCGCATCGCCTTCTCGACGAGTTCAGCCTGCTTCCCGGGGGACGCCGAAAGATGGACGGCCCAGTCGAGATAGGCGGCCATGAGAGCGGCCGGCGAGAGACCGTTCGTCAGGCGGGCCATCCATCCATGGACCCGCTGGTCGATTTCGCTTTCCCTTGCGGCTTCGCGCTCCGGGGGTGGCGGTTCTGCAGGCCTGACACGTCCTCGCGACGAAGGACGCGTACCGTTGCCGCGCCGGGAACCCTGCCCGGACACCAGGGCTCCCCGCTTGCGCGTCACGCCGCTCGCCATTTGAACCTCACGGTGGTGTGCCGGCTTCCTCTACGGATAAACGGCAGTCTACCCGAATGGAGCATGGCGATGACTGATCCGCCTCAAGCTCCCTGCGCTTCCGGGCCGGATCCCGGCACGTTCCGGACCCGGTGAACGCGCCTCACGCCGACATGCCGAACGGGGCGTCGATGGACGTCGCCGGGGGCGTGAACCAACGCGGTCCTTCAGCGGTCATGTAGACGTGGTCTTCGAGCCGCACGCCGAACGATCCGTACAGGCAGATCATCGGCTCGACCGAGAACGTCATGCCCTCTGCGAGCGGCGTGTCGTCGCCTCGAACGATGTAGGGGGCCTCGTGGACGTCGAGGCCGATCCCGTGTCCTGTCCGGTGCGGAAGGCCCGGCGTCGCATAGCCCGGGCCGAAGCCGGCCGCTTCGATCACCGAGCGCGCGGCATCGTCGAGGACCTCGCATCGCGCACCTGGCCGGGCCGCAGCGAAGGCGGCTGCCTGCGCCGCCTTCTCGAGGTCCCAGACGGACCGCTGGCGGTCTGTGGGCTGGCCGAAGACGTAGGTGCGCGTCAGGTCCGACACATAGCCGTCGACCGGTGCGCCGACGTCCACGAGCACCATGTCGCCTGGCTTCAGCGTCTGCGGATACGGCACGCCGTGCGGATAGGCCGTGGCCTCGCCGAAGAGCACGATGTTGAAAGCCGGCGGACCTTCCGCGCCGAGCCGCTGATGGGCAGCCACGAGAAACTGCTGGACCTCGGTCGTCGTGATGCCGGGGCATAGGATGCGCGCCGCGGCCTTCTGGGCAGCCAGGGTGATCGACATGGCGGTCTGCATCAACGCGAGTTCCGCAGGCGACTTTCGGATCCGGCAGCCCGTGGTGACGGGCCCGGCACTGACGAGATCCAAGGAGGGGCCCGACCGTCTGAGCCGATCGACCGTGGCGAACGGCGTCGCCTCGTCGAGCGCAAGCGGCCCTCCGGTGATCCCGTGCTCCGCCAGCGTGGAGACGACGAGTTCGGTCGGGTCCTCATGCTCGTCCCACGCCGCGACCGGACCGTCGATGCTCATCATCGTGCGCAGCTTCTCCACCTCGAAGGCCGGGCTGACGTAGATCGGGTCGCCCTCGGCGAGAAGGATCACGCCATGGAGACGCTCGCTGCGGTGGAGCTTGAGGCCGGTGAAGTAGGTCAGGCTCGTGGAGACGTCGAGCCACATCGCCGGAAGGCCCCGTTCGCGCATCAGCCGACGGGCGCGTGCCAGTCGCTGGCGGCGTTCCTCCACACCGATGGGCGGCGCTTCGCCCCGCATCGACGTCATCTCGTTCAGTTCCGCGTCCGGCGTCGAACCGCCCACCCCGATGGCCATCATCCCGCTCCCTTCAGATCACGCGGGGAGACTACCGGAGCCCTTCGTCAAGCCAAAGGCCTCCGGCTCGCCTCTCGCTGTGGAGAGCCGTTACCCGTCGATCCAGCGAGGTCGCGGGCGCCGAGATCACCCATGAAAGGCCTGGAGGGCATGGACCCCTTGCAGGGCGATCATGAAGTCCGGCTCCGTCGGGCCGTCAAAGTGGACCTCGACCAGCGTCTCGGTGTGGCCGTCGTGCTCCTCGACGCGGACGCGGAACGGTGCGTCGTCAGTCAGTGTTGCGTCGAGTTGCTTGACGGCCAGCCGCAGTTCCGTGCCGTCGTCGGACTTCGCCTTGACGAAGGCGCTGTCCTCGTCGCCTCGCACGGTGATGGTCCAGCCTGCCATGCAGATGCGGTCCCCGACGGCGAAGTCGAGGATCTGCTGGACGGTGAGGGGTTGGGTGTTGTGCTGGGCGGCGGTCTCGAGGTTGGCGAGGATGCCGGCGAGGGCGGCGGTGTCGCCCGTGCCGGTGTTGCCCGTGCCGGTGTCGCCCGTGCCTGCGCCCGTTTCGGCGAGGGCGGCCTGGAGGGACCCTGTGCCGCCGGTGCCCGTGCCCGGGGATCCGGTGTCGCCCGTGCCGGTGTCGGCGAGGGTGGAGGGGGATTCCGTGTCGCCCTCGCCGTCGCCCGTGCCGGTCGGCATGGCGAGGGGCTGGGCCGAGGCGGGGACGAGGGCGGAGAAGTCGAAGGTGTCGTCGCCCTCGCCGCCGGCCACCGCCACCATGGCGTGGCCGAAGCGGACGGTGTCGGCGCCCGAGCCGGCATGCACCTCCTCGAAGCCGCCGATCGTGTCCTCGCCGATCTCAAGGCCCGTGGCGCGGCCCGCCGCGAGGTCGATGTCGAGCGCCTGCGCCGCGGCGCCGTAGTCCAGCACGTCGCGGCC
>NZ_JBTSWJ010000021.1:0-48485 GCF_054612375.1 Alsobacter sp. R-9 | reverse complement strand
GGCTTTGATGGTGGGCGCACAAGGATTCGAACCTTGGACCCGCTGATTAAGAGTCAGCTTTCCGCGTTGATTTTACTGCGCTTTCTATGCAAAACTATTGAATGTAGCGCCTAGTAGAATCAACGACTTGCACGCGTGATGTAAAACCGCTGGAGGCCGGATCGGCCATGTTCATCTACATCATGACCTCGGGGAAATTCTGCAAAGTCGGCATCTCTAAGAGGCCGAAAGCGCGGCGCAATTCCATGACGACGGCGAGCCCTAAGCCGCTGTCATTGTTCGCGTCGATCCGGTCCGCAAATGCGGCAGAGGTCGAACGACAGGCGCACGAGCTGCTGAAGCCTCACCGCACGTCTGGCGAATGGTTCGATGTGAACCTTTACATCGCTCTGACGGTTGTCGAGCATCTTGCGACCGGCGATCATTCGCGCGAGCTGGTCGACGCTTGCGTTGAGATTCAAGGTCACTCACGCGCATTGAATCGCTACTGTAAAGACGAGGATGATCGTTTTGCTCGATGGAGTTTTCTGCGGTCGTTCATCCTCGCGAATTGGCGATACGCAGGCCAGAACATTTTAAAGATCTAACCATTATCCGCCGTCTGTTCCCAAGGTTCGCCGTTCCATCAACCCCGGCAGGCGCGCAATTCCGCCCGCAATCCGGCGCGGCGGGTCGTCGCGGCGCGTTGCCCCGCATGGTCGTCACGCCGGCCCTCGGGACAGCCGCTGCACCGCGGCGACCAGCACCTCGATCCTCTCGCGGAAGGCGTCGCGCTGGCGCGTCACCTCGGCCAGTTCACGACGAAGGGTGTCGTCGAAGGACTGCTCGATGGCAGCGGCAGGATCACGGAAAAGGTCGGTCGCCAGAATGCCGAGCACGTCGGCAATGTCGACCAGCTGCTCGACCAGGAGGCCTCGGTCGCCACTCTCCCAGCGGCTCACCGTCGCCGCCGTCGCACCTAGTCGCTCGGCAAGCTCGGCTTGCGTCAGGCCCCGCGTCTCGCGCCATGCGCGAATGTGCAAGCCGCAGTCGCGTCTCTCGGAAATGCGTCTGCCCATGGCTTTTGGCTCCTGAACAGGGAGCATGAACGACACCCCGGCCCGGCGCCAGAACTTGGGCTTGACCTCGCGTCTAGTTGAGTGGCGGGCGTGGCTCGCCCGGGTCTGCCAGGGCCCGCACCATCTCAGGGCTCTGTGCCGCTGCCCACGTCCGCGCGAGGAGCCTAGCGTCATCGAGGGCGAGGGCTGCCTTCTTCGCTGGATGCCCAGCGGCCACCAGGGCGAGCAAGCAATCGAGTTCGTCTGTCAGGTCTGCACCCTCAAAGATCAACACCACGGCCATCGTCCGCGCGTCGTCGCCCGTCATCTGAAGCCCTTCCGCCAACACCGCGAGCGTGGCCTTGCAGCCACCGGTCCCGCAAGAAGTATGTTTGCTAGCGCAGCTGGCGAGCCTGCTACTTCACCGCGCTCGACACTGCCCCCCCTCGCGGCAATCGCGCTTAGCCCTCCGCGAGCTTGATGATGATCGAAAACGGAAGGACTCGATTATGCGGGGAAGGTCGCCCTCCCCCGCACAGTGTCAAGCGATCAGGCCGCCGGCTTCTTCCGGTCGGCGCGGTCCGCCTCAATGGCTTGGCGGATGAAGTTGGCGCTGCGCCGCGCCGCATCGCTGCACTCGACGACACCGCGAGCGTCCTGCTCCTCGATGCGTTCAGCAGCGAGATGTTCGGCAGCCATGGTGAAGACCAATTCCTTCGTGGACATGGCGTCCCTCAGGTTCTGGGACTTGCCCAGGCCCTTCGCCGCCTTGAGCTGCTGCGCAGTGCGGTCGAAGAGCCCCGCATAAGTAGCGTTCGTAACGCGCCCATACTCCTGCGGCTTCGTGACCTCGTGGTCCTTCAGCACAGCCGTCAGGCGGTTCCGCTCCGCGCGGCCGAGGGCCCGCATACCAGCCCACTCGTTATCGGCCGGCGGGGCCTTCTGCAGGATCTCGTCGGCGAGGGTAGCGTCTCCCGCCTTGTAGCGAAGGAAGACCTCACGGACCTCGAGAGCCAGCGCCGGGCTCAGGTACTCCGCGTAGGACAGCGCCAACCTCGAATCGGCAAACGTGCCGTCCGCCGCGCCGACCTTGGTGTAAAGCACTGACTGATAATCGCTTTTCGCCCAGTTGCGGGATTTTCCCGTAACCTTGGACAGCACAGCCTGAATGAGGGTCTGGGTCGTCGCCAGTCGCAACCAGTCGTGCGGCCTGGCGTTGGTGCGGAAGCCACCCGCACGATGCAGATCGCTCAGCGACACGCGGCCCATGGCGTCCACGCGGACATTGCGACCGCGGAGGGTGAAGAAGTCGGAAGGAGGGGTCGTCACGATAGTCCCTTTCTGGGCCTCAGCCCTGCGAGAATGGGACCGTCTCCGACTTGCCTTTCCCTACCCTACCGTGTCATGACACGAGTGAACGTGCGGGGAGGAACGGGGTCGGCGACGGTCTCGTGGCATCCGCATCACGGAGAGGCCGGGTCCCTAGCCCGGCCTCTTTCGATTCGGGTGCCCCGAAGCCCATAGCGTCGCAGAGGGATTTCGGTCGCTCAAGACCACCCCCTGACCTTTCCCCGGTCTCTACCCACAACAGATTTCTGTTCCGGCCGCATTCCTCAACGCAAAGGGATGAGGCCATCACGGCCGAGCCGCCGGCTCCCTGGTGGCGTCCACGATCCGCTCCAGGCGCTGCATGATCCGGAGCTGGGCCTCGCTGTTCGCCTCGATCCGCACCAGTCGCCCGTCGATGAGCCGCGCGTCCCTCTCGATGGTGTCGATCTTGATGTCGTGCTTGCTCGTCAGCTTGTCGAGCTCCGCGACCTTGCTGTCGACCTTCGACACGTACCAGAAGCCAGCCAGGAACTGCCCAGCGACGAGCACTAGGACGGCAATAGGCACGCGCCGATCAAGCGCCCAGTGCATCTGATCGTCACTGCGAGAAGTCGGTTCGGAGGTCATCGTAGAAGGCCCTGTCGTTGATCAGACGCTGGTTGGCTTGCCGAAGCGCGGCAAGGGTTCGGGCGGCGAAGATCACGGGATCATCACCGGTCTGGGCTTTCGGCGCTGGCACGGGGCGGCCGAATGTCGAGGGGGCCTCTGGCAGGACGGCCCGGGGCGGAGGAGGCGGCGGAGCCGAGGTCGCGCAGGCGGCGAGCGTCGTCATCAGACAGACGGCACTCAGCAGGCGGGGGGCTCTGCTCGCGGTCGCGCACATAGCGTGCGATTTCATCTCGCAGGCGATCGGATTCTGCATCGGCTTCTTGCTCCCTCTCCGCTGCCTTCTGCGCGATCGAGCGGGCGGCCTCCGCCTGCCGGCGGTACTCGTCCCGCGCGGCCTCTAGGCTCTTGATGGCCGCCGCCTGAACTTCGATCTGCGCGCTCCGATCGGCCGTGCGATAGCCATGCAACCAGGATGCCCCGCAGAAGCCCGCCAGCAGGGCAAGGACGGCCGCTGCCTTGTACGGGAAGGGGATGAGCGAGATCACCGGGTGCGGCCCTCCTTGATGGCCTGCACGGTGCTGTAGGCCGTGAGGCCGAGCCCGCCGAGGAGCAGGGCGACGAAGACGAGCTTGATCACCTCGCTGTAGCCGGAGACGTACTCCAGCTTCTCGGCCGCCTCCGTCGCCGTGGAGCCAAGTAGGCCGACGCTGGTGGCCACCGTGCCCTGCCCGGTCCTGGTGGAGGTGAAGGACGTGTCTCGCGGGTCAGCGGGGCCCGACGCGATCGCGTCGAGGTCGGCACCGCCCGCGAGCTCGTAGTCCATGTGGACCCCACTGACCTCGTTGTCGACCAGATCGACGGCCGCGGCGCGCACCTCGTTGATCCGCCGGGTCCAGCCCTTCCCGAACGTGCGGAACGTCTTCAGGCTGCGCACGAACTGGAGCCTGGCATCGCAGAGCGCCTCGATCGTCGCCTGATGGTCGGACTTGATGGCGGCCTCCGCCGTCACCGAGCCGGGGTCACCGTCCGCGCGCACGCCGAGCACCCGCTGGAAGTCGCGCACCGCCCGGGTGACGCCGCTGTTCACGGCGTAGTCGAAGAGGGCGAGATCGATCCCGCTTGGCATGTCGTCGCAACCGGCCAGCGACCAGTACTGGCGCCGGTAGATCGCCTCGACCTCGTCGTCCGCGATCTGGCGAACGTCGCGGGGCGTCATGCCGGTCTTCAGGCGCCAGGCGTCGTAGACCTTCTGGGTCACCCCGCGGTTGGTTGCGCCGCCCGGGTCAGCCGGGTGGTTGACGAACCCGCCCTCGTACCGGAGCGTGATCGCGAGGCACTTCTGGTAGTTGCTGCGCACGGTCGTTCTCCTCGAGCGTCTCGACGATCTCGCGCCATGGGTCGATGGGTGGTGGGGGTGGCTGATAGAGGCCGCGGACGAACGACGCGCACCCGCCCAGAGCCACGGCGATGAGGAGGACGGAGACCAGCGCGCACGCCATCGCCGCCCGGCGGCTGGCGCCGCGGGTTCGCTCGTTCATCGGGGGCTCCGGGATCAGGTCGTCGTCGTGACCTCGACGAAGTAGGTGTTCGTCGAGTCCGGCGTGTAGCAGCCGCCCGGCCCGTAGCTGTTTCGGGCGCGGACGAGGATCGTGTAGAGCGTGACCGGCGTCAGGCCCGCGATCACCTTGTCGTTCGGAAGCGTCGTCCAGGTGTCGTTCGTGTCATCAGGCCAGGAGTTGCCCTCTCCGATCCAGTACTCATAGGACGTCGCACCGGAGACCGCGCTGAAGGTCAGCTCGACGGTCGTCCCCGTGATCGCACCCGTCGCCAGGTCCTCGATGTAGCCGGGCGTCGCCAGCGTCGTCAGCGCCGCAAGGCCCGAGGCCGCGACGGGCGGTTCTATCCTGATCGACCGGAAGTAGCCGGGCGCCGCGTCGAGGATGTCTGAGCCGGCCGGCGACGGTCGATCCGCCGCGGCGACGGTCGGCGCGAGGAAGATGTCCGAGGTGTCGATGGTCGCGGCCTCGGTCCCGAGCGAGCCGTTAAGGCTGCACCCGCTCGTCGACGTCCCGACCGTAGCGGCGGCGCGGTTCGTCCCCAGCCACTGGACCCTGCGGCCCGTCGTGATGCCGCTGTAGGTCGAGTCGCTCGAGACGCCCGAATAAAGGAAATTCAGGTAGGCGCCGCAGTACAGGCTGATCGCCGTTCCCGAGCCCGTGCTGGACCCGATCTGAAGGAACGTGACCGTCCCGTCGTAGATGTCCTCCGTTTCGCCGACGTAGGTGAACGCCGCCTGCATCAGCGCGAGGAGCGGTCCCTTCGCCATGGGGCCATATTGCGGGTCGCGGTAGATCGCGCGCAGCCCGCGCCCCGGCACGACGTCCGCGGCGTTAAACGAGCCCGTGACGCCCGGGTAGTCCTGGAGGAGGTCCCCGATCTCGTACTGGACGCCCTCGACCCAGTACTCGCCATTCACGAAGTCGAGCCACGCGGTCCCGGGATCCTGCCCGTAGGATGGCCCAGTGCCGCCGCTGGCGGTGTCTCGCGTGACGTTGGCGGTGATGCCGGGGATCATGCCGAGACGTCCACGGTCAGGAGGCCGAAGAGGTCGTACTCGTCGGTCCCGACCTTTTTCAGCGTCGCCGTCCCGCCGACCGCCGTGATCGAGGGGAGGTAGCCGACTGGCGTATTGATCGTCACGCCGCTGTCCGCGGTGAAGGACATCGAGGCGCTGACCGCGCGAAAGTGGAATTCGGTCCAGAGGGGGACGTCGAGGTCCGCCGGGACCGTGACGTCGCAACCCAGGAGCGCGGTGCAGCGGAGGTAGCGGTTCGCGTTGGCGCTGACGAGCGTATGCGTCGCGGAGACGATCTCGGTCCCCTGCGGGACCTGGGGGTTCGTCAGCGTGAAAGGACCCAGTTCCGTCGCGTCGGACAGGATGACCGTGAACGACAGCCCCGTCTGGACGATGTTGCTGATCCCGACCGGCGAGTCGAGGGCCGCGATCTCCTCCGCGATCTTCTGCCAGAGCGTGTAGAAGTTCTCGTCGATCTGCGCGGCGGTCAGGTTCGCCCCGATGCCTGCGCCCCAGGCGCCCGTGGTGCGGTAGCGCATAGTCATCAGGCGCTCTCCCAGTCAGGATTTTCGAACAGGATGAAGGCGCGCCGCTCGTATTGCTTGGCGAACCATCCGATGGGTGTCCAGGTACTGCCGGATCCGCCGTCGACGACTTCCAGCGTCCCGACGTCGATGGTCTTGTTGAACTTCAGCGACGCGCCGTTGAGTTTCGTTCGATCGCTGAAACTGACGAAGGAGTCGTCGTAGTAGCCGTAATAGCCCGAGATCACGGGCGTCTCGCCCAGGTAGCCGAAGTGGCAGGCGAAGGTGTCGTCGTACTCGATGCACCGCAGGGCGTGCTCGATGCTCGTCCCACCCTGGAACTCGCCGCCGACCTCGGGGACCGTGATCCCGAGGCCACCGCCCTCGCCGTTGATGAACTCCGGGCGGGCGTAGGCTGGCTGGGGCGGGCCGAAGACGTTGTTGAGCGCGTCGGCGTAGCTGGACCCCCATCCGACGACGGTCTCGACGGGGACAGAGAGGACCTCGTCGGACTCGACGCCGGGACCGCCATTGACCGTGATCGTGATGGGCTCCCAGGTCACGCCGTCATTCGATCCCCATCCGGGGACCATGCCGACGCGGCGGTAGGTCCACTCCGTCTCGTAGAGGTAGGACCAGTGCAGCGCCCGCGTCCCCGGCGGCAGGATGACCTCGTCGAAGGTGTCGCAGGCGGTGTTCGCGGTGTCGTACTTCACGCGGCACCCGGGCGCCCAGCGATCCGTCACGACGTAGCGATAGTCCGTGCCGCTGCGCCTGAAGTGGAACCCGACGATGGTCTGGAACGGATCAAGGATGTAGGGACCGCGAGCCATCGCGATCAATCCCAGGCGTTGAAATGGTAGCGGTAGATCCGCCCGTTCTGCGAGTGCCTGAAGCGGATCTGGGTGATCCGCTTGACCTCGATGTAGTTCGTGTCGTCGTCAGGGTCGTAGACCTTCACGGTCTCCGTCTGCCTCGAGACTTCCTGCATGATGATGTCGGGCTGCTCGGAGTCGTCCTCGTCCTCGTCGCGCTCCTGGGGCCACTTCACGCGGAAGCCCCCGCCGCCGAGCTGGTCGTAGAGATTCTCGCCGGGCGAGGCCACGATGGGGTCGACGATGGGGCGGACGAAGTTGCTGGCCTTGCCCCACTCGATGTAGGCCTCGCCATCCTCGCCCGGGATCGGCGGGCGGTTGTTGATCGGTTGGCGGGTCTGCGCGTCGACCACGAGGAACGGGCGGACGGACGACTCCATCGACGCCGAGGTCCGCGCGAAGCCACCATACTTGCTGGCGAAGGCGGCGTTGATCTGGTCAAGGGCGCGGAGTTGAGCCTCGCCTTCGTACCGCATCGAGCTGAACGCGTTGAGGGTGTTCAGCGCCTTGGCGCCGGGAAGCTGGTTCAGATAGGCGGCGCCAGCAATTTCGGCGTCGAGGTCACGCGCCATCTCAGACCTCCAGATCGATCGTCTTCGGGATCTCGAGATCCCCGACCTCGACGTCGAAGATCGTTTCGAACGGCCCGCCCGTCAGGGGGCGCAACTCCAGCCCGACTTCGGTGTAGACGTCGTTCATCCCCGCCAGCGCGGCGCCGATGTCCTCGTAGGTGCCGCTCGTCGCCGCACGCTGCGCCGCCGGCCCGTTCAGGACCGTCAGGTTCAGGATGGCGTTCGACGCGGACAGGCCAATCAGGTCGAGCCCGTCGTCGACGATGGGCGTGTCGTCGATTGAGGTGTAGGCGATGTCCGAGGAGGCGACCGCCACGCCCCCGCCGCTGTAGGCCTGCCAGCCCGTGGCGGCGTAACCGTCCTCCGCGTAGACGCCGTCGCCGGTTGCGACGACGAGGCTCGCCCCGCGACCGATGGTGCAGGCGATGGTGACCGCGCCAGTGGCGCGCCCCTCGCCGTCGACGCCGAAGGAGTAGCCGACGACCTTCCCCGAGATCGCGCCGCCCGGGATGCGGGGGTCCGTCATCGCCATCGACACGCGGCAGGAGAGCTGCGCGGCGAACTGGAAGGTGACCTCGCGGGAGATGCGGATCGCCCGCGCGCGGGAGAGCAGGCGCGCCCGGCAGAGCACGATCAGGTGCTCGAGGCTTTGCTTGCCGCGATCCGTCAGGAAGTAGGACGGGCGCCGCACGTCGCCGATGGGCTGCGAGGCGTCCGACGTCCCCTCGTTGTCGACGAAGTTGCTGATCTCTTGGGAGGAGAGGCGAACCGACAGGAGGTTGTCGCCGCGGGGCTCGGACACCACCGCCTGGGTGTCCGCGGAGATGGAGAACCGCACGATCTCCCGACGCGAGCGGCTGACGTCGTATTTCACGACGAAGGTCGGGTCGAGAACCCAGAGGGGGAAGCCCAGGCGCGCGTCGGTGCATTCGACGCCGTAGAGCTCAGTCGGGAAGACCGTCCCGTCGAGGCGCAGCGGGTTCGTGACCGCGACCTCCCATCCGCCGCCGATGTTGTCGCCGCGCTCGGGCCAGTCTTCCTGGAGGCCCTGCCCGGTGTAGGACGCGGCCGAGTTGGGCGGCGCGCCTGCGGCGCGGAAGGCGGCGGCGATCCTCGAGGTAAGGTCGACGGTCCCGATCGCCGCCTGATCCCAACCGACGACCGCCTCGCACTTGATGGTCTGCACCGGGGCGCTGGCGAACGAGACCTGGAGCCCGTCGTAGAAGGCCTCGGACTCGTCGAGGTAGAGCGTGCCGTCCTCGCCCTCGATGATGTCGGATACCGTCACCTCGTGCGTCACGCGGTCGATGTGCCACGCCTGCGGGCGCGCCTCGAGGACCACGTCCGGGTTCGACCGCTGGTCGGCGTTGATCCAGACCGGATCCCAAAAGGGCGCGACCTTCAGCGTCTCCGCGAGCGCCGCCTTCTGGGTGTCGTAGTCGGTCGGGCGCGCCACGAACTGGAGCTGGATGATCTCGTCGTTCAGGCCCTCGGGAAACGCCGTCAGGCGCCCGTTGAACAGGGGCTCGGGTCCGCCCGTGCCGCCGGCGTCCCAGCCCAGCCAGCACCACTGGTAGCGCCCCGCCTTCAGGAGGCCCTCGCGGGGGTTGCGGATCTCGACGGTCAGCGTCGCGAACTCGCCCTCGGCGTGCGACACGCTGAAGGCGAAGACGTCCTCGTCCTCGCGCGGGTCGAAGGCGTCGCCGTCGTTGCACCACTGGAAATAGAAGGCCACGGGGTCAGACCTCCTCGAGTTCCAGAGTCCAGCCGTGCTGCTTGCCGTACTCGTCGAAGTTCACCTGGTGACCGACGACCATCATCTGGAGGATGGGGCGGTAGAAGGTGTAGTCCCCGTCCGTGTACTCGGACCCCGCCACCGCCGGGCGGTCGCCGCCAGCGCTCGAGGTGAGGTAGGCGAGCTCGGCGACGCAATAGACGGTCAGGACCTGGCCCGGCCAGACGCCGTCGAGCGCCGGGACCGAGACGTCGGTGCAGGAGATCGTGGAGCGGTACTTGCGGAACTGCTCGAGCGAGAGATCACGTAGTGATCCGTTCATCGTGCGTCGGAAGGACTGGGCGGCGGGGATCGGCACCAGTGACTGGGAGAGACCGCGGGCCGACCATGGGTTGATTCCGGGTCCGCTGATCTCGAGGAGCGTCTCGTCCGCCATCTGTTACCTCCAGGAGGGCTTCGCGCCGGCCGAGCGGATCTGGTTGCTGACCGCGAACCGCTCCAGTTTCGACGCGACCTCGGCGGGAGCCAGCATCGGCCCGAAGGACTGGCCCCCGATGTTCACGACGACCGGGCGCATCGCGCTCGCCCCAGCGCCGCTAGAGGAGGCCCGCATGGGGCTCGGCACCATCGCCGCCGAAGGGATGGCAAGGGCATTGGCGATGGCGCTGGCGAGCCCGCCCGTCGCGAAGGTCGGGATGCCCTCGCGCATGCGGCGGGCGCCGCGCACCAGCCCGCCGGAGGCGAACTTGCGGACGCGGTCGAAGGGGACGCGGAGGTTGTTGATCGCGGCGAGGAGGCCGACGCCGTAGTGATCCACCGCGCGGGCGCGCACGACGTATTCGCCGTCCGAGAGCCAGGCGGGGATGGAGTCGCTCGTCGGCGTCCCGGGTCCGCGCACGAGACCGCCCGAGGCGAAGCCCTCGTCGCTGCCGCCGCCGGAGGCGGAAGCTGCGGCGGCAGCAGCTTCAGCCGCGGCCTGCTTGACCTGTTCGATCTGGGCGGCAAGGCGGTCGAGCTGCGCGCCGATGGAGGAGATCGCCGCGGAGACCGCCGCCTCGACGCTTGCCATCACGGACTGGATCGCGCCCGCGAGACTGGTGAAGGCCTCGAGGAACCGATCCCGCAGGCCCTGCACGACGGCGCTGATCGCTTCGATCGCGGAGGTGAAGACGGAGGACAGCGTCGCGGACGCGGCCTCTGCGGCGGCGGGGATACCCGCGAACGCCTGGTCCGCGTTCTGGCCGATGGACCCGAACGATTCACCGATGGCTTGCACGCCCGTCTGGGTGACCGCGGAGGCCGCGTCGAACGCTGCCTGGAACCCCTGCTCGAGGTCGGTCGGGAGGCTGTCGAGCGCGTCGTTCCCCGCGTCGCCCAGAAGCGCGTTCTGTCCGTCGCCGCCCTCCAGCCCCCCGAGCACGAACCCGGCCCGGCCCTTCAGGCCCGGCGCGTTCGTGCTGTTCGTCAGATCCTTCAGCTTCTGGATCAAGCGATTGATCACGCCCTCGGTCTGATCCGCCTTCTTCTGGAGGTCCGAGATGATGTCGTCGGTCGAGGCGGTGCCGCCCTTCGCGAGTTCGGAGCGCAGATCTATTATCGACGCCCTGATCTCGTCGACAGAGCGCTTGCCCTCCGCGATCTTCGCTAGTTCCTCGTCAGAAATGACCTTCAGGTCCTTCAGGTTCTTCTGGTCGAAGACCTGGTTGACTGGCCCTCCGAGGGCCGTCTGGACGAACTTCCCGAGCTCCTCAAGCGACGACTTGAAGTCCTTGTCGTCAGGCTTCGGCACCTTGACAGGCTTGAGCTGCGGACCCTGGATGCCGAACAGGAAGTCGGAGATCGACTTGAACGCCGCCAGCGCGTAGTCCCTGATGTCGTCCCAGAAGGCGTAGAGGACGGTCCCTGCCGCCACCAACGCCAGCCCGATCGGGCCACCGGACAGGAACAACCCCAGGAACAGTTTGCCGAAGTTCGCCAGCCCCGCGAGGAGCGAGGAGGCGGTGAACGTGGCGCCGAGGAGTTTCGCCAGCGTGACGGCGCCCGCCGCGATCAGCGCGAAGGTCGCCGCGCTTTCGTCTGACAGCGCCGTGAACAGGTCGCGGATCAGCGAGATCGCGCCCTCGATGGCGTCCGTGATGTTCCCGCTGAACAGGTTGGAGAAGACCTCGCTAAACCGGGACAGGAGGTCGGGGATTTCCGAGAGGATGCGGGAGAAGGACAGGAACGCCGCCGCCACCAGTGCCACGGCGGGACCGCCCGTGCGGATGATGTTGAAGACGATGAAGGAAAGCGCGGCGAGCGCCTGGAGACCGCCCGTGACCTGGAGGAGCGCGATGTAGAAGGCCACCGCGCCGGCGGTCAGATTTGTCCCGAAAATCGCGTTGATGACGGAGGCCACGATGTTAAGGGCGACCGTCACGCCGTTGAACAGCGCCTTCAGGTTGTCCCCGATCGAACTGGCGATCTTGACGACGTCGCGGATGGCCTCGCCCAGCCCGGGCGCTTCGCGCTCGAGCGCAGCGAACGCCTCGGAGCCCGCGCGCTTGAAGGACTCCCAGAACGCCTGGAAGTCGCCGCGCAGGAGCGCCTGGAACGCCAGCTTGAAGTCAGCGCTCGCGGCCTTGAGCGCGGCGAAGGCGGCGGCACCGCCCGCCGTGATGTCCTCCCAGAAGTTCAGGACCGCAAGGCCGGCGATCAGCGCGGCGGGGCCGAACCCGCCAAGCGCCGCCACGGCGGCGGTCGTGAGCGCCACGACCGGGGCGATGACGCCCGTCAGCGCGCCGAACCCGCCGACGAGGGCGAACACCGCCGTCGTCGCCTGGAGGAAGCCGGCCGAGATGTCGAAGCCCAGCGCCTTCGTCAGGGTCTCCGCGAGGATTTCGAAGGACTGGTTGACGAAGTCGATGGCGGGCTTCAGGAAGTCGAGGACCGTCTGCGACAGGGCGCCTAGTGCGGTGCGGACCTGTTCCGCGACCTTGCTGATCTGCCCGAGGTTCAGGACCAAGTCGCCGATGGCGAGCGAGCCCAGCGCGTTCGTGCCGCTGAAGCTGCCGCCGAAGAAGGACTTCGCCAGCTCGACGCCGAAGCGGGCGAGCTCGACGATGGCCTTGCGGTTCGCGTCGACGAACTCGGTGTAGAACTTGACCGTCTCGGTGCGGCCCTTGAAGAACTGCGCGCCGATCTGGTTCTGGACGGAGGCGACCGCGTTCGCGAGATCGCGCTGGGCGGCGATCAGGCGAACGCCGTCCGCGACCTGTTCGTTCGTGAGCTTGCGGTCCTCCTCGACGCGGCGGCGCTTGTCCTCCTGCGCGGCTTCCGCCTCGGCGCGGATCAGCGGGAGGATCTCCTTCGCCTGGTCGCCGTAGACCTTGATCGCCTCGGCGGCGAGCTTCGCCTCCTCGGTGTTCTTCGCCAGCGCCCGGTTGACCTCAGCCTGCACCTGGTCGAACGACTTCAGCGATCCGTCCGCGTTCTGGAGACTGATCCCCAGCGCCTTGAACGTCTCCGCTGCCTTGATCCCCTCCTCGCTCGTCTGCTTCAGGTTGACGTTGAGGACGCGGATCCCGGTCCCGAGGCGGTCGACCCCGGCGACGCCGGTCGTCGTGCCGAAGCGGTTCAGCACCGCGCCCGCGGAGTCCGCGCGCTCCTTCAGCGCCTTCATGGCGTTCGCGAGCGCGTTGACGTCGACGCCGGCCGCGTCGGCCCGGGTCTTGAGGCGCTGGTAGCTTTCCGCCGAGAGGTTCAGCGCCTTCGCCTGGTCGTTGATCTCCTTCGCCGCCTCGGCGGCGGTCTGGGTGATCGACTTGATGGCGGCGTTCGCGGCGAGGCCCACCGCGGCGAGCGCGGCGACCGCGCCAGCGGCTGCGACGGCGATGGTCTGCCCCAGTGACGCGAAGGAGGCGCCGATGCCGCTAGCGCTGCCTCCCAGCCCCTGCGCGGCGCCCTCGAGCGAGCGGCCCGTCTGGTCGGCGCTGCGCCCGACCTCGTCGAGCGAGGTCTTCAGGTCGTCCGTCTGGCGCTTGACCTTCTCGAGGTTCGCGCGGTCGCCCGCGTTCTTCAGGCGGGTCAGCGCCTGCTCGCCGGCCCGCCCCAGTTCCTGGAGCGAGCGACGGATGTCCTCGTCCCCGACGAGCGAGATGCGGGCTTTGAGTTCACCGGCCATGCGTCACCTCAACTCGGCGTCGAAGAAGTCGGACAGGCGGTCCTGACCGCGCGCGAACACCCGGCGAAGGTTGAACTTCTGGGTGATCGTCACGGCGGACACGCCGACGAACAGCGGCTCGATGCCGGTCTTGAACTGGCGCCCGCCGAATTGCTTCCGCGCGCCGAACCCGCGCGAGCGGACGGCGAGCAGAGGCGCCTTGCCGGGCCTGTTGATGGAGACGAGCTGGTAGCCCGCCTGGGTGACCTTTCTGGGAGTCACCTTGCCGCCCGCGAACCGCCCGCCGAACCGCGTCGCGGACGGGAGCGGGAGCCAGAGGAACGGCTTCCCCGAGATCGTGGCGCCCTCTTCGAAGACGCCCGCATAGGGGATGCGGTGCCTGACGGCGAGCGCCGCCGTCAGGGAGGCCCCGCGCTCCGGGTAGACGCGCGCGGAGATGGCGCGCTGCCACCGGGGAGAGAACCCGGCAGCGGCGATCTCAGAGGCGCCCTCGACCTTGATCAGGTCGCCGGTCTTGCGCAGGGCGTTCGTCGCCGCGACCGCGATCGTCGTGCGGACGTCGCGGAAGACCTCGCGCGGCGTCTGTCCTTCGAAGGAGACGTCGATGCGGGTCATGGGAAGTCCTTCTGGAGGCGCGACATGGTCTTGTCGACCTCCTTCGGGTCACCTCGGGCGGCGAGCGCGCCCATCGCAAGCTGGAGGGCCATCGAGCGGCGCTCCTCGCGATCGACGAAATGGAGCCATGCGACGATCTGGCGGGGCGTGTAGCCCCAGACTAGATGCGGCGGCTGGTTCCCCGTTTGTATGAGCCGGGAGATGGCCGCGGCGAGGTCGTATCCGGCGCCGTAGCGCCACCCGACGCGACGGGCTGGACGTTCAGCGTCCTCCCCGCCAGCGCCTTGACCCGCTCCGCGAAAGGGCCGAACCCCGAGGGGAGCGTCGTGCGGATGATGGCCTCGAGGAAGTCCGCCTGGATCTCGATAGGGAGGCGGGCGGCAGCCTCCTCCTGCTCGGTCGAGCCGGGATGCCCGATGCCAGCGGCGATGATGGCCTTCACCGCCTCAGGCGCGGCCTTCAGGAGGGCCTCCGCGTCGACCGCGCCGCCGGTCATCAGCGTGCGGAGCTCGGGGAAGCGACGAAGGAGGACGGCGATCCCCTCTGCTGAGACGCCGTAGACGGTGACACCGCGAACCGTTTCGGTCGCGGGAGCGAGGTCGAGAAGACCTACCATGGTGACTTGCCCTTCATGATGATGACCCCCGGCGCGTTGATGCGCCGGGGGGAGCGGTCAGGAAGATCAGGTCGGGAGGATCGGCGTGATCGTGCCGAACGCGCCATCGACCGCCAGCACGTCGCCCGTGATCTCGATGCGCGCGATGTCGTCGCCCGAGATCAGGTTGATGCTGTTCGACGGGTTCAGGGAGACCGACAGGAGCTCCCATTCGAACTTGTTGCCGACCTCGTTCGTGCCGACGACGAGGATAGAGCCCTCGATGCTGTTCGACGCGAAGATGTTGACGGCGCCCGAGCCCGGGTAGTTCTCGTCGAGCGCCCAGAGGGCGAGGTTCGCCGCCGTGTGCTCCTCGAGCACCATGCGGATCGTCCCGCTCTTTTCCCTCACGATGACCTTGTCCTTGGTCTTCGTGCCGGTGCGGCTCGAGAAGTGCTCCAGCTTGTCGATGGACAGCGTCAGCTCGATTTCGGGCGCGTTGCCGAGGTCGACGTAGGAGCCCGTTCCCTCTTTCTTGAAGTACAGGATCGCCCGAAGGAGCGAGTAGTTGTCAGGAGAAGCCATGGCGTGGCCCTTTCAAAAGAAAAGGCCCGCCGATTGGCGGGCCTCGATGCGGGAAGCCCACCTAGCGGCAGGCGTCGACTAGGCGGCGACTAGAGGGTCGACGCCTTGAGCGGGTAGGTGAACGAGAACGCGACCGCCATCTCCCCGACCATCTGCCGCCCGTAGGCGAGCTGGGTCTGGCACCCGAGGTAGCGGATCCATCCGCCGTTCGTGACGAGTTCCGCCAGCGTCACATCCGTCAGGACCGCCTTGACGAGCTCAGCGCGCGCGGCGTTGAGCGCAGGCCCGACCGCCTCCGGGAGTCCGTCGAGCTTGATGATCATCTCGGGCGTCATGGCGATCCGGGTCATCCCGGACGGCGGCCGGCCGACTCCGATGTCCGTCTCGATCAGGGCCTCGTCACCGTCGAGGATCACCAGCGCCGGGGCGTCGATGTCCGAGATGTTGCGGGCGTTGCGGGTGACGGTCGTGACGAGCGCCATCCCCTCCCCGATCTCCACCAGGCGCTCGAGGATGTCCTCCCGGATGTCCGCCATGTCAGGCCTCCACCAGGAGGAGCATGATCTCGCCGTCCGCCTCGCCTCCCGGCGTCGGTAGGGGGCGCGTGTTCTCGACGCGGTAGGTCTTGCCGTTCATCTGGAGCGTCGAGCCCTTCAGGTCGGCGCGGGTCAGCCCCGCGTCCGCGAGGGCGGTCGTCAGGACGACCGCCGCCGGGACGACCGTCTCGATCTCGCCGTCGCGCGCAGGGAGCGCAACGCCCGACGTCTTGTCGATCATCGTCAGCGTCGCCGCGGAGGCGGACGTCGTCGGCGTGATCGTCGCGCTGACGCCGAAGGCGTTGTGCAGCGGCGTCAGGAGCGTCAAGGTCCAGTCCATCAGCGGCCTCCGTCTCGTGACCACGGCCGCACCGGCCCGCCGTAGCAGACGATCGACGCGCCGGGCGGCACGCCGCGCGTGCAATGCCTGCGGAACGACACGACGCGCCCGGGGAAGCGGTCCTGCCAGCGATCCATCGGCACCGGGGAGTGCCGCTGGATGAACCCCTGATCGCCCAGGTTGTCGGGCGTCTGGGGGAGGTTCATGAAGTCCCGCGCGTGGCCCCTGAACGTCTCGTAGAGCGGCGAGAGATCACAGTTCCACGCCATCAGGCCGCTCCCGATCCGCGTCCCCGTCTCCGTCCAGAAGTTCCGCAGGACCGTGAAGCGATGCCCGTCGACCAGGTCGTCGAGGGGTCCGACGATGTCCGTGTCGAGGTCCAGATACAGCACCCGACCGGACAGGACGCCCGGGCGGAACAACTCCAGCTTGGCCCACCACCTGGGCCAGTCGTGGCGCAAAAGGACGCAATTGACCTCCGGGATAGGCGTGTCGGCGAGACAGACGAAGCGGAAGGGCTGCTCGAGCCAGCGCCGCACGCCCTCCCGCAGGCGCACGACGTGGTGCGGCAGATACTCGCCGCCGGAGCGCAGGACGCACGCGACGGTCAGCATTCGACGGGGACCATCAGGTAGTTGGAACCGTCCAGGCGCGCGTGCTTCCGGTAACCCGGGAGCGCCGTCTTCACGGCCTCGAGGTCGTCGGGGTCCAGGACCTCGACGATGATGATCGGTCGGAACCGGGCGATGGTCTGGCGAGCGCCCAGGAGGACTAGGTGCTCGGCGCGCTCCGCGTCGATCTTGATCGCCACGAGGTCGTCGAACTCGAAGGAGTCGATCCGGTAGGTGCAGACCTCGGTGTTCTGGTATGCGACCCGCTTCCCGGGCGGCTCGACGAGCGACCCGCCGCTCGTGTGGGGGATGCGCGGGTTGAACTGGAAGATCGCCTTCCCGTCCCTATCGCTCGCGGCGCCGCGGATAAGGTCGACGAGGCCCGCGTCGCGCAGGCCGTTTGCGGCGATGTTCTCGGTCAGGCGCCGGGCGTTGCCGACATGGGGTTCGAAGGCCAGCACGCGGCACCCGTGCAGGGCTGCGCCGATGGCGTAGAGGCCCGTGTAGGCGCCGACGTCGATCATCTGGCCCTTGCGCTGCGCGAGCGCCGCCCAGACGGCGATGGACTCAGGTTCGAAGACGCCGTTGCGGGCGCAGACCCGGTCCTCGCGCTCGTCGAGCGCGACCGTCTTCTCCCCGACCCTGAAGTCCATGATCAGGCCCGCTTGCGGTAGTTGACGAGGCTGGCCTTCCGGTAGTCCCCGAACCAGTCGTTCGGGATGTAGCGCGAGGGCGGGTAGCCCGCCGCGATCGCCTCCTTCAGGGAGCGATCGAACAGCTCCTCGACGTCCCGGCGCGGGTGACGCCGCACGGTCCCGTCGAACCAGTGCTTCCGGCCCGCCGCCTCGAGGCGCGGCAGCGCGTGACGGAGGTGCGGCTGGCAGCTCATGTCCGTGTAGTGCAGCGCCTTGATCTCGCCGCCGAGGAGGTCGCGGACGTCCTCGCCGTCAAGGCAGTTCCACTGGCCCTTGAACGCGCCGACGATGGTCGGGTCGCGGAAGCGCTGACCGATCTGGGCGTGCGAGGCCGGGTTGTCGCGGATAGCGTCGATGGGCGGGAGGTGCGAGCGCGCCGCCGCGCAGTCCCAGAGCGAGACGCACATCCGCCAGGAGCCGGCCTTCGCGAGCACGGCCTTGCCGCCCATGTCCTGGTGCCAGAGCTCCGCGATGTCCGCCAGGAAGATGACGTCCGAGTCGGTGTAGATCGCGCGGCCCGTGTAGTTACAAAAGGCGGGGATCCCCCAGCGGTAGCCCGAGAACGGCGTCGCCCAGCGCTCCGTGTTCCACCCATGCCAGAACGACTGGTCGTCGTGCGTTTGGTGCATGTAGACGATCTCGACGGGCTCGCTGGCGCGCGCGCGGATCGAGAACTCGAGAACGGCGAGGCTTTCGGCGTCCTCCCCCGATGCGGCGCAACCGACGAACACGCGGATCATTCCATGGGTCTCCGAGTCTCGAGGTAGTGCAGGATCCTCGCCGCGACGCGCGCCCAGGAGTTCTGCATGGCGACATGGCGCGACTCCGCGATGTCGATCGCGTCGAGGATTTGCTGCCACGGGATGTCGCGCTTGTAGGTGACGTGCCTGACCGTCTTCAGGAGCGCGGGCGAGATGTAGCCCTCTGGGGCCACGACGAGCGCGCCGCAGAGGGCCGTCTCAAGGACCGAGAGGCCTACGCTTTCAGGGTGCGTCACCAGGAAGACGTGCGCCTGGGAGTATTCCGCCGCGATCCTCGCGAACGGGATGTGCTTCCGCGTGAACACGGCAGGCGCTAGCCTGTCAAAATTCACATTCTCGACCCCGCCGTCAACCATCCTGCGGACGGTTGCCCCCGGCCATCTTCCCCGCCAGAGGTCGCCGCGGACGAACGCCACGGTCTGTTCAGCGATCTCGAGCGAGTAGTCGACGCGCGGCCCTGCCCCGTAGTTCGGGTGGTCGATCAGGATGCGGAGCGTCTCGCCCTGTCGCGGGCCGAGGAGTTCCGAGTCGCCGGCCCAGCCCACGTGCACGTTGATACCGGCGGACGGGCGCTCGTCGTCGACGACGGTCAGCGTCACGTCGACGGGGTCCGCCGGCCGGTTGCGGTCGGCGATCTGCGCCAGTGTCCCCCGGATGCGGGAGGCCATGATCCACGCGATCTCCTGGGGAACTTTGCTCGCCCAGCGCCCCAGCGAGACGACGTGGTCGATCTCCTCGAGCGGGAGGCGGGCGTAGTGCGCCGGGTCCGTCTCGCGCTGGTCCTGGAAGACGACCTCGACGCCCCGGGCGCGGAACTCGCGGGCGAGGTAGAAGGACCAGACGCCGCCGAAGTCCTTGATGTCCTCGAGGCGATCAATCTCAGGTCCGACGATCAGGATCTTCACGCCTGCGGCTCCGCGATCTCGAGGGGCTGGCCGAACCGGAAAGCGCGGACGCGCGACTGGGGATTGCAGTTCACGACGTCGACGCCGCGCGCCTTCGCGGCGACGGCGAGCGTCCCGAACATCGCGGCCCAGCGCGGGTAGTCGCGGGCGCCGTAGCGCGAGCGCCAGTTGTAGCCCTCGTGCCAGTGGCCCGGCGTCGTCATGTCATAGCCCAGGAGCGCGACGCGGGCGGCGCCGCGCATCAGGGCCATCGAGAGGGCGGCATAGCCGCTGTTGTCGCCCGTCATGATGATCCACGGGAGGGGCGAGACGCCCGTCCCCTGCTTGCGCTGGAGGAACCGCCCGCGCACGCCCTCGGGGGGCTCATAGCCCTGCGGCACCGCGGCGACGAACTCGCCGCCCCAGTCGCGAAGGGCTTCGACCCGGTTGCGGATCCAGACGGTGTCGATGGAGAAGGCGACGTCCGCCCAAGGCGCCGCGAGGATCGCGTCATTGATGGCGACGACGATCCCCCGCCCCCGCAGGACCTGGAAGTCGAACCCCTTCAGGCTGGGACCGCCGCCGATCAGGTAGACCGTGCGGCCCGCCCAGTCAGCCTCGAGGCGTTCCATGGATCAGGACCGCGGGTATGCATCGGTGGGAACTGAGAACGAAGAGTCCGAGGTGTAGCGGGCCACACCTTTCGTGATGCGGAGTTCGTCGAGGTAGGCGTTGAGGCTGGCGTTATTCCAGTAAGTCCCCATGTCACCAACGGTGAAGTTGTAGTTTTGAACGACAGTCAGGTCGTCAGTAAACGAGCCCTTGCCCAGAAGGATACCGTCAATAAAGACGCGGAGCGTGCCGGACGAGCGAGAGAACGCTACGTGATACCAAGTTCCGGCAGACGGCGACCACGACAACTCGAGACTCGTCCCGAACGGCTTCGAAAACTTCAGGACACCAGACTCTTTGCGAATGCCCCAGCCCGCATAAGTGCCGTTCTCCCAGTTGCCCATCACCCAGCCGAAGTCAGCGGCGGCAGGGCGGACCCAGAACTCGATGGTGAAGTCCCCCGTCCCGAAGTTCGTGCCCGCCTTGTCCGACGACACGATGCGATCACCAGACCCGTCGAACAGGCCCGACGCGCCGCCGAACTTCGATTGTGCGGTCGAGATTTTCGCGTTGCCCTCTGCCGTCAGCGTCTTGGGCGACCCGCTCTCGTCGGTGAACGTGGTCGAGTTGTTCGTGCCGTTGAACCCGAGGAGCCACGTGACGCTGGAGAAGTAGGGATCGGTCGGTGCCTCGCTGACGTCCGTGATCGTGACGCTGATCGTCTGGTTCGTCGTCGCCGTCCCGTCCGTGACGGACACCTGGACCACGTAGACGTTGTTGGTGTCGGCGTCGGTCGGCGTCTCGTAGTCAGGCGCCGACGCGAAAGCCAGCGCTCCCGTCGAGGAGTTGATGGTGAACTTCCCGGAGTCGGCGCCCCCGGTAATCGACCAGGTCAGGGTCGAGCCCGTGTCAGAATCTGTCGCCGTCAGCGTCGCGACGGCGGTCGTGTTCTCCGCGACGGAGAAGGTCGACGCCGACGTGATGACCGGGGCGACGTTGTAGGCCGGCGAGAAGCCCGTTTCCAAGGCCTTCGACAGCTCGCTCGAGGCGACCTTCAGGGTCTTCGCATCGCCCACGTCGTAGAGGAACATGCACGGCTTGTAGGTGCCTGCGCTCGCCGTCGTCGCGGCCCCCGTGCCGCCGGCCGGCGAGCCCTGCCACGAGGAGCCCTTGCCGAACCAGACGGCGCCCGTAGCCGCGTTGAACGCGCAAAGGACCGTGTCGCCCGCCGTGAACGTGGGGTAGCCCGAGGCCACCTGGGAACCGTTCTTCCAGATCGTGCCGTCCGACTTGTAGAGGACGGAGAAGCCCGCGCTCCCGTCAGGGAAGGCGTCGGTCGGGACGGCGTCCGTCGCGATGCCGACCGCCGAGGTGTTCGCGCGGACGTCGATGGCAAATTCGAACTGGCTCTTTCCGGCGAGGGCGTTCTTGCCTTTTGCGCCCTTGGGGTTGCTGCCGCCGCCGATCTTCGTCGCGGTCTTGCCCTTGTTCGAAAGGACCAGCGTTCCGGTATCGTAGGCGCCCGGATCGATCGCGGCCGGCTCGAGGAACGAGACCGAGAAGGTCTCGTCGTAGGTGTTCGTCCCGTCGCTGGCGCGGATCGTGATGTTGCGGGACGCGCCGTCCGCGAAGGCCGCGGCCTTCTGGAGCTTCAGCGACGTTCCGGTGATCGTGAACGAGTCCGTCGTGTCCGTGACCTCGCTGAAGGTCAGGGAGTCGTTCTGGGGATCAGTGCCGCTGATCGTCGCGATGGTCGTCCCGGAGACCGTACCATCAGGGACATTGCCTCCGGCGAAGCCCGTGGCCCACGTCAGGGCGATGTCGGTCGGGGCCTCCGCGACGTTCGTCACGGTGACCGAGATCGTCTGGTCCGCCGTGGTCCCGTTCGACGTCGCCGTCGCGCGGACGGTGACGACGTAGACGTTGTCGGTGTTCGCGTCGTTCGGGGCCTCGTAGTCCTTCGTCCCGTTCGACGCCCAGCGCAGGGTCGACCCGGACAGCTCGAAGCGCGCCTGGTCCGCGCCGCCGACCAGCGACCACGTCGCCGATCGGCTCGCCGTCAGCGCGTGCGCGAGCGTCGCGTTCTCCTGGACGGAGACCGACGACGCCGAGGTGATCGTGATGGTCGCAGCCGCCTCGCGGCGCAGGCGAGCACGACGGCGGGAGGGAGCCCGGATCACCATTGCAGAGCCTCTTCGAACGAGATCTTCGGCCACCAGGGAAGGCGGGAGACGGGAGAGCAGTTGCGGACCTCGACCTTGAGGCGCGCGAGCGGCTCGACCATCGGGGCCATGAACTTCATCTGGTCGTCCCAGCACCCGGGCCGCTGGGGCCACGGATGCGGCGCGTGATGGTGCGTCGCGCCGTCAGGCGCGGCCTGCATGTCTGCGCCGACGAGGACGATCTTCCGGGCGCCGCGCAGGACGACGAAGTTGATAGTCGCCTGCAGAGAGGTCCGGCCCATCACGACGCCGTCCCGGTTCAGCGAGAGGCCGATCGAGACGTCATAGCGGCGGCACTTGCGGACCTTGTCGCTTGCGACCGAGGCGACCGTCCAGATCTCGCCGGGGAAGGCGACGAGGTCTCGACGGTTGTGGGTGAACCACCTGGCGTCCCCGAAGAACAGGGCGTCCGCGAACGGTACGCGGAGAAAGCTGGAGTTGACGACGACGACGCGCCGGCCGCGCAGGCGCTCGACGTCCACTTCACGCACAGAAGGGCCTCCGGCCACGACGAAGACCGTCGCAGCCGGAGGCCAGTCGTTCGGGATGACCGTGAAGGTCATCGGCCCTGATCAGGTGTTGCGGGCCTGATAGAGCGCGCCCGGCATCGTGCAGATGGGGAGCGGGTAGGCGTAGAGCTCGACGTCCACCCAGTGGTTACGATGGAGGTCGCGAACGAGCTGGGAGTAGTAGGGCTGGCCCAGCGTGTTCACGAAGTCGAGCGACTCGCCCGGCGACATGGCCCACTGGAAGATGCCCGCGCCGACCGGGAAGAACTTCGCCTTCGTGGCGCCGATGGCGACGGTCGAGCCGTCGTCAGTGCCACGGTAGTTCACGAACTCAATTCCGCCGAAGCGGAACGACTCCCACGCGACGTTCTTCGCCAGGTCCTGCGCCGCGGCGTAGCCGAGGTAGATGTCGCGGACCTCGGGATGGGCGATGAGCTGGTCCCAGAAAGTGTCGCCGCAGAGCGCGACGATCTTCTGGGGCATCTTGCCCTTGAGGGCCCGCGTGATCGAACGAACCGCCGCCGTGCACTTCTGGCGGAGAACGCCGGAAGCCGGCGAGGCGTTGTCGAGATCGAAGTCGACCTCGGTCGGGATGGAGACGCCGAACTCCGTCGCCCAGTTGTAGATGGTCGAGCCATCCGAGTCCGTGACGACGCCCTGGACGCAACCGAGCCGGAGGTTCTCCAGCGTGAGCTGCATGTTGGCCATCATTTTGACCTGGCGTCGGGCGACCTCCTCCGCGACCGTCTTGAGCTCCGAATCCGATCCGAACGCGCGGATGTTCTGGAGCTCGTGTGCGGTGATACGAGAGGCGTCGGCCAGACGCACGGTCTGGAAGGCGCGCGCCGAGCGAGCGTCGCCGCCCGTCTGGTGCGGCGCAGAACCGCGCGGCGAGGTGGGGAGCACCTCCGGCGCGTAGCTGCGCTCCTCGACCCAGACGACCTCGGTGCGGACCGGGGCCGGCTCGAAAAGACCTTCCATCCCGCCGAGGAGGCTCGGGACGTGGTCCATCTTGTCGAGGGCGGTCGTGAGCTCCACTGCCGAGAAGGCATTGGAGTTGAAGACGTCCATGCTGATCATGGCATTGCCTTTCGCGCAAAAGAAAAAAGGCGCCCGGTCAGGGCGCCTAGGTTCGGGGGTCAGCGAGTGGTCTGATCAGGCGATCAGCGCAGCACGATCGCCGGGTTCAGGAGGGCGAGGTCGGCCAGCAGGAGCGTTCGCGTACCGGCCGGGAAGGTCAGGTCGTCCTCCCGGACCTCAGCGCCGCGCGCCAGGTACGTGATCTCCTTCGCGCCGCTCGATGCGTCCACAGCGTCGAGCGCGAACCCGATGCAGTTCGAGTCCGTCGCACCCGACCAGGCGACGAGGTTCCCGCCCGAGAGCATCAGCGCCTGACCGGCGGCGACGTCCTGACCGGAAGCGAGCGTCCCGACCTCGTAGCTGTAGAAGCCGAGGTCCGAGACGATAAAGGCGGCGCGGTGCGTGCCTTCCGTGAGAGCAGCCATTGTCGTGACTCCGTTCTGTTGGGGTGCTGGCGCCCTCAGCCCTTGCGGGGCTTCAGGGCGTTCATCCGGCGCGACATGTCAGCGACCGCATCGGCCATGACCGACTTGGACTTCGCATTGGGGAGAGGCGCCTGCGGGTCGACCGCGGGCGCCGGGGTGATCTCGTCGAACAGGGCCGCGCGGGCCTGCTCGATGGTCATGTCCTTCGCGACCGCCTCCGCGGCGGTCAGCTTCACCGGGCCCTTCGTACGGGTGGCCCGGGCGATGGCGTCGCGGATCTTGTCGATCTCCGCGGCGCGGGCCTTCGCGGCCTTCATCGTCCCGCCCTTGGCGAGGAACTTGCGGATCTGGCCGGCATTCATGCCGAAGGAGGCGCATAGCGCGGCGACGGCGGGGACGTCCTCCTCCTCGTCGTCTTCCGTGACCTCGACCTCGACGGTCTCGGCGGTGACCTCCTCGTCCTCGGACGCGACGACCTCCTCGTCTTCGGAGGCCGTGACCTCCTCCTCAGTCTCAGCGGTCACCTCCTCGTCGGTCTCCATCGCCGGATCCTCGGTCTTCGTCGGATCCTCCATGGTCGGTTCGTCCTTCTTCGGCGCATCCGCCATCGTCGACTCCTTGTCAGGGGTTGAGGCGGCGGATGCCGCCAGTTGCAGCGCACGAGGGCGCCAGCCCTTCGCGCTCGCCAGCGCCACGAGGCGCTGCGGGGCGCGGGCGTACATCGCGTAGGCGAACGGGGCGGGCTCGTCGGTGGAGGGCTTCGCGTCGTAGATCGCGTCCGCCAGTCCGAGGTCGACCGCCTCGTCGGCGGTCAGCCACGTCTCGGCGCGCATCATGTCGCGCATCTCCTCGACGCTCTTGCCGGTGCGCTCGGCGTAGACCGCCGCGTAGGCGTCGCCCATCGCGTCGAGCGCCTTGATCGTCAGCTCGTGGTCCGCGACCGTGCCGTAGGTCATGGTCGCGACGTCGTGGATCATCATGACGGCGCCCGGCGCGATCGAGACCGTGTCGCCCGCCGCCGCGATCAGGCTCGCCGCGCTGGCGGCGATCCCCTCGACGATGACGTGGACGGCGCCGCGATGCTGCGACAGGGCCGCGTGGATGGCTGCCCCCTCCGTCGCGATGCCGCCGCCCGAGTTCAGGCGGATCGTCACCGGGCGGTCGCGGCCGACCTCCGCGAGCGCCTGGACGATGTCCGAGCTCGCGAACCCCGGGGGATCCCAGAAGGAGTCGCCAGAGGCAACGCCGCCGACCATGCCGGAGAGGTGGATCTCTCCGTCCTGGATGATGACTGACATGTAGGCCTCGCGGTGTTCAGCGGCGCAGACGCAGGACGTTCTGCGGCTGGGCGCCGGGATCGCCGGGGTTGTCGGCGGGAGTGCCGTCGACCTCGTTGGGGAGGACGGTCTCGGGGTTCGTCACCCGCCCGTCCGTTGTCAGGCGGAGGCCGAGTTCGTCGGCGCGGGCGTTGTCGGCAGCGATCTCGGCGTCGACCTTCACTGCGTCCTCACCCAGTTCGGAGACGAGCGCCGAGCGGCTGGTAAAGCCCGCCTGGACGCTCTCCCTCATCGCCTGGATGTCCTGGACGGGGTTGATGTAGTCCCAGCGAGGAGGCGTCCAGGTGGGGGCCTCGTCGGGGGCGCTCGAGGCGTCGATCGCGCCGCCCAGAACCGCGAGGTCGACCCAGCGCCGCCAGACCGGGCGGCAGAACTGGTAGACCATGATCTGGTGCTGCCACATCCCGCAGCGGCGGCGGAACTCCATCATCGCCGCGCGCCAGGTCCGGTCGTTCACCTGGGAGTAGTCCCCGACGAGCTGCTCGTAGAGGATGCCCATGGCGGCGGCGATCGAGCGGTGCTGCGCCCGCATGAACGTTTCGTACTGCCCGCCGACGTCGCTGGGCTGGGCGAACTCCACATCTTCACCAGGCAACAAGGTCTGCATCGTCGAGGGCTCGAGCGAGACCTCGCCTACGCCATCGGCGCCGGCCTGCGCGCCGTCGCCCCAGATCTCCTGCATCTCCTCGAGGCTGAACCCGCCCTCGGGCGACGGGCGCCGCACGAACCCGACGAACAGCGCCGACGTCCGCTTGCGCTGGAGTTCGGCCTCGTCGTAGCCCTCGACGTCCGCGATGCGGGCGAGAACGCGGGCGAGCCACGGCTCGCCGCGAATCTGCCCCGGGCGGCGCGGGTCGAAGACGTGGATGATCTCGGACGCAGGGATGCGGACGGGCTCCCACTGGGCCGCGTCCGCGTCGATCTGCATCTCGCCCGGGTGCCGCGGGTAGACCCAGTAGGCCACGCGGCGCGAGCGGACGTTGCGGTCAAACTCGATGCCCTGCCGGATGATGCCGCCACCCTCCGTCGTGCGGTTCCAGTCGAGCGGCACGAACTCGGGCTCGAGGATCTCGAGCTGGAAGGGAACGGACAGGCCATCCTGCGGGTAGCGCGGGCGCAGGCGGATGAAGCATTCGCCGCCCTCGACGACGGAGCGCATCACCTGGGTCTGGAGACCGTAGAAATCGAGCATCCCGCCCGCGTCCGCCTCATCGGTCCAGCGCAGCCAGAGAGAGGCGATTGCGTCGTCCGTGATCTTCGGCTTGATGCCGGTTCCAACGACGTTGCTGACGATGCGGTCGATCGCGGAGGCGGCGAGCGCGTTCTTGCGGACGAGGTCGCGCGACTGGTCGCGCAGGATGTCCGCCGTGTAGTCGAGCGCCGCGTTAGGCCCGAACTTGCCAGGGCGCCAGCGCGCCGAACGCGGACCCCAACCGGTCGTCTTGTAGGGAGACCCGCCGCTCGAGGAGAGGCCAAGGTTCGGCATCTCCGCGCGGATAAACCGCGCCAGGCGTCCGAGGAATCCCGCCATCACCAGCCGTCCTTCGGGTAGACGCGAACCGAGCGGTAGCGCCGAACGCTGTTGGCCTGATCGATCTGCGCATCGAGAAGGGCGAGCGCGCGCTCCATCTCCTCGAGACTGCGGTAGGTCGTCAGGGACTCGCCGTGGCGGATCGTCAGGACGCCGCTCGCCATGGCGGCGAGGAGCGCGTCCCGGCGCGCCTGCAGCGTGTCGAGCGATGCTGCCATCGGCGTCTCCGGGATGTGCGATTCGTTAGCCGAACAGCGAGCGCTGCCGGCCGGGGAGGCGCCGCCGAGCCTGTTGGAAGGCCCGGAACTCAGCCTCGCGCTCGTGGCGCGAGACGCGGCCTGTCGTCAGTTCGGCGTGACACGGCTTGCAGATCAGCCAGACATGGTCAGGGTCGGCGCGGCTGTTCTGGTAGAAGTGGTCGTACTCCGCGAAGGGCGAGCGACTGCCGTCATCACAGATCACGCTCGCCGTCCGGCAATTCGGGCATTTGCCGCCCATAAGCCGGGTCGCGTCGTTGAGCTCAGCCCTCGTCGTCGACGAAATGTTCTTCCGCCGATTGTTGACGACCTGGAACTTCAGCGCCTGAAGGTCGTCGTGAATGACGTCCACCCGCTTCTCGATCCGACCGATCTGATCGTCCTGCGCGGCGAAGCGGACGGTCAGCGGGGCGACGACCTCGCGCATGGCCTCGCGAACAGCGAGGACCAGTCGATGATCCTCGACGGCGCCTGACTTGAGCGCCGCCTCCATCGCTTCGAAAGTTTCGATGTAAAGGACTTTGATGTCCATCGCCTTCGGGCCGGTCCAGCCCATGACGAGGAGCATGAAGCCCTGGCGGGTGATGTCAAAGGCGCGACGGGTCTCCCCCTTGGGGTCGACGTAGGTCGTCTCAATGAACCAATTCAACGCGCTCAGATTTGAGCGCGTTGAACGGATCGCCTCAATGTCGCGGAGCACGTTCTTGTGCTCCTTCCCGAACTTCTCCGCGACGTCGCGGGAGTTGACGACCGGGACGCCCTCGTGCGTGCGGATGCGCAGCGCCTGGCACTGCTCAGTCAGGTTGACCATGGGTTGTTCCTGAGAGGGCGTTTCAGGGCGGGCCGAAATCGGAACGGGCATTCCCGCGACCGGGTTACGCGGACTTTCCCCGGTCCTGTCGTCCAACTCGTCCGGGAGAGCTGGCGGCCCTTTGCCCGAACTCCCCCGCCAGAGGGCCGCCCGAAACGCAAAAGGGCGGCCACGAGGAGCCGCCCTTCTCATGCACCAATCCGGCGCAACTTGGCATTTACCACATTCGGGCCCAGACGCAAAAGATCAATGTTGGCGTCATGCAAAGCGCGATCGAGTTGCTCGCCTGACGAAGAGCGGCCGCTGTGGAACGGGTTGCGTTGCTGGTGCAGCGGCCACGACCTCTTGCGTCACTTCGACTTCATCGACGGTCATCTCTACTGCCTGGCGCTCGGCGGTAGCGGCCCGCCGGATCTCGCGCTGCCACACCACGTTGAGTGAGAGAAGCGCCGCATAGGCATAGACGCGGCAGTCCAGAGCCTCATTCCGGCTGGTCGACTGCTTCTGCCAGACACGAACGGGAAAGCCCTTCTGGTAGCGGGTGACGACCTTCTCGGCCGTGAGCTGCTCGAACCATTGGCGCTCGCGGTCGCGCGGGAAGTGGCAGAATCCCGCACCGGGCTCTGACAGACGCAGTCGGGCGTAGACGCTGTCCTTCGCGGCATCCACCCCGACGATGAAGACGTTCACCTTGCCCTTGGCCTTCGTCGCGCGCTTGGGCCAGACCGGGCGGCCCGCCCCAGACACGCCCTTCACCGCGTGGACCCGCCGACCCGTTCTCGTCTTGACGAACTCGTAAACCGCCTGTGTCCGGTAGCCCGAGTCGATCGCCGTTGCACCGACCGTGACCGACCGGCCGTCCCCGGTCTTCGTGGGGGTCAGCAGATAGCCGTCCAGTTCGGCCCATGGCTGCTGCGACGCCGTGTCCCCGTAGATGATCCGGTGCTCAAGGGACCAGCTCTCCTCCCCCACCCCCCAGCCGACCCGCTCGACCTCGATGCGGTCCTCCTGGATGTCGACTCCGCACGTCACGACGAGCACGCGGTCAGGCGCAAGCGGGCCCCAGTGCTCGGCGCGGGACATCAGCGAACCCTCGTCAACCTGTTCGCCGGCGTCCTCCCACGTTTCCCCGAGACTGGTATTCACCCAAGCCTTGAGCGTCTCCGCCGAACGCTTGGCTGCCAGAAACGCTACCGCCATGTCGGACGGCGAGGACCATGGCGAGTAGAGTTCGGACAGGTGGAAGCCGACGATCCGCGCATCCGGCACGCCCGCGATCCACTTCCCCCAGCGGATGGCGGCACGCCGCTCCGCATCCGTCCAGGCGGCGCCGCACTCCTCGCAGTGGTAAAGCGCCTCTTCGGGCCGGCCCTCCGGCCAGCGGACCTGCCCCCACTTGAGCCACTGGTAAGTCTGGCAATGCGGACACGGCACATGATAGCGGCGCTGGTCCGAGCGCTCCCACTCCGCCTCGACCCGCGAAATGCCCTTGATCGTCGGCGTCGAGACAACAACAACTCGCCGCGTCCAGAAGGTCGTCGTGCGCTTGATCGCCAGCGAGAGCGGATCGCCCTCCGTCCCGGCGCTCGCCGGGTAGCGGTCGACCTCGTCCGCGAGCACGACGCGAATAGGTCGGGAGGCGAGGCTCGAGGGGCTGTTCGCCCCGACAACCGTGATGTGGCCCCCGGGGAATTTCTTGTGGAGCAGCGTATTTCCCGAGTCGCGTGCCCGGGGGTCGGCAATCAGGCTCGTAAGCGCCGGCGTGTCCCGCACCATCGGCGCTAGGCGATCCTTCGACCATGTCTCGGCCATCTCGAGGGTGGGCTGGAGGACGAGGATCGGCGCCGGGTCCTGGCAGACGTGGTAGCCCGCCACGTTGTTCAGAATCTCGGTCTTCCCCACCTGGGAGCTCGTCATGACGACGACGTAGGGATGCTCGCTGATCGCATCCATGATGCCGCGCTGGTACTCGGCGCGATGCGTCATCCACTGACCCGGCTCGGCGCTCGACTCGCTGGAAAGTCTCCGGAAGCCGTCCGCCCATTGCGAGATGGTCAGCTTGGGTGGCGGCCGAAGGCTTCTTTGCCCCTTGCCTCTTGCGTTGACCAGGACCAGAGGCGTTGGGCCCTGCCCGGAATCGGGCCCGGTCGTTTCGAGGTCGTCGAGCCAGCCAATCAGCTGCAGGTGCGCCAGGCTGTTCGCCTCAAGCGCCTGCAGCGCTTCAGCGATGACATCCCTGACCGCCTTGCGGCCGGCCTCCGCGGACCCGGCGTCCGGCATGAGTATGGCTGCTCGATGGGCGAGACCGAGAAGTCCAGCCCGAAGAACAGCCGCACGGCCCGTCCAAGCAGCTTCGACATCGCGTACTGGGACTCGCTCGCCCACCGTGACGGCGCGCTCCAACTCTAGCCGCTCGGCCTGGGCTTCCAGCTTCGCCGTTGTCAGGTCTGCAGGACCTGCAGCCGAGAGGTCACGCTGCTCTGCCGGCGGTTCATCCGCTGGCACGACAACGTCCTCGGCGATGCGGTGCAGGCATGCGTGTACTTCGCTCTCCAGCAGCCGAAAGGCTTCCGGTACCGGAAGTCCGGCGGCGGCCTCGCCGGCCTTGAGGATTGGCGCCAGCTGCGCAACGAACCGCTGGCTCATATCCATCCACGTTGTAGCCGCGATGCTGGCAGGCACGCTGGCGGCCGCGGCCAGACGTGCCTCATCGATGGCCAGCACGGTCTCTGCCCGAAGCTTGCGGACGCGAGCGTCCTGCAGGGCGTCGGCCGCGTTTTTCCCACGGGTGACGCTGCGAGCCAGCACCTCGTCGGCGCGGGCCACATCGATGCTGCCGTCCTCGTAGATCGCAGACCGCAGCAATCCAGACTTGATCGCTGTCCGGATGGCCGCCTCCGAGACCGCATTGCGCCGGGCATACGCCCGCAACGACATACCCTGCTTGGGAGCTTTCATGTCGACTCGCCGATCTCATCAACAAAATTCATAGATCACCGCCGATCCATGCATCAAAGGAATGAATGAGTGGGCTCTGGCGCTAGGGAAGGGTCGCGACCTCCGCCCACCCGCATTACTTTTGGCTTCCAGGGGCCCCCAGCAGCCCTGCCAGCGGCCGATATCGTGTCTTGGCCACGGGGGCGGCCCGCATCATCGTCGGCCCTCTGCGGCCCTCTGAGCGACTTCCTCGACATCATCATCCCCGCCCTCCCCTGCGCAGCAGGCGGTCGATCGCGTCTAGGCCAGCGACGAGTGCCACGAACTCCTCGTGCGTCTCGTGTCGAGTGTCGTCGCAGCAGACCCGGGTGACGATGCGATGCCGCGGCGAACCGATGCCGAGGTTGAGCTGGAGCAGGTTGAACCGTTCGATGGCCCGCTGCTTTCGCCGGATCGTCTCGGGGTCGTCGTCCTCCCTCCCCGCCGAACGAACGGACAGCAGGTCGATGGCACAAGGCGAGCGGCGCGGCAGGGAAAGAGCGGCGTCGGCGTCCGCCCTGGCGTGGGCATAGTGGCAGCCCGCTTCGTACTGGCGCTCGGTGATCCTGTTCGTGCGCACCAGGAGACCGAGGGGCGTCCCCAGCTTGCCGTCGAGAGCTGCGGCACGCAGCGCGATCATCTGGCGTTGGAGGTGGCCGATCTCGCGGTTGCGCTGGAGCTGCCCGTTCTGTTCGCGGGGGCCGATCTTGCGGGGTCTTGCCATGCTGCCGGTCCTCTTTGTGGGGAGCGGTCTGCACGGTCCTTCGTGGCGTGTGGACGGTGGCTGATTTGGGCGGCTCGGGCAAGCCTTCCGGTCGGTTGGCGGTTGGCGGCGTTCGTTTACATAAAAGCCCCTGTAGACCCTTCTTTTTATGCCCAACCCATAACCGAACACCGCCAACCGCCAACCGATATTTAAGTTTATGTAATATATAATAAAAATGATGATTCTAGTAGAGGTGCCAACCGAACGGTTGGCGGGTGCCAACCGATCGCGGTTGGCGGTGCCAACCGAACGGTCGGCGGTGCGGTTGGCGGAAAAGAAAAACCCGGCTCTAAGCCGGGTTTCTGGGGATCTCATACCAAACAGTTGGAGTTCCTCCCGCAGGTGGGATGGTCTTCGTCGTGGTGATCTCGCCGGCCTCGATCAGGTTCTTGATCATGTCGGTCAGATCGCGCGGCCGCACAGCGCCCTTGAGGGACCGCTGCAGCTCCCGGTGGCTCAGGCGCCCTCCCTTCCGGGCCAGCAGGCGCATGATGCGGTTGGAGAAGCTCTGCGTCTGGTTCTCGGCGATGTAGCCCTTGGCGGCCTTTGCCATGGCCGCGGCGGACCATAGGGCAAGCTCGGCGCCCCATGTGATGTCGTCCGCCTCGATCGCCGGCTTGGTACCGGCGCGGCCGACAGCGACAATCGTGGCGAGCCTGACGGACATTTCGACGGTGCGGGCGTAGTAGGACTCGATTTCCTCGTCGGAGCTAAGGCGCTCGACCTCGGCGCTCAAGTCCATGAACAGGCGTTCGGCGCGGTTGTCGGCCCAAGGGATCGCCCGCGGCGGCGGCGAGTCTCCCACGATGGGCCGGGCCAGCTCGGAGGAAGATAGCCGGTTCGTGTCCATGTAGAGGGCGGCGAGCTGGCGCGCGATGGCGTCGGGAACCTTGAGTGGGTCGAGCCTGGGCGTCGTGTCGATCGACCGCTTCGCCGAGGTAAGCATAAGGAACCGGTTCAAGAACCCGTTGACGACGTCACCGCCATCAAGTGCCTCGAAGAACTCCCCGGGTGTCGAAACGCCATAGATCGACATGGCCGGGAACCAGATCTCGGTCATGGGCTTCGATCCCCATTCCGGGGTGGTCATCGTCTTGAAGCTCGCGCCCCAGACCGTGCGCAGCATCTTCGTGACCGACTTCTCATATGGGCTCGCGCGGTGGTGGGAGAGCCGCTTGAAGAACGCGCCGATCTCGTCCATGGGGCAGACCGAAAGCGGGGAGCGCTGCAGGAAGTTGATCATCGCCGGCATGGAGATGAACTCGTCGGGCCCGATGAGCTGCCCGGCGTTGGCGGCCTTCATGAGCTGCATGACCTGGCGCAGCGGGTGATCCTTGCCGGCGCCGGACGGCGCCAGAGCGACCACATAGAGATGCGTGCCCGACAGGGTCGGGCCGGCCGTGCGCCGCCCCATGAGCGTGCCGAGAACAGTGATCGCAGCGCCCAACGCAAGCGTTCGGTTGGGGCGGCGGGCAGTGGCGACGATCCAATCCGCAACCTCGCCGAGGAGCCCAGGGACGCGGGCCAGGTGCTCGGGCAGCTCGTCGTCTGCAGTCGGCGCGGCCGGAGTTGGCAGCGCGGGGGGCTCCGGCTCGGGCATCGGTGGCGGCGGAAGCGATAGCTCGCCCCAGTCCTCACTCATGCCCAGGCGGCGCGATAGCCACCCGAACGTCGTGTCGAGATCCCAGTTCGCCGCGGCCATGATCAGGTCCAGCGGCGTGTACGTCACGTCGGTCCCGAAGTCCTTGATTCCGGTCGTGCTGATGCCGAGGTTGGGCGAGCGGTCGTTCAGGGCTCGGCCAGACGATGAGGCGCGCCACCACGCGACAGCCTGATAGCCTGATGCCGTCCTCTTCAGCTTGGGCAGCGGCAGGGCTGGGACCCACTCATCCAGATTAGCCATGGCCGCATCGTTCAGAACGCGCCAGGCGTTGGCCTCCCCGTCCGACAGAGGCGCGGATCGCGGCAGAACGCGCGGCCGCACTTCCTCGACGCCCTCCATGAACTCGAGGGTGTCGATAAACTTGTCGAGCATGTCCTCGGTAAGCGCCGGCAGCTCAGTCGCGGGCGTGTTCAGCAAGGTCCGCTCGGTCTGCCACTCGTAGGGCTTGCCGGTCTGCGGGTGGATGGAGGGCGGCACGACGGTCTGGCGCGTGTTCGTGCCCGTGAGGATCTCGCAGATAACGGCGCCAGCTCGCTTGAACTTGCGGCCCTTGGTTCCGATCGGGGCAAGGTAGAACCCGGTGTAGCCACGCCGACCGCGCTTGCGCACGGGCGACGGCGGAATCGAGCTTTCCATGGTCTCGATCAGGTCCGACTGGTCGGTGTCGAAGTCGATGGCGACGACTTCATGAGTGGCCGTGATGCGGGTGCCGAGAACGATGGAAACGTTGGCCCGATCCCAGGTCGACCAAAGCCGCAGAATAAATTCTTGAGGGCGCTGGTCCTTGAATTTGGTCCAGTTGTTCATGAGACGCCAGCCGCCGCCATTGAACTCGCCGGGGGCCTTGTCGTGCGGCAGGATCGGGATGGGATGATAGCCCTGTGCGAGGAGCTGGACCGCAACCGAGGCGAAGGGCGTGGACTGCGTCATGTGGTTCGGTTTCATGACGGGAACGGCGGCGCCCACTCGGCAGCATGGCGCTTGAGGAAGTCCGAGCGCGCGTTGTCGTAAACCAGGAGAAACTCGAGCCACTCCTCGCGGGTCATGTCCGCGAGGTCGGTCTTCCCGATCTTCTCGAGGTAGGCGCCGGCCGACTCCCCTCCCTTGATGCGCGCCTCGACGGCGGCCTTGCGGGCTTCGTTAGATGGCATGTCGATCACCGCTGGTGCGAGGATGAAGCAGTCGGGGTCGTCGCAGAGCCACTTCGGCCGCTTGCCGTCCGGTGTGTAGGCATAGCCGCAACCAGGGCGCTGGCAGACCGTGCAGATGGCGATGGAGAGGTCTCGGACGGGGGCGTGGGTGGTCACGCCACCCTCCCAAACAGATCGCGCGAGCGAGGCGCGGTGCGGACAGCCCTCACTCGATCGAATTCGCCGTCATTCTCGATCTTCACGGCGATGAACTGGCGCAGCTCACCCTGCCCGAAGCGGCGCACCGCTTCGTCGACGGTCGCAGGTACCGGCGCTTCCCCCCCGTGCCCGAGCCACCATGCGGCGAACTTCCGGCCGGCATGGCCGTCGTGTTCAGGGCACAGCCACTCCTTGTAGACGCCCACGCCACATCCATACTCGATGCGCAGGGTCGGCGGGCCGTCTCCGCCGCGCTTCACGTGACGGTAGACGTTGACGTCACCGACCTCCTCCCACCCGTCCGAAACGCGGCCAGTCATAATCGGCGCGGTATCGGCGCGGGCCTGGTGCTTCACCTCGTCGACGAACGGCGTTCCGCAGGTCGAGCACTCTCGCGCCTGGATGGGGTTGTAGGTCATGCAGTGCAGGCACGGCTTGGCTCGCACCGTTTCGACCCTAACGTCCGGAAGGTCGCCCGAAGGACCGGCCCGGTCGCCCGTAGCGCTAACGCGGATGGCATCGACCGGGCCGTGTCGGCGGACATTGCCGGCAAAATCAAGAACGAGGCAGTCGGCCTTGCCGGGGGCGAGGCGCGTACCGCGCCCGAGCATCTGCACGTAGAGCCCGGTCGAGAGCGTCGGGCGCAACAGCGCGATCATGTCGACGCCGGGCGCGTCGAACCCTGTCGTGAGCACGGAGACGTTCACGATGCAGCGGATGCGGCCGGCCTTGAAGGCAGTCAGGGTCGCATCGCGCTCGGCCTTCGGCGTCTTGCCAGTGACAGTGGCCACGCTGATGCCCTGCCGGCGGATCTCGGCTGCGACGTGGTCGGCATGCTCGACGCCCGTGCAGAAGACCAGCCATGACCGCCGGTCGGCGCCGTAGCGGACCATTTCGGCCACGGCCTCGCGTGTGACTTCCTCCCGGTCTGCCGCTTCCTCCAGGGCGCCAGGGACGAACTCCCCTCCCCGCTTGGCCACCGCCGAGACGTCGATCTCGGTCGCCATACCTTTCGATACGAGGGGCGACAGGTAGCCGTCTCGCACGCCCTCCCCGATTCCGTAGCTGTAGACGATGCGGTCGAAGAACTTCTCCCGGCCGCGATCGAGGCGACCGCTGTCGAGCCGGTAGGGTGTGGCCGTGCAGCCGAATACCCGTAGGTCGGGGTTGATGACCCGCATGTCCTTGAACAGCGCGTGATACATCCCGTCGCCGCTCTTGGGGACGAGGTGCGCCTCGTCGATCAGCACCAGGTCGCGGCGGCCGATGGCGTGCGCGAAGCGGTGAACCGACTGGATCGAGGCGAACAGGATCGGGTGCCGCACGTCGCGGCGGCCGAGGCCTGCGGAGTTGATGCCGGCCGGAGCGCCGGGCCAGACGCGCATGAGCTGCTGGAAGTTCTGGGCGACCAGCTCGCGGACGTGGACAAGTACCAGCACCCGCATGGTCGGGTAGTCGAGCAGCAGCTCGCGCAGAAGCGTCGCGATGACGAGCGACTTGCCGCAGCCCGTTGCTAGATCTACAAGACAAGAAGTCCCTTCTTTATGCCAATGATCAAAAACAGCATCAACTGCTTCTCTTTGATAAGACCTCAGTTCAAGCATTGCGCTTCTCCATTGCATGGAGCCGCGCATGTTCTTCTGATGATAGAACCATCAGATTGGATGGATCATTATTGTGCTTGTTACCGTCGATATGATGGACGTGCTCGTTGCGGTGAAGTTTCCGCCCGGCGATCTGCTCACCTATGACGCGGTGCTCGTGCCGCCCGTAAAACTTCCGATATGTCGTCGGCTTGACGGTCGGGTGGTTAGCCAAATTGGCATCCCGCAAGCGCTTCAGGCGCACGTCCTCCGGCGTGACGAAGAGGGGATCGCCGTATCGCCGCATGCGCTGTCCGTGCTTCCGGCACAGGGTCTTGTCATACTCGCGCGCTGGCTGACCGCATCCTTCTACACAGCACGGCGGGGCCTGCGGGCGCGAAGCGCGCGCCGCAGCAAAACGAGCGGATGTGACTTCTCTCGCGAAACAGCCGCAGGACTGCGTGTGCCCGTGCATCAGGTTCGTTCGGCGCGCATTGACGACACCGCCGCAATCGCAGATGCATCGCCAGATCGTGGTTTTCGGCGTCCTCTCGACGAGCTCGCGGACGATGAGGCGGCCGAAGCGCTGCCCGGCCATGTTGATGGTGTTCCTCATGCCTCGCCCCCGTCGATCCACTGGCCGCCGGGTAGCGCGTAGATGATCCGGTCGCCGTCGACATCGATCTGCTCGCCCGGGACCAGCGCAGGAATGAAACGGTGTGATGGGCATCCGGCCCGCTGGTCGTCGGTCGTCAGGTTGCGGTCCTGGAGCTCGCAGCGCCAACCATCGGCGATCGGAGTGGCGTGGAGGCAAGTCCGGCAGTTGCGTCGAGCGAACTGACGGTCGCGGCAAACACCTCCCGCGGGGCAATAGCCGCACTGCCAAGCCTTGGCGTCCAAGCCGATGGGCGGCCGGTCCGCACGGATGATGCGCTCGGCCTTGGCGAGGATCTGGCCGGCCTTGACCGGATCATAGGCGATCCGCTCGGCGTAGATCTCGTCGGTGTTCTTGTTGACCGCCAGGTAGAGCGCCCGCGGGATGCCCATCAGGTCCATGTAGACCTGCATCTGGGCGAAGTGCGTCGGCTTCGATGCCTCGACACCCTTCGACACCAACTCCTTGAACGACTTCTCGTTGTGGGTCTTGCACTCCAGAACGTGCGGGGTAGACGGGGCCTCGGGCACCCGCAGGACGACGCCGTCGAGGTGGCCGCGGAAATGGCCATCGACTGCGACGACGCACCATTGCTCGCCCGTCTCCGGGTTTCGGTCCCACACCTCCACGCCCGCCGCGCCGAGATCCTCGATCATCCGGGCTTCCTCGTGATGCCCGGTCTCGAGCAACCGCAGCTTGCGACCGTCGAAGTCTTCCGGCGGCGTGGCCCAGCGGAAGCCGTACCAAAGCCGGCGCTCGCACTCGTCGCCGATGACCGACGCGCCGAGGTAAGTCCTCTCGTCGCGCTCCGCGGCGCGCTCGTAGGCCGCGTAGATGGCGCCGACCGTGTGTGTTGTGGGGTCTGGGAGTTGGGGCATGGTCTTGCGGTCGGTGACGACGTGCGCCACCGTTGCCGCCATCCGGGTGGCTTGGGTTGCTCGTGAGGGTGGGCCGGGGGTGGGATTTGGCGATCAGGCCCCCGGCCCGGCTACTTCACGCGGACTTCGCCCACGGGACCGATTTGCCAGCAGCTGCGGGACGCGGCGCTGCAGCCTTGGCCGCGGCAGGGAGCGGAGCCTTTTGGACGGGCACAGCAGGAGCGCTCGTCACCGGAAGATACTTCGTGATCTTGTTGCGCGGCGCGTAGCCCTCCTGCGGCTTTTCAAGGCCGACGTTGGCCCGGAACACGATCCGGTCCAGAACGTCCGTGTCGCGCTTCGCAATCTCGTAGTCGACGCCGCAGGCCAGGCAGAGCGCCTTGAACTCGCCGATCGCGATGGCCTGCGCCTGCGCCGACTTGTTGCGGATGTTCAGGTTGACCCAGATCTTCCGGTTCTCGAACTCGCCCTCGACGACCGACATGGTCAGCTTGAGGATGATCCCGGTCTGGTCCTTGGTGGCAACGATCTCCTGCTTCTCGATGTGCAGGGCGTACTCGCCATTCGGGATTGGGGTGCTGTCGAAGCCCTGGGAGGGTTGCACGGCGCTGTCGTCGAAGTCGCCGAAAAAGTCGTTGAGGTCGGCCATTGGTCGGTTCTCCAGGTTGATGGTCAGGCTGCTTCGGTCTGCTGCGACGGCTGGTGGCCTGGCAGGTACTTGGCGAGGGCCTCGTAGCCCCGCCCCGATGGGATCATGAGGCTGTCAGGCATCCCGTATCGGTTCTTCGCCACGAAGGCGGGCCGGCCGTCCGTGAACAGCCAGCGCGAGCCGCCGCCTTCGGCGTGGACGTTCTTCTTGTTGAACCCGGCGTCGGTCTCCTTGATCGACACCTTGGTGTTCATGAACAGGATAGCGTCGACCTCGTCGGTCAGGATCGCAGTTCCCCGCTTCTGCATGCGCAGATCGTAGCGGTTGTAGGGCTGGGCCCCGGGCTGGTCGAAACGCTCCACCGACGAATGGGCGAGCCAGATGATCGTCATGCCGCGATCGCGCCGCAGCGCGTTGCAGCCGTCGACGAACTCGCGCCACACGCCGTCCGCGGCGAGGTAGCCCTTGCCATAGCCGGGGTCTTCGATCGTCCGCCAATTGTTGCGGACGCAGGTCTCGTTCCAGACGAGCGGCTCGAGGTGATCGACGCTGTCGACGACGAGCGTGCGGAAGTCGTGGTCGTCCTGATAGAGCAAGCCCAGAGCCTCGACCACCTGGGTGTAGGTCGAGATCTCGCCGAAGGTGTCGATCTCGATGTTGCCAGGCGTGCCTTCCTCCGTCTGGATGAAGACTGCATTCGGGAACTCGGCGGCGAGCGAGGTTTTGCCGATGCCGGCAACGCCATAGATCAGGAGCCGCGGCGGAAGGGTGGATTTCACCCTCTTGAGGTCAGCGAGTGAGATAGCCATTGGTCTGCTTCTCCGTTGGTCGTCTCTCCAGAAAGCGGGGCGCGGAGGCCCTGCGGTGGAGATGGTGACCAGCCACCGCCCTACGCGGGCGTCCGCTCGGCCTCCGCTGAAGAGAAAAAGGGGAGAGCGCGAGCACCCTCCCCAGTTGCCACGAAGGACCGCACAGGTCCGCCGCAAAGCCAGTGGTCGAGGACTGCCGTCGCATCATCGATGTTACGCGCGACAGCCCACGGAATGTCGTTGGAAAGCGCCCAATCGCGGAACACCTTCTGCTCGTTGGACAGCACGCCCTTCGGGGCTTTCACCTCGATGAAGGCGGCGCGGCCATCCGGCAAAATAAGGGCCAGATCAGGCACTCCGGCCAGCACCCCCTCGTCCTTGAGGCGCGAAGCCTCGCGGATGAATCGGGCCCCGCCGTTGGGCACGGCGTAGACCAGCACCTTGCGGTACTTGGCCCGGATCATCGCCACGATCCCGACCTGCAGCTCATGCTCGGAGACGGAAAGCCGCTTCATCGCGTCCCCTCTCTCAGGAGCGCGTCGGCCTTCGCCAGAAGAGCCTCAATCTCAGCAACCTGGAGCGAGCGAGGATCAGCACCGCTCGCGCGAGCCAGTTGAAGTTCATGATTAAGGCTCGCAATCTCGTGCTCGAGTTCGCGCACCACGGCTCCGCGGATGGCCTCGGTGATGCCGATGGTGAGGCGCTTGGCCCGCCCCCTCACGACGTTCTCGAGGCTTCCCGGGGCGAGGCCGATGCGCCTTGCCACCGTGCGCAATGCAATCGACTTGTCCGAGTGGGACCGATGGGCTTCGCGGGCGATCAGACGACCGGCCCAGCCTTTCACCGTAGCCTCGGCGCTCATGGATGAATTGTCCTGCTGAGGGGTACGCATGGGCACGCAACTCCGTGGTTGAAGAGACCACGGCGACAGCGCAAACGATGGGAATCGACGCGCGGCAGCAAAGGCCCCTCGGCGCCACAACGCCGAGGGGTAGTCAGGGAGGAAGGCAGACAGGGGCGCCGGGCCTGCAAGCCGGCTTCCAACCCGCCAGAGGTGTGCGGGCAGAAAGGGGTGGAGGTGGAACTATGCGGCATGGCAACGGATCTCCCGATGCCGGGCCTTGTGATGCGGCGGGCAAAGCCACATCACCTCGAGGGGTGAGCCGTAGTCCTCATGGTGAGCCTGAACGGACCGGGTGGCTCCGCAGACTTCGCAGGGCTTTCGCTGAAGAATGCCGCGCCTCAACGCGCTCTCGACAGCCTTGTGAGCCCGCCGCTGAAACGGCGAAACGCCTCGGCCAGAAGTGGTGAGCCGATGCTTAGCCAATCTGGCCCTTTCACACGCGCGGCAAACGAACCTCACGCGCCGATCATCGAGTCGGATCTGATGCTTCTCGGTTCCGCAACGGACGCACGTCTTCATCTCACGGCTCCGCAGCGATGCAGTGCAACAGCCGGCCCTTCAGCAACAGGCCGGCCGCTGCGGTTGCCGCGGGGGTCTGCGGCAAAGGTAAAAGGGTGCGGCTCGACCCGACCCACCGCGCCCGGGTCGAGCCGCTGTTCCGCGCCGTGTTGGAGGCCAGCGCGAAAGGAGATCATGCCGCGCGCTCACCCGAAGGACGAGCACCAGTCACCGCCTTGTAAAGGCGATCGAGACGACGGAACTCGTCCATGTTCTCGTGCGCCTTCCGCCGCATGAACTCGGCGGCGGCTTTTAGCAGGTCTGGCTCGGCTATGAGCCGCGCAACGCTCACATACTCGCCTTCGGATTCAACGAAGTACGACCGCGACTTGAGGGTCTCGACGATGGGCGCAAACTGCTTATCGATCCCGGCAAAATCAAACTGGTCGGCATCGACGTCGCCGCCGCGGAGCACCTTTTTTGCCGCCGCGATCACGCCTTCGCGAAACATCGCCATGGCGCCTTCGACACGAGCCTCAGCACACGTGCGCGGAAACAGGCTCTCCACAATGTGGTCGGCAACGCGCGGCGCGCTGGTGCCGACCTGGGCCGCCGCGATCCACACCGCCTTCGTAAAGTCGGAAACGCGCCTCTCAAGCATCGTCGCTTCCCTCAATCATTTCGACCAGAAATGCCCGCGCCTTCTCAGCCGATCGGATAAGGTCGGCACGAAGAAACGGCGTTTCGGATTGGTTCAGAATCGCCAGCGCGGAGAACTCGTCGCTAGCCTCGGCAAGATCGCGGATGGTGCCGGAAATTCGATTGTAAGCTTCTGCAAGCGGCGACGGCTTCACGTAGAGCGGGTTGCGGCGCGACGGTCCGCCCTCACCGAGCCCATTTCGCGCAACGTGGATCACTGCCTCACGAAGTCTCGCTTTTGTTGGCTCATCGCCAAGACTGAGCGCTTCATCCAGTGTGCGCCGGACGACGCCGGGATCGGCCCGCTCGGCATCGCGGATGATGCGCGCCTCGTGAATGTCCTTCCGGTTGAGGCCGAGGTCCGCGGCGGTCGGCGGAGAAAAGCCGTTCCCGTCTGGAACGGCTTTCCCGCGCTGCCCATTGGCGGCCACCTCTCCCCGCTCTTGCGCGGCATCGTACTCGTCCGCGAGGCGGGCCTTCGCTTGGGCCTCGATCACGAGGGCGTCGGCTTGGGCGCGGAGCGCGGCGGCGACAAGCTCGTCGTGCGCGTCTTTTGCTTTCGCCAGCCTGGCGGTCCGCTTCGCCGTGTCATAGGCAAAGCCGGCGAGATCGCGGGCCTCAAGCACCTCGGCGGCCGTGCGCGCGTTGGTGAGGGCCGATGCCGCACGATCGACGAGCGCGGGAAGTGAGCGGGTTTCAATGGGGGCGATCTGATTCATGCCGCCACCTCACGGGTGGAGGCGAGAAAGAAGTCCTCGGCCTTCACCTGCCCGTCCGTGGCACGCGCAATCTTCCGCAGCGTCTCAAGGTTAGGACGACGCTCGCCGCGCAGAATGCGCGTGATGGTCGAAGGCGTAACGCCGATCGCTTCCGCGAACTGCGTGGCATTCATCCCGTGCAGGGTTAGGTACAAATCAAGGGTCATGACCATGCTTTTGCCATATGGCAACAAACCGGTCAAGCGCAATTTGCCATATGGCTCTGGAACGACTCCGGGAGAGGATCAGAGTGCCGCCATGGCGCCTCCCCGCATTCGGCATTACCGCAAGCAGCTTGCTCTGACGCTGGAGCAGCTGGCGCACGATGTGGGGATTTCGGTGTCGCAGCTTTCCCGCGCAGAGCGCGGCGGCCGTGATTTGAAGCTGAACGAGCTACGTAAGGTTGCGGACCGACTGGGCGTCACCGTCTCAGATTTGGTAGAAGGCTTTGTGGAGCCGGCCAACGACGATCGCTCTACTGTACGACCGGCGGGGCCAGTTGTTGCTTTGCCTGTTTCTGGTGAAGTCGCAGCAGGTCTTTGGATGGAAACCGACGTGTGGGACGAGGGAAAGTACGATCCCATCCCGCACGTAGCGGGGCGCTACGCCGGCCTTGAGCAGCGAGCGTGGCACGTTTCCGGCAACTCTATGGACCTGGAGGGCATCGTCGACGGGTCGTTTGTCGTCACGGTGCCGTATTTTGACGCTCGTGGTCGGCTGACGCCTGGTGACATTTGCGTCATTGAACGACGCCGCGGCGGCCTAATCGAACGGACGTGCAAGAAAATTGATCTGGTTGACGGCCATTACGAACTGCAGCCTTGCAGCAGCGACCCGAAATGGAAGGCAATTGTCGTCAACCGCAAAACGGGCGTGGACGCTGATGGCGTCGAGGTCGAGGTCGTGGGCTACGTGATTTTTATCGGACGGACCATCGGTTCCTGAAGAGCGTTTTGCCAAACAGCAAATTCTGATTGACGATATTTTTGCCATCTGGCAAGCTCTCTCCATCGAACCGCCGATGGAGCACCCGATGCCCTCCCCTTTCCACAACCTGAGCGCCGAGCAGCTCGCCGACGAGATCGGCAAGCTCGACACGCACATCAAGTCGCAGGCCGAGCAGCTCGAGGCCCTGAAGGACGAGTTCAAGGCCCGCGACATCAGCGCGGCCCGCGGCGAGTTCTTCGCCGTCACCCGGTCCATCTCGACCGCCAAGCGTCTCGACACCAAGAAGCTGCGCGCCGCGCTCGGCGATGCCCTGGACGGCTACGAGACCGAGACGACCAGCACGCGCCTGACGATCAAGGCGTCTCCGCGGCTCGGCCAGGAGGCGGCATGATGTCCTACACCGCCCTTGAGAACGTCACGAAGATCCGCGCCGAGCAGCGCCGGTACGGGTCGGGCCCGCACGTCTGGGAGCAGACGGTTATCGACGTCGCTGAGCGTGACCCCGCCGGCGTCATGCACGAAAGCACTGTTGGCATCCGCTTCGCCGACCCGAACCTGGGCGCGCTGGTCGCCAAGGCCATCAACGCCGCCGTGTCGGAGTACCGCACCTCGCAAGAGGAGAAGGCGGCATGAGCGACGACCTGTCGAAGATGCCGGCCGGCGCGAAGCCCGCGTTCCTGCCCGCAGACTATCAGGAGCGTGATCGGGTTCGCGATGCGGCGCCGGACCTGCTGGCGGCGCTCAAGACGCTCGTGGAGGCCTGCGAGCTCGTCAGGGTCCCCGGCATTGGGTTCGCTCTGGATCCGGCTCGTGCCGCGATCGCCAAGGTGGAGCGCCGGTGATGGACCCGATCCTCCTCATAGCGCTGGCTGCGGTCCCCGCCAGCGTCCTCCTCACCCTCGTCATCGCCGCCGTTCTCCGCCGCCGCGCGCTGGTGCGGCGCGCGCGGGAGCGGCTCCACGGCAACGGAATGGCGGAGGGCCGATCGTGACCTCCACCTTCCGCCAACAGATCGCCGAGATGACGCAGATCATCCTGGCCGAAGGCGCCGCCAGCAGCCGCGACCTCGCCGCCATGGCCCTCATTCGTGCGGGGTTCCGGCCCCGCATGGTCGCCGCCTCCCTCGACATCGCCATGAACGCCGCCCGCGAGGCGCAGAAGCCCGCGGCCAACGTGATCTATCCGGCCTGGTGGCGGGGGGTGGTGCAATGAACGCCGCCGAGCTCATCCGCCAGCGCAAGCTGCTGAAGGCGAAGTTCTGGACGAACCCGCCCCGCCCCGTCGCCGACCCCGAGCCCATAAAGCCGTCGTGCGTCGTCGTGCCCATCGACCGCGAGGCGATGATGGCAGCCATGCTGCCACGCCGGCCCGAGCCGATCCGGGTCGCCGCCGACGCCGCGTTCATGGACATCAAGGTTGAGAAGACGCGGTCGCGGCTGATCCTCGAGGAGGTGGCCGAGAAGCACGGGCTGCGGGTGCGGGACATGCAGTCCGCGTCAAGGCTTCGGCACCTCGTCAACGCCCGCCAGGAAGCGTCCTACAGGCTCCGGCACGAATGCGGGCTGTCCCTGCCGGCGATCGGCAGGCTCCTTGGCGGTCGCGATCACACGACGATTTTGTGGGCCGTGAAGAGGCACGCTGCGGCGATTGCCGAGGGCGCCGGACAATGAGGCCAATCGACCCCGCCCACTTCAAGCGCCCACCGAGCCCAGACGTCGGCGCAGCCCCGATGCTGCAGTGGCTCAAGATCGCCGACCTGGTTGTCGACGAAAGCTACCAGCGCCCGATCCGCGACCAGGGCCGGCGCAACGTCCAGCGCATCGCCGAGAACTTCCGCTGGGCGCGGTTCGCGCCGGTGATCGTCGCGCCGGTCGAGGGCGGCAAGTACGCGATCGTCGACGGCCAGCATCGAACGACGGCGGCCGCGCTGATTGGCATCGAGTCCGTGCCGTGCCAGGTGATCATTGCCGATCGGGAGACGCAGGCCGCCGCGTTCGTGGCGATCAACGGCGCCGTCACCAAAATCAGCAGGATGGCGATCCACGCCGCGGCAGTCGCCGCCGGCGAGCCCGACGCTGTCCTGTTTCAGCAGGCTTGTGACATCGCCGAAGTGGAGCTGCTTCGCTACCCGGTGGTGCGGGAGCAGCAGAAGCCGGGCCAGACGATGAGCGTGCAGGCCGCGGCGAGCTGCTTCGCCCAGTACGGCCGGGACACCTTCATCACGGCCATGCAGTGCGTCACCCAGACCAGCAACAACGGGCCGGGCGTGCTGACGACGGCAATGATCCGCGCGCTTTGCTCGGTGATGGACAAGAGGCACGACTGGCGCGACGCCGGCGCCGCCCTCTTCGAGGCCTTCGACGCGATCGACCTGGTCAGCCTCTTGGAGCGCGCCCGGTCGCTGGTGGTCGGCGTCAAGGGCGCCACGACGTCGACGAAGCTGGCCGAACTGATCGAGCTCGAGCTGGCGGCCGCGATGACGAAGGAGGCCGCCGAATGACCCGCTTCTACCGCTTCGGCTTCTGGTTCCTCGTCGGGTTCCTCGTCGTCGACAAGGCGATGGCGCACTCCTGGTATCCGGCCGAGTGCTGCAGCTCGTCCGACTGCGAGATGATCTCGGCGAGTCAACTGCGCCGTGACGAAACCGGCTGGATCCTGCCGAGCGGCGAGACGGTGCCGTTCGCCGCGGCGCGGGACAGCCTCGACCACCAGTTCCACTGGTGCCGGTACGGCGGCAACGGCTCGCTGATCAGGCCGTCCGGCAAGGCGCCTTGTCTCTTCGTGCCACCCGGAGGCGTGTGATGACCCTCGACCTCACCACCTTGCCTCACGCGGCCATCGCGGCCGGCGTCGTGTTCTTCGTGTTCTGGGCCGGCCTGTTTGTTGGCGGCGCGATGCGGCTCGGGAAGCAAGCAGACGAGCAGGCGGGCGAAGTGTTCGAGCATTGGAGGGGTGAGCGGTGAGTGATCTTGTAGAGAGGCTGGAAGCTGCGGCGCGGCATCCCGACAATCAGCACGGCCCGCACGAATGGCTTGCCGAAGCAGCCGCACGCATCAAGGCGCTGGAGGATGGGCTGCGCTCCATTGTCGAGAACGAAGACCAGTTCAGCATGGCATGGGCGGCTCAAGTTGCCCGCGCTCTCCTCGGAGGCTCCAATGAGTGACGACTATGAAGCGCGCAAAGCAATGGCGATGGCTATCTGTGTCGTCGAGGGGTTCAATCCTGACAGCACAGAGACGACCGAAGAGCCCTATTGGACAACGTGGCTCCCACATGCAGCCGCCGCCCTCGCCGCCTACCGAGCCCACCAGCGGGCAGCGGGGATCGCGGAGGTGCCGAGGACGAAATGGGACGCCGTTACTCATTTCGCACGATGGGCCATCGGCAACAGTGCATGGATGGGCGGCGATCTTGATGGCGCCTGCGTGCAGGACAAAGCCGAAGAGCTTGGTCTGATCATCCAAGAGGTCGACGGCTACAATCCCGAGAAGCACGGACCCGTTTCGCCTGACATCGAAGAAGGCGACACGTTCTACGTGTTCTCCGCATGGATGCGCAGCGACTGGTTCTACCGAGCAGCAGCAGCGGAGGCCACCGATGGAGCGTGAGCGCATAAACTGCGGCGATCATGTCCTGCATCGCCCGACTGGCGAGACGTGGCTAGTTGCCGCCGCTGACCACGAACGCAATGACCTCATGTGGTGCGGGTGGCCTGAGGGGATGGCGCGCATCAGCGATTGTGATGTGGTGAAACGAGCGTCACCCGAAGAGAGCCTGCGTTGGCGCAGACAACTAACGGGGGCACGGAAGGCCATGGCGGATCGCGTCTACGGACCAGTTTCGGAGGCCACCAATGGAGCGTGAGCCGGGACAATTGGCGTGGGAAGCCTATTCCGCTGAGTGGTCTGCAATGCGCCCGTCGTCAACGGACGACAGCATCACATGGGAGGAGGTCGGGCCGGAACGTCGCCGCCTATGGGCCGCAGTCGAGCGAGCCTGTTCCCGCGCCGGCCAGGAGGACATGAAGGCGCGGGCGGCTGATGTAGCCGACCAGTGGATGCAACCGGGCGATCCCGGCACGGACGAATGGATGAGGGCTGGCAACATGCTAGGCCAAGTCCGAGACGCCATTGCATCCCTAGAGGTGAGAGATGAGCGCGGCGAGGGATGACGCCGGGCGGGCGTTGAAACCCCGCGACCTGGCCGAGCGCTGGCAATGCTCGGAGAGGCACGTCTACAATCTCCACGCCCGCGGGCTGCTGCGCGGGTTCCGCGCCGGCCGGTTGCTGCGGTTCAGCGAGGCCGAGGTGCTGGAGTACGAGCGCGGGCAGCGCCAGGCCGTCTCGGCATTCGACCAGTGGAAACAGGCCCGTGAAGGCAAAGCTCGCCGGTCTGCATAGGGTTCGCGCGAAAGGCCGGACCTACTACTACGCATGGCGCGGCGGCCCTCGCATCCACGCGGAGTTCGGCACGCCCGAGTTCCTGGTCGAGTTCACCGAGGCCCACAAGGCCAAGCCCCGCCGGGCGGGCGGCGAGACGTTCGAAACGCTGGTGGACCGGTATCTGGACAGCGCGGAGTTCAAGCAGCGCTCGGCGTCCACCAAGGCGTCATACCGCCGGTATCTGGCCCTCGCCGTTAAGGAGTTCGGCGACGCCTCGCTCGATGTGCTGCAAGACCCCAAGATGCGCGGCGAGATCAAGGACTGGCGCGACACGCTGGCGGCGACGCCGCGCACCGCGGACTACGCCTGGACGTGCGTCGCCCGGGTGCTGTCCTTTGCCAAGGACCGCGGCCGGATCGGCGTCAACGTCTGCGAGCGCGGCGGCCGGCTCTACAGCAGCGACCGGAAGGACAAGATCTGGACCGAGGCGGATCTCGCCAAGCTGTTCGCCGTGGCCTCGCGGGAGGTCTCTCTCGTTGTCGCCATGGCCCTGTGGACAGGCCAACGGCAGGGCGACCTCTTGACCCTGCCGTGGTCGGCCTACGTCAACCGGACGATCCGGCTGCGCCAGAGCAAGGGTGGCGTGCGGGTGTCGATCCCGGTCCGCGACACACTGGCCGGCATCATCGCCCTCATCCCGAAGCGCGGTCCGGTCATGCTGACCTCGTCGACCGAGCTGCCGTGGACCGGCGACGGATTCCGGGCGTCGTTCAACAAGGCTTGCGAACGGGCCGAGATCACCGGCCTGACGTTCCACGATCTGCGCGGGACGGCAGTGACCAGGCTGGCCCTGTCTGGATCGACGGAGAGTGAGATCGCGGCCATCACGGGCCACTCGATCGGCGACGTCCGCAGCATCCTCGACCGGCACTATCTGAGCCGGGATGTGGAGCTCGCCGAGGAGGCGATGCGGAAGCGCGAGAGGAAGGAAAAAGGAACGAACGCTGTAAAACAGTTTGTAAAACGGTCTGCGCGGTCTGGCGGCGGCAATCCTGAGAAGGCGGAATAGCCGAGGCAGATCAAGAGGCTTTGATGGTGGGCGCACAAGGATTCGAACCTTGGACCCGCTGATTAAGAGTCAGCT
>NZ_JBTSWJ010000020.1:0-52962 GCF_054612375.1 Alsobacter sp. R-9 | reverse complement strand
ATGACAAGGCTCCTTTCCAGAAGCCTTGAATCAGCATCGCCACCGCGCCGCTAGACCTTATTGAGTACAGACCCTAGCGCGGGCCGCGTCGTGACGAGGTGGGTTTCGCGCTTGTGCTGTCGCCAAAAAGGATCGTCCCGAGCGTTCCGTCCCCGGGATCCTGGATGTCGATGATCCGTTGCGAGGGCATGTCACCAGTCGATGCGCTCGTTGAAACGGCTCCAATCAGAGCGGCTTGCTGATGGGGCTCATGCGTAGCTGCCAGTACCGTAGTGCCGGTGAGAATTGCCAAGGTCGTCAGGAAGGCCATCGGGTGGACACGAGGGGCAGCCTGATTGATGATGTTCATTGGGTATCTCCCTCCCTTTATCGACGATTGCAAGCATGGCGATCGGCCGCGTTCCGGTCGTGAAGAGGATCCGAAAAAGCAGGGAACTCATTTCCGAAGGCGTACACAGGGACGGCGATGAACGGGCGGCTAACTCCATTCGGCCCCTTTGTTTTCGACGCTGCCGGCCGGTCGCTTTTCCGCGAGGGAGTTGTGGTGCCTTTGGGTCAGCGGGCATTCCGCGTGCTCAGCGCTCTCGCCTCTGCACCAGGCCAGGTTCTTACCAAGGACGAACTTGTTCAGGCTGGCTGGGGAGACCTAGCCGTTGAGGAGAGCAACCTCACAGTCCAGATCGCTGCCCTCAGAAAGGCCCTTGGCCGTCAGCCCAATGGAGAGGAGTGGATCGCTACGGTCAACCGGGTCGGATATCGGCTGACGCTGCCCGCCACTGCCTTGACGCCTGCGCCTTCACCCGCGCCGGATGAAACGTTTCGTTGCGCTGTTCTCCCCTTTCGAAGTGACACAGGTGATCCAGAGCAGGTCCGGTTCTCGCACGCCCTCGCGGATGACTTGATCACTGACCTTTCGCGCCTGCCGGATCTGCGGGTCACGACCCGCGGATCATCGTTCCGCTACGACGCATCCTTGATCCCGACTCCCCAGGTCGCCCTGGAACTCGGCGTTCGATATGTCATTCAGGGCAGCGTCCAACGAAACGACAACCAACTTCGCGTGAACGTCCACGTCATCGACGCTCGCGATGACCGTCACGTGTGGGGGGCGCGCTTCGACGGAGCGATGTCGAACCTGTTCGTGCTCCAGGACCGGATCGCTGCGGATCTCGTGGAGGGACTCACGAGTGTGGTGCGGCCACAACTGCCGTCACGGTCGCGCTCTTCGGACCCGTACGCCAGCGACCTGTTCCTCAGAGGTCGCGCGCTCGTCTCGCAATGGTCCAGCGGGAACATCGCAGGTCGTCAACTTCTGGAGCAGTCGTTGCAGCACGACCCGCTATTCGCCAGGGCTCACGCGTGGCTGTCGCACAGTCACCATTTCTCGTGGTTGTTCGACTACGACAGCGAGGCAACAGATCGAGAGAAAGCCAATCTGCACGCGAGGCAGGCGTTGGTTTTGGACGCCAATGAACCCGATGCTTGCTGGAGCGTCGGAATTTCGTGTGCCTATTCCGGTGATCTGGATGGTGCACTGCGCCATCTTCATCGGGCCCTAGAACTGAATCCGAGCCATGCCGATGCTTGGGTCTTCATGGCGGACGTCTTGGCCCTCAATGGGGAGGCGCTTCAGGCGATCGAGTGCGTCAAGGCTGCGTTGGCGCTCAACCCTTTTCCACCCGCGCTGTATCACTGGCATCAAGGCTTCAATCAGTACAGCGCGCGCCGCTACGAGGAAGCGGAAGCGACCCTACGCGAGGCTGCCCAGCAGCGCGAAGGGCCCAAACGGATGTTGGCAGCAACACTAGCGAGGCTTGGTCGACTGGATGAGGCGCGAGCCTTTGCGCAGGAGTTCATGCGAACACATCCCGCGTTCCGCGTGAAGCAATGGGCTCAGCGTCATCCCTTCCGTCGCGAGAGTGACAAGCAGCACTTCGTGGATGGATACAGGATGGCCGGACTGCCCGATTGACGTCGCGGTTTCCACGTTACGTTGCTAGCGCGTGGCTAAGCTACTGGTTGTTGGCGTCGCTGTGGACGGAAGCGGGCGCCGGGTCGCTTACGTCTACGCCGATGCAGACCAACCTAACTGCTGTGAAACGCCCAAAGTGCACCTGTCGCTCCCCATGACCGAGTGCAACAACAGCCACTGCGAACTAGCCAGCGTTCGGAAGCCAGATGGCAACTCTACCCCTCGCGTTTAGGGCGACGGAGGGACGTCAGGATGCAAGCCACTCCCTCAGTTCAGCGACCGACCATACTGTCAGGTTGAGCGCGGAACCAAGGACCTGTCGCGCGAAACTCCGTCGTTCCAAAGAGCGTCGAAGGTGGCACTGCCTCAGCCACCGAGCCGTTGCTGAAGTGCTTCCCGGGACATCATGTTGCGAGCCCGGCTGCGGTCCACCACGGCGGGAGGCGCGCGATCCGGATGGCCAGTGGCGAAGGGTGGCGCGGGATCATACTCGATCGCAAGCTGGATGGTCTGCGCCGTCTCAGCGCCGGCAAGGTCCGCCGCGAGGTGGAGAGCGAAGTCGATCCCCGAGGCGACCCCGGCCGCGGTTGTGACTTTGCCGTCGCGTACAACCCGGGCAGGCTCGTGGCTGGCCCCTACTAGCGGGAGAAGGTCCACATAAGCCCAGTGGGTGGTGGCGCGCCGGCCGCGCAGAAGGCCCGCCGCACCGAGGATGAAGGCCCCTGTGCACACTGACGTGACGTGGCGCGCCCCCTCGGCCCGGCGTCGGATGAACGCGATGGTTTCTTCGTCCTCGATAGCCTCTGCGACACCCACTCCACCGCCCGGCACACAGAGCACGTCTAGCGGGGGGCAGGACGCGAAGGTGGTCGTCGGTACGAGAGCGAATCCGCAGTCGGTGGGCACCGGATCCATCGTTTTGGCCGCGATATGCGTCGTGGCGCCCGGCACCCGGTTCAACACCTGCAAGGGGCCGGTGAAGTCCAGTTGTGTCAGATTGGGGAAGATGGCGAAGCCGATCTGGAGAGTGCTCATTGCTGTACTCCTGACAGGAAGCGCTTCACAGGGGATTGGCTGGCCCGGTCTCGTGGCAGTATGCTGGAAGGCGATGGGCCAAAGGCAGCCAAGTAGACGCAGCTTCTTCGCGTGTTGAGGCCCCGTGCAGATCGACCTGCTACAGACCGCCCCGCAACGCGGTCTACTGCGGTCCGCCCGCGCCGGGACTTCCGGGATTCGGTACGGCAACCACTAGGGAAAACGTCACACGCATGACCACATCTTCCGGCGGGCCGTCGGCAGGGAAGAACTTCGTAGCACGAAGACTTCGGGCGCAGGTCAGAAGGCATATGCAATGCCAGCAGAGCAATCGTACATCGGGCCGCTGCAGGCCGCAAGGATCTGGTTTCTCACTCGCAAGATCTGAGGCGACGGTAGCAATAGCAGTACGACGCGGATGCCCGTCGAGCAGAACCGTCACGCGTGTCGCTTTCGATCGAGTGCTTCCACGCTGACACTACGGCGTGTCGATGGCCAATCATCCCAATAGTGCAAATGGTGGCTGGGCTGTCCACTCGCCCGAGTGTGGCATCAACCGTCACGCGTGACGGATTTTGCGTGAGGAACGCGCAGTCGCAACAACTCGTCATCGCAGAACCGGCAGCAGCTTGCGCGATGAGCACCGACCTGCGAACGCGTCTTGTGCTCGACGCCCTCGACATGGCGGTGACGACCCGCAAGCCCTCGGACGTGATCCACCACAGCGATCAGGGCTCGCCATACACCTCCGTCGCCTTCGGCAGCCGTTGTCGGGACGCCGGCGTCAGGCCTTCAACGCGTTCGGTGGGCGACGCCTACGACAATGCGATGTGTGAGAGCTTCTTCGCCACGCTGGAATGCGAGTTGCTTGACCGGCACCGCTTTCGCTCGCACGCGGAAAGCCCGGATGGCCGTCTTCCACTTCATCGAGGGCTTCTACAATCCAAGCCGAAGGCATTCAGCCATCGGCTACCTCTCGCCATCGAGTTCGAAAGGAGCAAACTTACCAACTAATCCCGAAAGCCGAAAACCGCCCATCAAACCGGCGCAACTTCATGGCTGACAATCCATCAGCCGGGGTCCACGTCTGACATATACCAGCCGACGAACTACGACGAAGGTGAACCGCGTGACAGTATCGAACCAAGCCATGCCAACCTGGGCATGGGTCGTCCCTGCCGGTGCAACCGCCGTCTTCGCCGTGTCCATGGTCGCCGCGGCGTCTGGCCTGTTGATGGCGCTGGCGGCGCTGGCGCTCATCGGTGGCGTATTCGCCGCCGTCCATCATGCGGAGGTGGTGGCACATCGCGTGGGCGAGCCCTTCGGCACGCTGGTGCTGGCCCTTGCTGTGACGGTGATCGAGGTCGCCCTCATCGTGTCGGTGATGGTGGCCGGCGGTGAGGACAAGGCCGAGCTAGCGCGCGATACGGTGTTCGCGGCCGTGATGATCATCTGCAACGGCCTCGTCGGCTTGTGCCTGCTCAGCGGCGGCGTGCGCCACTTCGAACAGGGTTTCCAATTGCAGGGCGCGCTCGCGGCGATGGCCGTCCTCGCTGCGCTGACGGTGTTGACGCTGGTGCTGCCGAACTACGTGACAAGTCTGCCGGGGCCGATCTTTTCGAACGCGCAGATCGGTTTTGCCGGCGTGGCGTCACTGGTCCTCTACGTCAGCTTCGTCTTCGTGCAGACCGTGCGCCACCGCGACTACTTCCTTCCCGACAACGTCGAGTCGGAGGACCATGCTCCACCGCCGGCGTGGACCATTGCCTTTGTTAGTCTCGGCCTTCTCGTCCTCTCCCTGATCTGCGTGGTCGGCCTCGCCAAGGTACTCACGCCGACCATCGAGGGAGCTGTCGCCTTTGTGGAGGCGCCGAAGGCAGTCGTCGGCATCGCCATCGCAGCGCTCGTCCTCATGCCAGAGGGGCTTTCGGCGCTGCGCGCCGCCCGCGCCAACAGGCTTCAGACGAGTATGAACCTCGCGTTGGGCTCGGCACTGGCTAGCATCGGCCTGACGATCCCGGCGGTCGCGCTTGTCTCACTGCTGCTCGGCAAACCCCTATCGCTCGGGCTCGGGCCAAAGGAGACGGTGCTGCTTGGCCTGACGTTGCTTCTCAGCGTGATCACGCTAGGCACCGGGCGCACGACGGTGCTGCAGGGGATCGTGCACCTCGTCGTGTTTGCGGCGTTCCTCTTCTTCGCCTTCGTGCCCTGAAGGCGGAGATGAGATAGACGCCTATTCCGTTGCTTGCCCGTCGCAGATCGGCGAAAGAGGCAGGCTTAGGAGCAGAGTGACCCAGCGCTCACCTTTCTCGCGGGCCATTAGTCGAGGTCAAGCTGACGACGTTGTCGTGCTTACCGCTTTAGGCGGAGATGTTCTTGACCAAGCGGCCGTCCTTTACGATCACCGCCAGGCTCGACTGCGGCCGCTCCAAGAGAGCAAGGTCGTCGAGCGGGTTGCCGTCCACGAGGAGAAGATCCGCCAGCGCCCCTTCGCGGATGACGCCGAGGTCTCCCGCATACGGGTTGCGGGGCCCCGACAAGGCGAGGAGCCTCGCATTATCGGCCGTCGCCATCCGCAGGATTTCCGCGGACTTGTACCAGCGTTTCATCTTCACCAGTTCCGCTCCTCGCCGGCTGGCCTTCCCTGCATCGAAGAGGACGTCGGTGCCCCACGCCGTCTTGACCCCGTGCTTCTTCGCGAGCGCGTAGGCGGCGTCGGTCCCGTCGAACATTTCGAGTTGCTTCAAGCGGTTTGCCGACCCCTCCGGGTACGCCGACGTGCCGCCGTCGATGAAGGGTTGCAGGCTCCACCACAGCTCCTTCTCGGCCAGGAGAGCGACAGTCGGCTCGTCCAGGAGTTGACCGTGCTCGATGCACAGCACGCCGGCTAGTACCGCCTGCCGGACCGCTCGTGGCGTGTAGGCGTGGACCGTAACATAGGTCCCCCAGTTCTCAGCCGCCTCGACGCCGGCCCTCAGTTCGGGAACCGTGTATTGCGTCACGTCGATCGGATCGAAGAAGGAGGCGACGCCGCCGCCCGCCATCATCTTGATCTGTGAAGCGCCCAGGGCCAGCTGCTCGCGGGCGCGCTGGCGCACGAGGTCCGGTGAATCGGCGATCGCGGCCCCGCCGACGCGTTCACTGATCGTATAGTCGCCGGGGCGCGCCGGCAGGTCGTTTGGAAGCCGGAAGTCCCCATGTCCTCCCGACTGGGAGATGAACGCGCCGGATGGCCAGATGCGCGGGCCCTCAACGAGTCCCTGATCGATTCCGCGCTTGAGGCCGAGCACGGGGCCTCCCAGGTCTCGCACGCTGGTGAAGCCCTGCATCAGGTCTTCCCGTGCGGATCTGACCGCGGCCACGTTGATGTAGCCGATGTCGGACGTGAGGATGGCGACCTGCGAAAGGCCCTCGAACATCAGGTGGGCGTGAGCGTCGATAAGGCCCGGCATCAGTGTGCGCCTACGCCCCGCGATCCGGATGACAGTCGCGTCGGTTGGAACCGATACCGGGCCTGCCGCGACAGCGCGGATCTTGTTGCCCAGCACCAGCACGCTGGACGGTGGGGTCAGGGTGTCGCTCCCGTCAAAAATGCGCACATCCTCAAAGAGGATACCCTGAAGCCCAGGCGTAGCAGCCGTTGCTTCGCCTCCACCTCCGAGCGCGAGGGCTCCCGCTGCGCTGGCGATCCCCGCCAGGAAGCCTCGCCTGCTCAGGTCCGTGTCGACTAACCGGGTGACAACCCCGAGTGCAGGACTACAGCACGCGCAGCCATTCGGTCGCACGAGGTGTTGGTACCTACTGCCGACCCTGACACGCATTGCAGATCTTCCTCGGCTTTAATTGGGACAAGCGGGCGAATGCGTTCCAGTTCCATTTTAACTTCACGTGTTCGCCATGCGCCGTCTAGAACGTTCTACCGGGGCTGCCACAGCGGGACCGCGATACTGGTTCGCGAGTGGCATGTGCTGAAAAATTCGAACTTTCCATCTTTCGACGATCCTGGAAACGGGAAGCAGGTCACGGTGCATGGCGGTTCGTGCTCTTCCACGCTCCTGCTGGGTCCGATCGCCGCCTCCGTGCTCACCGAGACCTACCGCTAGCTGCGGGCGACCTCGCCCCGGCCGACATCCTCGACTACATAGAGTCGTTCTACAATCGAACCCGCCGCCACAGCCATCTGGGCGGCGTCAGCCCCGAGGCGTTTGAAAGCGCCGCGGCCTGAGGCCGGGAATTGTCTGCCAATCCGGGTGCAGTCCCCCCTTCGTCGATGACAACATCGAGCTGAGAACGTCGGCGAACCACGCTTTCGCCGCGAGCTATGGACACGCTTCGAAGGCCCCCGACGCTCAGCCCTGATCGCCGAGGACAAGCTGTCCAGTCTTGGCGAGGACCAGCGTCGCCATCAGGCGGTCGCGCGCGGCGGTGACGTGGTCGAACACGGCTCGGCCGCATGCCTCCGCGTCGCCGGCGCGGAAGGCCTGTAAAATCGCCTCGTGCTCAGCGATGACGATGTCCTCCGTGCCGGGCCTGTAGCCGCCAAGCCCGACACCGCTCGTCCGCACGACCTGGGTGCGGCCCTCCAGCAACTGCTCTGCCTTGGGGTTGCCCGCCAGCGCGTAGAGCGTGGCATGGAACAGGAAGTTCGTCTCGCTCGCAGCGGCGGAGCGGGCGTGGATCTCGTCGACGAAGCGCGCGTGGATGGCGGCGAGCGTCGCGACGTCGTCCGGCCCGGCCTTCTCGATGGCGCGGCGGGCGAGCATGGATTCCACGCCGATGCGGATGTCGAAGCGGGCCTGGCCGGGGCGCAAGCCCCGGCGGGCTCGCCGCAGCAACGCAGGCGACTCGATCGCGTCGGGGATGGCAACGGTCTGTTGGAGCCGGCTGTCGTAGCGCCTCAGTTTGCTGGTGCTTGAGGAGAGTTCCGCCACATTCACTCAGCCAAGACCCTTCGAAGGCCGTAGTGCCTGCAGCAACGCCTGCAGGACGCTGCGTTGCTCGACCGCCTCCGCCGTGAACCGCCCGTGTCGGTAGGCGCCGTTTCGCTCGCCCCCTGGTGCCCCGTTGCCGGCCGCCCCGCCATGCAGGCGGCACCGGGCCCCGCCTTGGCTCACCGGCCGCTGACAAGGCATCGCGTCCCAGCCCGCGTACGGGCCCCGCGGGGGGCGCATCAGGGACTGCGGGGGTCATTTTTTGTGGGTCATCAGGCGCCTCCTGCCGATGGCGCTCGAAGGCGCTGATCAGGGCGATGTCTGCGCTCGATCGGCTGGCGACACAATTCACACGACGACCGCTGGCGGCGAGCTTGTGTTCCACATGTTTGGGACCAACGCCCAGTTCGAACGGCGGTTGATCCAAGGGCACACACATACTGGCCTGAAGGCCACAGCCGCGGCCGCACGTGTCGTCCTCGCGGCCGTCGTGTTCTTCGCGCGTCTGCTCTGGGTCCTGCGTCAGTCCGCCGACGCGCGCGTTGCCGTGCCGTCGGGGAAGGCCGTGGCGGTGATGACGACGGCGCCGAGCCGGGACGGGAACGCGATCCGCACCGGCAGGAAGCGGCGGTCGCGGGTGACGATGTCAACCTCGAACTCACGCGCCTCTGCCGGGCGTGCGCCGGCGTCGATCCGCTGGCCGGCGACGGGGATGTAGCGCAGGCGGCAGCGCTGCGCGCCCTCGATCGTTCGCGACGGCACCCGCCCGAGCCCCTGGATATCGAAGCGCGTGAGACCGGTGAAGACGGGCGCCCGGCCGACGCACAGCCTGTCGACATCCTGCAGGCTGTCGGCGGCCATGACCTGCGCGATAAGGTGAAGCGGGCTCAGCACGTCCCTGCGATGGCCCTCGGTGACGGGGCTGCGCCGGGCGTCCGGCTCCTCAGTGACGACGGTGCGCTCGACCGCCGCGTTGCCTCGGTCAAACCGCACGACATGGTCCCAGCGGCCGCGGCCCGAGGTCGCCAACGCCTCATAGCGCGGCGAGGAGGCCGGGCCGGCGAGCGAGGCGTTCGACTCGCCCTTGTCGAAGAGGCCCGCCCACAACGTCCGGAGGGTCGCGCGGGCGGCGCCCGACCGCACGGCGCTGGCCGTGGCCGAAAAGGACCCGCCGAGCATGCCGCCTACCTTGCCCTCGATGCGGTAGTGCACCGTCCCGTCGGCCTCGTCGACCGTCAGCGTGCCCGAACCGATCGGCAGGCCGGCGAGGGTTGCGGAGTAGGCAACGGCCCCGGGCTGCGCCCCGGCGGCGCCAGCGGACAGGATCGCGCCCAAGGCGCAGGCGATGCACAGCGTGCGGTGCGATATCATGTGACGCCACCCTCCGTCCGCGCCGGATGCATCGACGCAACCCGCTAAGTGATGCGCTCCCGTAGGCGGGCAAGACGCGGCGGGCCTAGCAGCGATCACAACCTCCGGAGCGGCTGTTCCGGCGACGGCCGGAGGCTAGCTCGCCAACTGGCGTCGCGATGCGAGCACGGCCTCGACGCGGTTTCGCACCCGGAGCGCCTGATGTCGCTCCACAAGCACGCGGCTTTGAGCCCCCAAATACCTCCGAGGTGAACCGCCCGTCCCGATACGGCGCGCTGAGCCCCGGTGCTGCCCGCTCCACCGTGCCGGCGGCATCTCGCCTTGCCTTGCGTCGCCAGCCGGTGACAGGGCGTCCTCGCTTGGATGCGGGCGCCGCATTGGGGCACAACGGATGCTCAGTTCGCTGGTGTCGCGCCTCATCGGGACCTCTCCTGCCGACGATGCTCATGTGCGCAGTGATGAGCGGCTTCGCGAGCATGAGCATCGTTGGTTTGAGAGAGCATCTTCGTTGTAGTGGCCGCGAGGCGCACCAGCCAGGGTCCGCCTATGCTATTCTGCCCCATGAGGTGAGCGGGTCCGAACCTGCGCAACGGAGAGATGCCATGGCCAAGGGTTACTGGGTCGCCTTCGCCGACGTCACCGATCCGGAGGGCTACAAGGAGTACATCGCTGCGAACGCTGAGGCGTTCCGGAAGTACGGTGGCCGATTTATCGTGCGCGGCGGCCCCGCGGAGGCGCCGGAAGGCCAACCACGCTCGCGGGCTGTCGTGATCGAGTTTCCCGACCACGCCACCGCACTCGCCTGCTACCGGTCGCCGGAATATGCGCGCGCCATGGCGCTGCGGCAGGGTCGATCCATCATGGATCTGGCCATCGTCGAGGGCTATGCCGGACCGCAGCCGTGAGCACGGGGTGAGCCGTCTCGCCCCGTTCTCGACGTCTCTGCCGGTCCGCCGGACCCGGCAATTAACTCACCCCATCGCGCTGTTCTATCCGTCATCTCTTCAGGTTCGGCCGGGTCTCGGCGGCCGTACTAATCGGGCTGAACATACGCCGGTACTGTCCGGGCAGCAGCCCGGTGGATCGACGGAAAAGGCGGCGGAAGAACGCGGCGTTCTCATAACCCACGGCTGCTGCGATATCGTCCAGCGGCATCTCGCCCTGCTCAAGAAGCCGTTTGGCCTCCTCGATCCTGAGGTTTTGGACATAAGCCATCAAGGTCGTGCCGGTGGCCGCCTTGAACCGACGCTTCAGAGACCGTTCGGGAACGCCTATAGCCTTGACCACGCCCCCAACAGGGTTCTCCTCCCGCAGGTTTACCGACAGCCATTCCTCGGCCTTCCGAACGGCTGAATCAGCATGGGGTTGGCTCCGCACGAGGCTCGTGTAAGGCAGTTGCCCCTCGGCGTGCCACTTGAGCAGGTATACCTTGGCAATCCGCAGCGCCTCGCCCGGAGAGCAGTGCCTGGCGATGATGTGGATGGCGAGATCGTGCCATGACGTGGTCCCGCCCGCAGTGACAATGCGGCCGGCCGGATCGGAGAAGACGAGGTTCGACTCGGGGCGGAACGACACCTTGGGGAAGCTGCGCCGGAAGAGGTCCTGGTAACCCCAGTGCGATGTCGCCTCCCGGCCATCAATCAGCCCGGTGGTCGCCAGCATCACCGATCCCGAGCAGGCGGAGTAGATGATGCTCCCTGCGCGGAACCGGCGCGTGATCCATTCCCTCAGGTCCTCGTACCGGCCACTCATGTCGTCGTCGGGAGCCAGCCAGAGTTCCGGCAGGATAACGATGTCCGCCGGAGGATCCTCGGCGATGCTGACGTCGGGGCTCACGGGGATGCCGTTGCCGCACCGGAATGGCGTCGCATCGATCGAAACCACCCGGGGCCTGATGAGCTGCCGCCGCTCGGGCGACCCCACGAGTTCGTTCCAGATCGACCCCGTGGCAGCCAGCACATCCAGCATGCCGTAGAGGGCCGAGCCTGCCGTCTCCGGCACGGCAACGAGTAGTGCCTCCAGCGGCTCCACACGGTCCATCGCGGCACTCCTTTTCTGGCAGAAATGGATCCTTTCTGACGAAACAGATCCTCATTCTGTGTCCGCAGCATCGCTAGTGTCGAGCCATCATCCGCAGCTCTGCGGAGATGAACTGAAGTCGTGGACCTCACACCAGCAAATGGAGACGACCGTGCAGAACGCAACCAACCAGGAACAGCCGACCATCTTGATCAACGGCCTCGACGTCGGGAAGGCAATGGACACGATTGCCACCCTGAAGGCCAATCCGTCTCTTGCCCAGTTCCAGTTCCGGGCGAAGAACACATGGATCAACGGCGGGGAGAACCGCTCCACGATCCGTGATTTCTACGGAGCGGGGCGGGAGGACGACAGCCGGACGACCGACTTCGTTTTCACGAACGGGGAGCCGCCGATCCTTCTCGGCGCCAACGAGGGCGCCAACCCGGTGGAGTTCCTGCTCCACGCCCTCGCCGGTTGCGTGACGACCACGTTCGTCATCCACGCCATGGCGCAGGGTATCACTATCACCTCGCTCTCGACCGAACTGGAGGGTGATATCGACCTTCAGGGTCTCCTCGCACTGAAGGACGATGTCCCCGCGGGATACGAGCAGATCCGCATCCGGATGCACGTCACCGCGGACTGCCCGGACGAAAAGCTGGAAGCCGTCCTCGCCATGGCCCGCAAGCACTCGCCGGTCTGCAACACCGTGTGCCGCCCGGTGCCTGTGATGATCGAGCGGGCGGTCTGAAACGCGGCGGCGGCTTCATCGGAGGCCGCCAGCATGGAGAGCACGATGACGACCCTTCCGATGCACGTGCCGCGCTCGCGCCCGCTGATCGGGTCCAGCCCTGCCCGTCGAGTCCGCCGGATCATTCACGCAATCATGCGGCGGCTTCTCGCCTGGCAGGCTCGCCGGGAAGCCTATGCCCGACTGCAGGACTGGAGCGAGAAGGAACGGAGGGACATCGGCCTCTCGCGATCTGATCTTGAGTTCGCGATCTGGCGGGGAAACGCCGCCCCCGCAGGCTGCCGGACGACTGATGTTCAACAGGCGGCAGGTGCGTCTGTTCGATGCGCCTGCCGCACTTTTTTTGCGCTGAATCTTTTTGCGTCGGGGACAGGCTCACGTTGGGCCCTAGAAGAAGATCTTGCCCGGGTTCATCATCCCGGACGGATCCAGCGCGCGCTTCAGAGCGGTCATCACGGACACGCCGTTGTCTCCGTGCTCTTCCGCCAGGAACTGGCGCTTGCCCTGGCCAATGCCGTGCTCGCCGGTACTGGTCCCGCCCATGCCGATGGCACGCAGGGCCAGACGGTCGACGAACGCCTTCGCCCTGTCGATCTCGTCGGCGTCGTCCATCATGACGAGGATCGAGGCATGGAAGTTGCCGTCGCCTACGTGCCCGACGATCGGCGCGATGAGTCTGCTCATCGCGATGTCCCGCTGGGTCTCCTCGACGCACTCCGCCAGCCGGGAAATCGGCACGCAGGCGTCGGTAACGATGACCTGCGCTCCCGGTCGGTAGGACTTCAGGGCCCAGAAGACGTCGTGGCGTGCATGCCAGAGGCGGGATCGAGCCTCGGCATCGGCCGACCACTCGAACGCCTGGGCCCCCGCCTCCAGCGCCACGGCGCGGAAGCGGTCGGCCTGCTCCGCCACCGACGCCGGCATGCCGTGGAACTCGACGAACAGCGTCGGTTCCTCGACCCAGTCCAACCGCGAATGGGCGTTGCAGACTTTCACCTGCATCGCGTCGAGGAGTTCCACCCGCGCGAAGGAGACGCCCGACTGGATCCCCGCGATGGCCGCGTCGCAGCAGTCGCGAACTGTCTGGAAGCGGCAGGTTGCGGCCGCGATCGCCTCGGGGATCGCGTGCAACCGCAGGGTCAGCTCAGTGATGATGCCAAGTGTGCCTTCCGCGCCGACGAACAGCCGCGTGAGGTCGTAACCCGCAGAGGACTTCCGGGCGCGGCTCGCAGTCCGCAACAGTTTGCCATCGGGGAGGACGACGACGAGGGACAATACGTTGTCGCGCATCGTGCCGTAGCGGACGGCGGTGGTGCCGGACGCCCGCGTTGACGCCATGCCCCCCAGCGATGCGTCGGCGCCCGGGTCGACCGGGAACATCAGGCCCATGTCGCGAAGGCGAGCGTTCAGGGCCTTCCTGGTGATCCCAGGCCCCACGACGCAATCGAAGTCCTCCGGATTGACGGTGAGGATCGCATTCATCTCCCGCGTGTCGATGCAGATGCCGCCAAAGGGTGCATTGACGTGGCCTTCGAACGACGTGCCGGCCCCAAATGGGATGACTGGGACGTCGTGTCGGGCGCAGATCCTGACAATGGCTTGAACGTGCTCCGTAGAGGCGGGAAAAACCACGGCGTCCGGCGGCTGGTTGGCGACCCATGTGGTGGTGTGGGCGTGCTGGTCGCGCAGCGCCTGCGACGTCGCGATCCTGTCGCCGAACAGCTGCGTCAACTCGGCGATGGCGGCCCCGACGGCAAGGACGGGTCTATCGGCGACGCTGGCGCTCATGGCTTCCTCCCGGCTTGAGTTCCACCAACTTCCTTGCGGAGCCCGACCGTGTAAATTCACTAGCGGGTCTACTTCGGGGGAAGCATGCCGAGGGACAGGAACCAGACACGCCGGACCATCCTCGACCGCAGCTACGAGCTCTTCTATCGGCAGGGCATCAACCGCGTGGGTGTCGACGAGATCGCCGCGGGAGCCGGCGTGACCAAGCGGACGCTGTACAACCACTTCCCGAGCAAGGACGACCTGCTGGCCGCGGCGCTTGAACACCAGCACATCCTGGCGCTGGATCGGTTCACGCGCTGGGGGGATCGCCTCGCCGGAACCCCGGGCGACATCGTCGAGCAGATCTTCGCCGCGTTGGCCCAATGGGCCACAAGGCCGAGGTGGGCGGGGGCGGGATTTACCCGCGTCGCCATGGAACTGGCCGACCTCAAGGGCCATCCGGCCCGCAGCGTCGCGCAGCGCCACAAGGCATCGCTAGAGGCGTGGCTCGCGGGCCGCCTCGCGCGCGAAAACGTCGCTGCCCCAACCGATCGGGCGCGCGAGATCGTGGTCCTCTTGGAGGGAGCCACTGCGCTGATCGTCATCCACGGAGAGACCGACTATGCCCTAGCGGCGGGCAAGGCAGCACGACGACTCGTGGAAGGGTAGCAGCGCAACCGCCCGGTTCAGTTGGCAGCCAGCAAGCCCCTCTCACTTGGCACGATACTCCGTTTACGGACGCTACGTGCTCGAACGCGAGGCCTGAGCCGGTCACCAAAACACTGACAGTGGGTGGACGTTCAGGAAATCCGGCCATGACGTATAGGCCAAGGTACTCGTAGATCCGGATTAGGGTGTCTTGGCTGCAACGCTCCATGCCGCCATCTGGGCACAGCTTTCCCTCCGGTCCCGCATCTAATCGCCGCGTACGCGGTAGCAGGGGAACGCTAGCACCAGGCGCAGTTGATGCACCACCTGGTGCGGATCAGCCATGGCGAGGCTGGGCCTTCTTCAGGGAGGCCTTCACGAGAGGTCGCGCCGGTTGACGGCCTGACAGGCTCTGCCCGTGCTTCTTGCCGGCGGCAGAGCAAGGAACTTACACTTGATGAGGCACTCCGTGTGAGGATCGCGCACGTGGACCGACGGGTTTTCCTTGCTGCTTTGGCAGTCGGAGGTTGCACCCATTCCTCTGCATATGCTGAAGAAACAAAGGTCTTGGGATGGCTCACCTACTTCGGTTCGGGCGAAGAGGACCTCATCCCGGACACGATGACAGCCTTAGGGCGCTTCGGCTGGCGAAGAGGCACTTCCTTGGTGCTCAATCGAAGCGTTCCATTGAAGTTGTCGGAAGTCGACGCTGCGGCCACTGAATTGGTAGGCGCCCGACCCGCCTTGATCGTGGTCAACGGCGAGGGAGCAGCGGTTGCCGTCCGTGCCCGGTCAGATTCCCAGCCTATCCTTTTCTACAACGGCTTCGATCCCGTTCGCGCTGGTGTCATCCAGTCGCTCGCCAAGCCGGGAGGGCAGACGACGGGTTTGATCGCTTATCCTCCCTCGCTTGGCGCCAAGTGGCTGCAGGTCCTGCAGACACTGATCCCCAGTTTGAAGCGGGTCGCTGTTGTGTTCGAACCAACGGTACCAGCGGCCTTGCATCTGCTGGGCGCTATAAAGTCGTACAGCTCCTCCTCCGCCATCGAGGTCGCCAATTGGCCGGCCGGTTTGTTCGGCTCGCTTGATGCGGCTGCGGCGGCCTTGGCCGAACCCTATCCTCAGGCCATCATCGTCGTGCCGGACCCGATCACCATCAGGGTCCGGCGCGCCGTCACGCAGTTCGCCCTGCAACGTAAGATCCCGACGATGTTCTGGTATTCCGACGCCGTGCGGACGAACGCCCTCATCTCCTACGGCCCCGACCGATCCGAACTTCCCACGCAGTTGGCCGTCCGGATCAACCGCCTCCTGCGCGGCGATGCCCCTTCATCGATCCCGGCGGAGGAACCATCGCGCTACGAGATGGCGATCAATCGCCTGATCGCCACCCAGATGGAGATCGATCTCCCACCACTTCTGTCAGCGCAAGCGGACGTGATCGTGGACTAAAGGTTTCCACATGCCTCTGCTTCGCCTGGCAGGTCCTCACACGCCAGCAGCTTCATGTCTTGAAGACGACGCAGTGTACGAACGATCGACGAAGAAAGGATCGGTGCCCGCTGAAGCGTGGCGAGCCCTCGCGCTGCCAGCAGCGGCTCGCACGGCAATGGGCGTCCAGTTCCAGTCCTTCGCCTCGGTGTCGGGGCCGTTGGGCCAGCCGATCTGACTTAGATATTCTGCCAGCATGATAGGAGAGGAGACGGCGATGAAACTCAGCGAAGCACAAGTGGCGGCATACGAGCGAGACGGGTTTCTTGTTGTTGAAAACGTACTGCCTCCCTCAGAACTTGCGGAATTGCGGCAAGTTACAGATCAGCTCTTGGAACGATCTCGTTCGGTGTCGGAGCATAATGACGTCTATGACTTGGAACCGGACCATTCAGAGTTGACGCCACGTGTGAGGCGGATCAAGACACCGCACCTTCAGCATAAAATTTTCGACACGATCATGCGACATGAGAATATTCTTTCAATACTAAGTCAGCTGATCGGTCCAGCGATCCGATTTGATACTTCCAAGTTGAACATGAAGGCCCCTGGGGGTGGTGCCGCAGTCGAGTGGCATCAAGATTGGGCCTTTTACCCGCACACCAATAGCGACTTATGTGCGGTAGGCGTGATGATGGACGACTGTGAATTGGAGAACGGGCCGCTCCTCTGCATTCCCGGCAGTCACAAAGGACCAGTTTACGACCATCATAGTGACGGAGCGTTCTGTGGAGCCATTGATCCTACGGTTAGTGAAATTGATTTTAGTAAAGCAATTCCATGCACAGGAAAAGCGGGAAGCATATCGATACATCATGTTCTAACAATCCATGGATCGGCAGTTAACACATCAAGCAAACCCCGCAGACTTTTGCTTTATCAATACGCAGCTGCTGACGCTTGGCCGCTCGTAGGTAGCGCTCAGCCCAAAGATTGGTCTGCGTGGCGCAGAAGCGTTGTGTATGGCGCGATCGATCCAGTCGTTCCGCGTATGGAGAACGTGCCCGTACGCTTGCCGCTCCCGCCGCCAAAATTCACGGGGTCAATCTATGAAACGCAGAAGGAGCTGAAGAATAGTTTTTTCCGCACCGCCAACCAACCCAACGCAGCAACAGCATCTTAGCACGTTCGGCGCGGTGCGTACTTACTGTCTTACTGAAGACTATCTGCAGATCTGGGCCGAAGAAATTCGGCGATGAGTATTTCAGATCTGTTCGACAGTGTTGGCTCATCGAGCTAAAGAGAGCGGCCGCACGCGGCCGCTTTCCTAGGCTTCCGACGGAGGATGGGGTCCCGCGTCGTCGAGATGAACCAGTCCAGGTGCCTACTTCCAGGCGGCCTGATACGATGCAGTCTGATTAGGAACAATGGCTCTAATCCTCTCGCCATTGAAGCAATTCATTGTGAGAGAGCACTTGATTACGAGGAGAATCATGATGCCCGAGACTGACACGCATACTGACTTAGTCACCCTCGCCTCAGACCTTGTCGCGGCCTATGTGAGCAACAACGCCGTTGCGCTGGCGGAACTCCCGGCTCTCATAGCGGAGGTCCACAAGGCTCTGGTGGCCTCGTCGACGGGGGCACTAGAGAAGCCCGTCGAGACGCAGGCGCCGGCCGTGTCGATCAAGAAGTCGGTGCAGCCTGACTTTATTGTCTGCTTGGAGGACGGCCAGAAGTTCAAGTCGCTGAAGCGCCACTTGCGGACGAAGTACGACATGTCGCCGGAGGCGTATCGCGCCAAATGGGGCTTGCCGGCCGAATACCCGATGGTGGCGCCGAACTACGCAGCCACGCGGTCGGAACTCGCTAAGAGCATGGGTCTTGGCCAGCAGCGCCGCAAAGGGCTGAACGCACCTACTCCGGTCAAGAAAAGCCGCAACGGCAAGGCGGCGTAAAGCCGGACCTCTGCTAGGCCTTCGCGAGGGCCGGGGTCCCCGAGGGACAGCCGGCCATCGTGTCTGCCGCATTCAGAGATCAACTAGCGGTTCCTGTGGCAAACCGAGTGATTCAGAGATCACCGCGCCGAGGCTACGTGTCGATCGCAAGGAACGCTCCATCGGTCTCGCCACCTGACGCCCGCACGCCCACGCAACCGGAGGAACACCATGACCCGGGACAGCTACTACAAGGACCGGATTGCCAATCGCAGGCTGCATCCCGAGACCCTAATGATGGGGTACGGCTACTCACCCGCCATGTCGGAGGGCTCGCTGAAGCCTCCGGTCTTCCTGACGTCCACGTTCGTCTTCGAGAGCGCCCAGCAGGGGAAGGACTTCTTCGATCTCACTTCGGGTCGCCGCCGGCCCCGCGAGGGCGAGAAGTCAGGGTTGGTGTATTCGCGCTTCAACCACCCAAACCTGGAGATCCTCGAGGACCGCCTCGCCATCTGGGATGAGGCCGAGCGCTGTGCGGTTTTCGCCAGCGGCATGGCGGCGATCGCCACCACCTGCTTCGCATTCCTGCGTCCGGGCGACACGGTCGTGCACTCACGCCCGCTCTATGGCGGCACCGAGACGCTCCTGAAGAACCAGATGGCTGCCCTCGGCGTAACCGCGTTCGGCTTCACCGACGGCATCGACATCGCCCAGATGCGCACGGTCGCCAATGCGGCGGCTTCCAAGGGGCGCGTGGCGATGATCCTCGTCGAGACGCCGGCCAACCCCACCAACGGCCTCGTCGACCTTGCCGCCTGCAGGACCATCGCAGACGAGATCGGTCAGGCGCAGGGGCACCGTCCTCCGGTGGTCGTGGACAACACGCTTCTTGGTCCCAAATTCCAGCAGCCGCTGAAGCACGGTGCGGATCTCAGCCTTTTGTCCCTGACGAAGTACGTGGGTGGTCACAGCGATCTCGTCGGAGGCTCCATCTCCGGCTCGGACGCCCTCGTCCGGCAGGTGAAAGGGTGGCGCTCCTCGCTCGGCACACAACTCGATCCCAACTCATGCTGGATGCTCATGCGGTCGCTCGAGACGCTCGACATCCGCATGAGCCGCGCCAACGAGAACGCCCGGGCGGTCGCGGACTATCTCGCATCGCATCCTATGGTGGCGCGCCTTCACTACCTGGGCCACCTGTCTATGGCCGACCCGCGCAAGGTGGTCTTCGACCGGCAATGCACGGCTCCCGGCTCGACCTTCGCGTTCGACGTGAAGGGCGGCGAGAAGGAAGCCTTCGCGCTCCTGGACCACCTGCAGATCATGAAGCTCGCCGTCAGTCTCGGCGGCACGGAGACGCTGGTCTCACATCCGGCGGCAATGACACATTCGGGCGTCGCGCGGGAACTGCGCGAAGAGATCGGACTCACTGATGCCTTGATCCGCATTTCCGTCGGCATCGAGAACGTCGACGACCTGATCGCCGACCTCGCCCAGGCGTTCGCGGCGGTTTAGGTGCCGCTAAGACGTTGCCCGGCATTACCGGCACGAGGGCGGCCCCGGCGAGGTCGACGCTCGCATGAGGGATGGGTGGTGCGGCTCTCTTCCTTGATGGAAACCTAGGCCAAAGAGAAATCGCCGGGGTGGTCCTTGTGCTGGTCGGTATGGCTCTCAATGTCATGCCGCTGCAGAGGAGCATGAAAGACACGCTCGGCCCGGGATGCGCGGCGGGTACTGCTTCGCATCGACTCGTTATTGGCCCGGACGCTGCCAGCCTTACGATTGTTCGTAGACAACACGCCCACCGAGAATTGCGAGATCGCAGCGTGTATCCTTGAGGATCTCGGCAGGATCGGCCGTAAGCAGGTTCCGCGAGAAAACGGCGACATCGGCGAGGAAGCCGGGAGCAAGACGCCCCTTCACGCTCTCCCGCTTCTGCGCGAATGCGCCATGTTCGGTATAGGCTTGCAAGGCATCCTCAATCGAGACGCGCTGGCTTTCGTCCATCACCGTCCCCTTCCAGGTTTTGCGCGTGAGCATCGCGTGGAAGTTTGGGAACGGGTTCGGGTCGCAAACCGGTGCGTCGCTGCCCGTCGCAGGCTTCAGACCGAGATCGAACCAGGTCCGGAGCGGGTAGCTCGGTAGCGCCCGTTCAGGTCCCAAAACTTTCACGTAAGCATCGCCGAAATCATGGATAAAGACCTGCTGAGGGCAGGGATAAATGCCAGCTTTGACCATGCGCTCGTGCTGGGCCGCGGTCGAAAAACCGCAATGCTCGATGCGGTGGCGCCGATCCGGGTCAGGAAAGGCCTTCAGCGCCAGTTCATAGGCCGTGATGAGCTGCTCGATCGCGGCATCGCCAATGGCATGGCAGGCCAGCTGATAGCCCTTCTTGTGCGCATCGAGCACCATGCGGTTCAGCTCGGCATCCTCCCACATCCTGACGCCTGTGGTCCGGTCGTCGCCAAGGTAGGGCAAGGACATCCAAGCGGTGCGTCCGCCGGCTGAACCATCGAGGAAGAGCTTAACAGCCCCGATCATCAGCATGTCGTCGCCGGTGCCAGTGATCAGGCCAGCATCGTAACATTGAGGAACGATCGAGCGGCCGTCATCGCCGAGCAGGGTCAGCCAGGTCCGGACGGGCAGGCGGCCCTCACGCTTTGCACGATGATAGGCCGCGATCTCACCGAAGCCGCCCTTCTGGCCGACGGCAGCATCCATGCAGCTGGTGATGCCGAGCGAGAGCAAATAGTGGCCGCCACGCTCGATCCCGGCGATGAGGTCCTCTTCGCTCGGGGCGGGAATTGCCGCCTGCACCGGCGCAAGGGCGTTCTCGGCCAGCAGCCCCGTCAGGCGGCCGCCCTGCTTCTCAATCAGGCCGCCCTGCGGCGTCGGCGAATGCTCGTCAATGCCAGCGAGCCGAAGCGCCTCGGAGTTACAGATCGCGATATGGCCGCACGTACGGACCAACATCACCGGATTGTGGGGAGCGGCGCGGTCGAGTTCCTCACGACGGGGGTGGCGGCCTGTGTCAAGCTTGGTCTGGTCATAGCCTCGCGAGAGGATCCACTCGCCCGGTTGCAAAGTGGCAGCGCGAGCCGAGATGCCATGTAACAGTGCTTCCAGTGTAGGCGCGGCCTCTGGCTTGGAATCCACCCACAGCATGCTCATGCCAAGCGAGATGAGGTGCAGATGCGAATCGTTGAGGCCAGGCGTCGCCAGTCGCCCGTTGAGATCGATGATGCGGGTCTCAGGGCCGACGAGCGGAGCAATCTCGGCGTCGCCGCCAGCCGTCAATACCTTATCCTGAAAGATCGCGAGGGCCTCCACGACCCCTTCGTCGCGCCCGCACCAGATTGGCCCGTTGCGCAACACGATATCAGCATGAACCGCCATAGCTTTCCCCAATTCCATCTGTACCGGCCTTGGTCTATCGCGACCTTGGCGGTTCAGAGTCTGCCTCGCCCCCACTGCTGCCGCTCGTTGCCGGCGACCCGAATGACCATCCGCCCCGCGAGAACGCTGGATATTGGTCACGCGTAATAGACCTATGTCTTCTCGGGCGTGAGGCATAGGCTTGCCGTATGGAACCGCGTTGGATCGGCTGAATCTGATCGAATTCCACACCGCCGGTGGAAGTTCGTCACTTTGACGCTACGGCATCTCCGGCCTTACGCGCCGCGCCTGGGCGGCGAGTTCGTCGAGGCACGACAGCACCTCGGAATCCTCGGTTTGGTCGAAGCGGGCATACGACCCACCGACCCCCCTGAATGATAGCGGTGTATCCAGGACAATGACTTCGTCAGCCTCTTCGCGCAGAGCCTCGATCATCTCCGCAGGAGCAACGGGTACGGCCACGATTATTCGGCACGGCTTCTGGCGATGCAGGGCCCTGAGAGCGGCGAGCATCGTCGCTCCCGTCGCGAGGCCGTCGTCGACGACGATCACAACGCGGTTACTGGGCGAAAGCCCCGGCCGGTGCGCCCGGTAGAGCGACGAGCGCTCTTCCATGATCTTCTTCTGCCGCTGGGAAAGTTGGTCTAATTGGCTGGGAAGAAGACCGAACGCAGCGACGAGCTTCTGGTTCCAGAAGACGGTCGGATCGCACCCATCGGCCACGGCCCCGAGCGCAAGCTCCGGCTGACCGGGTGCACCGATCTTCCGCACCATTAGGACATCAAGAGGCGCTCCGAGAACCTTGGCAATCTCTGCTGCAACGGGAACACCTCCCCGCGGCAGGCCATAGATGATGGGATTGTCCTTCTTGAAGTCAGACAATGCCCTGCCCAGCCGTCGCCCAGCGTCTCTTCGGTCGGCGAACATGTCGATCACCTCACGCATGCAATCTACAGGAGAGTGATCCCGGCGTGATTGAGATACGTCACGAAATCATCTGCCGGTTGAGCCGCGTTGATCGTGTGCCCTGCATGGCAGGAGCCAGCCTTGGTCGGCTTGAGCCGGGTCAACCCCTGCGCGATGCGCCGCCGCTAGTCTCTTGGCATGCAGGGGGGGGCCATGGAAAAGCAGCACAAGCTCGATCTGGGTTTTATCCTGCTCATGCTGGTTGGCGGGCTCCTGCTTCAGCAGATCTGGGCCACGTGGCGCGATGTCCAGACAGTGCCCTACAGCCAGTTCCTGACGCTGGTGCGCGAGCAGAAGTTCACCCAGGTCACGGTCGCGTCGGAGTACCTGCAGGGCACGCTCAAGGAGCCGGCGGCCGACGGTCCGAAGACCGTCTTGGCCTTTCGCGTGCCCGCCGATCTCTCGCGAGAGCTCGATGCGGCTGGCGTCGCCTATTCCGGCGTGGCGGAGAGCAACTGGCTGTCGACGCTTCTCGGATGGATAATCCCCGCCCTGCTGTTCTTCTGGCTGTGGCGGACGGCGCTCGGGCGTATGTCGGGCGGAATGGGTGGTCTTATGTCCATCGGCCAGAGCAAGGCGAAGGTCTTCGTGGAGAAGGGGATCAAGGTCGGCTTCGCCGATGTCGCCGGCGTCGACGAGGCCAAGGACGAACTCAAGGAGGTTGTTGCCTTCCTCAAGGATCCCAGGACCTTTGGAAGACTCGGCGCACACGTACCGAAAGGCATTCTGCTGGTGGGTCCGCCCGGGACGGGTAAGACCCTGCTCGCCCGTGCCGTAGCCGGCGAGGCCGGGGTGCCGTTCTTCTCGATCAGCGGTTCGGAGTTCGTCGAGCTGTTCGTGGGCGTAGGCGCGGCCCGGGTCCGCGACCTTTTCGAACAGGCCCGGCGCCATGCGCCGTGCATCATCTTCATCGACGAACTCGATGCGCTAGGACGCGCCCGGGCGCTGGTCGGGATCGCCGGCGCAAACGACGAGAAGGAGCAAACCCTCAACCAGCTCCTTAGCGAGCTCGACGGCTTCGATCCGAGTTCCGGGGTCGTGCTGCTGGCCGCCACGAACCGACCGGAGATCCTGGACCCTGCGCTCCTGCGCGCCGGTCGCTTCGATCGCCAGATCGTCGTGGACCGGCCGGACCGCAAGGGGCGCGAGGACATCCTGGCAGTCCATCTGCGCAAGGTGACACTTGCGCCGGACATCGACCGCAGCGCCATCGCGGGGCTCACGCCCGGCTTCACGGGCGCGGATCTCGCCAATCTCGTGAACGAGGCCGCGATGGCAGCCACCCGACGTGGCGCGGATGCTGTTGCAGCGGCGGACTTCGTGGCGGCGGTCGAACGGATCATCGCAGGACCGGAGAAGCGTAACCGGATTATCAACGCACAGGAACGGCGCGTGGTCGCCCACCACGAGATCGGGCATGCCATCGTTGCCCTCAGCCTCCCAGGGACGGATGCCCTCAAGAAGGTGACGATCCTGCCACGAAGCATCGGCGCCCTCGGTTTCACGATGCAGATGCCGACGGAGGACCGTTACCTCATGCTGCGTTCAGAGCTGGTTACAAAGATGGCCGTGCTGCTCGGTGGGCGCGCCGCAGAGCGAATTGTCATCGGTGATGTATCCACAGGCGCGGCCGACGATCTCCAACGAGCTACGATGATCGCGAGGGCCATGGTCACCCAGTACGGCATGGATGAGGACCTCGGGGAGGCGGTCTACGAACACCCCCCTGCCTTCCTCCCGCCTGGGGGGCAGGCGGATGCGTTGCCGTCGCCAATCAGCGAGGCCTCCGCCGCAGTCCGGGATCGCGCTGTTTCGCGTCTCATCGCTGAGGCCGAGGCCAGGGCCCTCGCGATCCTGCAGGCTCGCCTTCCGATCCTGCTGGAATGGGCCGGAAGACTTCTTGAACGCGAGACCCTTGACGAAGGGGATCTCGCCCTTCTGCGGGCCGAACTGGAGCCTGGCCGCACCAATGGCACGCCCTCCGCGGGATCAGTCGCTCCGGGAGGTCCCGTCCCCTAGGACGACCTCATCAGCAGAGCCAGCGACCGGGCACGTTGCGACCGACCGTCGTGTGGCACCTTGTTGCCACGATAGTCCTGGTGCTACCTCAGCGTGGCCGCCAGCAACGGAGCGACGGAGACAATCCGGAGCCGCGGCCCTGCACGCGACACCACCGCCTGATCGACAGGGACCGTGTCCGTGACGACGATCTCATCGACGGCGTCCGACGATATCAGCTCGTGTGCACCGCCCGTGAAAAGGCCATGGGTCGCCATGCAGACGACGCGGCGGGCACCCCGACGTCGGCATTCAAGCGCGGTGCGATGCATCGACCCGCCGGTACTCACGAGATCGTCGAGAACGATGGCGCAACGACCCGCTACCTCGCCCGCGAACAGATCGCCCGTGACCTGCCCGCCGCTGCGGAACTTCTCCATGAAGGCCTTGCCGACCGAAAGACCGGTCCGGCGCTCCAGTTCCAGCCGAAGGGCCTCCACCCGCTTCATCCCGCCCGAATCCGGGGAGACGACCGCGAGGGGCTCGTCCACGCCCAAGGCCACGACATGATCGGCCCAGAAGGCTGCCATCGACAGGTCGTGCGCGCGGATCCGGAACGCGTTCTCGAAGGCGGCGGGATTGTGCACGTCCACCGTGACGATCTCGTCGCATCCCACCGCCTCGATCAACTGGGCCACGTAACGGATCGTGACGGGATCGAACGCCTTCGTACGCCTGTCCTTCCGCGCATAACAGAGGTAAGGCGCGATGACCCGAACCCGCGCGGCGCCGTGGTCCCTCAGGCAACCGATCAGGAACAGAAGGCGGCACAGCATGTCGTTGACGCTGCGCCCCCCGTGGGCGAAGAGCCCCGCGACCACGGCGACATCGTCACCCGCCACGTCGACCAGCGGGCGGATCTTGTCCTCGCCGTCCTCAAAGCTTCGTTCCTCGAGTTCGGCCAAGGTAACGCCGGCGTGCGAAGCCGTGGCCTGCGCCAGTTCCCGCGGCCCCAGGCTGACGACGAGGGTGCATCGTCTCGGCGATGGCATCGGCGGCCTCCTCGGACCAAGGGCAGGGACAGATCTAAAAACAACTCTGATTGGCACGCAGCAACGGTACACTGCGCTACCTCATGGCGGACCTCTCTCCGGACAGGAGCATGGCGGCCCTTCCGGCGATCTCGAGATAGCCGCGCGCCTGTGCGTGCCAGGTGCCGTGCCTGCCTCGCGACGGCTCGAGGAAGTGCCGCAGTGCAAGGCTTGCCCGCAGCATGGCGCGAAAGCACCGGTAGAAGGTCAGCAGCAGCGGGCCCTGACCATGACCGGCGAGATCGAGCGCGCGCTCCAGCAAGATCCGCCCGGCCCACGGAGCGCCCAGGCGTTCGCATTCCAGAGCGAGGAAGGAGAACTCATCGAGAGGATCGACGATCCTCAGGTCCCGCCTGAACTCGAGGCAGTCGATGATGACGGGCGTGTGATCCAGCCAGATGTGTTCCGGACGAAGGTCGCCATGTCCCTCCACGAGCGGGGCACGACGCGCGCGGCGCAAGAGGGGACCCTCCCTCGACACGCAACCCAGCAGCGCTCCCGAGATCCGCAGGATCAGGGACCGAGAGAGCTTCAGCCTCGGATCGAGCAGGATCCCGCGCGCCGACAGGATCTGCACCCGCAGCGAGTCTGCATAGGCATCTGGCGCCAACGGAACGGTATCGACGCGCCGATAGAACAGCGCGAGAACGTCGGCCACGGCCTCGATCTGAGAGCGCCTGACAACGCCCCGGGCCAACGCCTGATCGAGAAACCCTTCGTTGGCCAGGCGTCGCATGACGACCAGCCAGTCGACCACCTCGCCGTCCGATCCGCCGAGGCGCAGCGTTCCGTCGGCCTGCCGGCAAAGGGCGGTCACTCCAAGATAGACATCTTGCGCCAGCCGACGGTTGAGGCGGAGTTCCTCCGCCGCGTTCGCACGGCGCAAGGACACGGTCGTCAGGTCCAGCAAGGGATCCCGGACCGGCTTCTTGAGCTTGTAGACGAGGTTCTCGGTCAGGAACACAAAGGACGTCCGCGTCTCGCGAACGACGACCTGTCCTCCACCGGGAGCCCCCGATGCCTGTGCCAGGAACGACACCTTGTCGTCGGTGGAGCAATCCTCCGCCGGTGACCCTCCAGACTTCCCGTCAACGCCGCTACGCCGTTCCGGTCGTCTCACGTCGAGTTCACCCCTGGGCGTCTGCCAAACGAAGGACTGCTGGAGGGCATTCACATTGACAAGAAAGACCCTGCAAGAGACATGAGCAAGCAGGCCTTTCGGCGGCCGGCGGCATCCTATGCCACGCTGGGCCGACACGCCTCTGGGGCGCCTTGACTAACGGCCGACGTCCTCGCGTGTCCGCTTTTCTCAGCGTCTGCAGGAGGACTGAACTCGTTGAGCGTCATCAATGCTATCGCAAGACGACGTCTTAAAGTCACGGGCATCTGAGCACCGCACCTGCGTCGATCAAGACGAAACTATCAACGCATGCGATCGACTACATCGGAATTTGGTTGAATTCAACACCAAGGGGCCGACATGAGTACATTAAAAAAGTTTGTACTCGGCATGATGGGACAACTACGCGCAAAGCCAGCACTTGGAGGTGCAGCTCCATCGATTGCTTTGCCCGAGCCGGAAAAGCATGGCGGAATGCCGTTGCTCGACGCCCTCGCTCAGCGGCATTCCGCTCGGGACTTCGCCCGGACAGAGCTTCCGCTTCAGGTCGTGTCCGGCCTGCTGTGGTCCGCCTTCGGCGTGAACCGGCCAGACGGGCATCGGACTGCGCCGACCGCCCTCAATTGCCAGGAGATCGAAATCTATGTCGCCTTGTCGTCAGGAGCGTACCTGTATGATGCTGAAGCGAACGCTCTGAGGCTCGCCTCAGCAAGCGACATTCGCCGTGTGACCGGATACCAGGACTTTGTCGACGAAGCGCCGCTGGACCTCGTTTTCGTCGCCGATACCTCCCGGATGACGATGGTGCCAGTGCGACAGCGTGAAAGCTTCGCTTCGGTTGCCGCTGGAGCGGTCGCGCAGAACGTCTATCTCTTTGCGGCGAGTTCTGGTCTCTCAACCGTCATCCGAGCCTGGATTGACCGCGAGGCCATTGCGGATGCGCTGGGACTTAGCCACGACCACCACGTGCTATTGTCCCAAACAGTCGGGTATCCGAAGAAGTAAGGATACACTTACACGCCCTGCGGGAGCTTGGCTGCCATCATCTTCCTTCGATCCAGCTTTCGCCCATCGACGATGAACGTGCCGTCCCCGACCGCGTGAAGGGTGCGCTTCTCCTTCCTCGACGAGTCGAGGTAGGCGGCGAGCGGCTTCAGCACGACGATGTTATGCTTATCGACCATGTCGACGACCATGCACTCGATGTTGGCGAGGCACTCCGCGATCAGTGGCGCTTTGACCCGCCTTGCTGGAATGGCCGTGAGCCGGAACTTTGCGAACTTGTCCGTATCGGCACCGGAGCACGTCCCGATCCCCACCACGCGATCCAGAAGATCAACGGTAGGAATGGCGATGACGCACTCCCCGGTCTTCCGCAACGCCGCGTACGAGTAGTTCCACGCGCCTGTGGTGATGGCGAACACCGGTGTGAAATCGAGGACCATCGTCCACGAGATGGTCATCACGTTGTTTTTGAGCCCGTCGAAGGTCGTGACCAGGACCACAGGGCCGGGCTCCAGGAGGGTGAAGGTCCGGCTAAGCTCGAACTGCTGCAAGCGTGGATCTCCGGTGGCCTGCAGATGAGCATAACGCAGCGCGAGCTCGGACAAAGCACCGTTAGGTCGTCCCCCCTGCCCTGCGTCCGTTACGTCTTGGAGGCGGCATTCGGCTTGACCAGTTCCGCCAGATCAGGCTCTCCGCAGCGGGTGAGGATGACCTGGCGGACGCGATCCCGGAGTTGCAGCACCGCCCGGAAGTCCTGCCCCTCCGGCCTGACCGGCTCGCCGATGTCCACGCTAAGGGAGGCTCGCCGTGGAAACCACTGGCCGTCGCGGAGCATTGTCCGCGTTCCCCCGATCACGCCGGGGAAGACGGGAAGATCGGCCGCGGCTGCGACCGTGAACGCCCCCATGTAGAACGCGGACAGGCCCGCCCGTCTCGTAAAGGTCCCTTCGGGAAAGAAGACGAGGATCCTGCCGGCGCGTGCGACGTCCGTCAGTGCCTGCGCGTCGGAGAGGCTGCCGGACACGTCATATCGTTCGACGAACGGGATTCCGAGCCGTCGAAGGACGGCCCCTGCCAAGATCCGGTCGGACAATTCTCTTTTAGCCACGATGGCGGGTTCGCCCGGGAGGATGGCAGCCAGCAGGAGGGCGTCGACATAGCTTGAGTGGTTGAACACGATCATCGCGTCGCGGCGCGGGACGCGGTCGAGGCCCGTCGTCGAAAGGGGCGCTCCCATGGCCGAGATCGCGGCGCGGCAGATTCCCCTCAGCGCGGACCAGCGCCAGGCCACGCGGGGAAGCATAAGAACAGCCGCGGCCCCCAGCAGGAACCCTGCCGAAACAACAAGCCACCACCACCCGGCATAGAGGAGCTCGGCGAGGGAGCGGAGGAGCCGCCTGGCTTGCGGCGCGGCACCCGACAGCACGAGACGGGCGACCTGCCATCGCAGAGGTCGTTCGGCCGCATCGAGGCTTCTCGTCTCGTAGAGCTGTCTCGCGGCGCTGCGGCGGATCTTTCCGCTCGACGTCTTCGGAACGGTCCGCGGCGGCACAAGCACCACTTCGTCGGGCGGCGTGCCCGCGATGTCCGTGGCAACCTCCTGTGCCGAGGCAACCAGCCTCGCCCGAGGCTCAGGCTCTGTCTCGCGGGTCTCGACCAGGATCACGACCCGCTCGGTTCCGGATGTTTGCTCCGTCGTGCCGAACACAGCGACGCCCCCCTTGCGAACTCCCGGAATTTCGGCCACGGCCTCCTCAATCTCCTGGGGATAGAGATGTCGTCCCGCACGGATGATGATGTCCTTGATGCGGCCGGTGATGAAGACATCGCCGCCAGCCATGTAGGCCCGATCTGCGCTGTCCAGCCAGCCGTCGCGGATCAGTTCCCTGGTTTTCGTCTCGTTGCGGAAATAGCCGCGCGTCGCTGATGGGCCCCGGAATTCGAGCCGCCCTTCCTGCCGCTCGCCCACCTCGAACCCGGCCTCGTTCACGACCCGGATTTCGTGACCCGGCAGTGGCTGACCGCAGGCGACGATCTCCAGCGGCCTTGGGTCGTCCGGCCGAGCCGGATCCGCGGTCCCGAGAGTGCTGAGCCGCGAACGATCGACTCGATCGATGAGGGGTGGACGGCCCAGTGGAGGAAAGGCGAGCCCCACGGAGCTCTCCGCAAGGCCATAGACCGGCGCCATCGCATGGGGCGGAAAGCCATGGCGGCCGAACCGCTCGATGAACCGGCGCAGCGTATGGACGCTGATGGGCTCGGCTCCGTTGGCGACCATCCGCAGCGAGCTGAGGTCGACACCCTCGATGTCGGCTTCCGCGATCTTGTTCAGGCACAGCTCGAAACCGAAGTTGGGCGAAGCCGAGAACGTGGCTCGGAAGCGATGGATGGCCCACAGCCAACTCGCCGGCCGCACGAGGAAGCTCAACGGCGACATCGCATAGAGCGGCGCGGCGAAGTGAAGACAACCCAGCCAGGCGCCGATCAGGCCCATGTCATGATAGAGCGGCAGCCAGCTGACGAAGACGTCGGTCGAGCGCGCGTCCATGACCGCGCCCATCGCCCGGATGTTGGCCAGAAGGTTCGCATGAGTGAGAACAACACCTTTCGGATCACCCGTGCTGCCTGAGGTGTACTGGATCAGCGCGATCGCGTCCGGATCCCTCGTCGGCGGCAACTCCACGGCCAGATCGGAAGCCTCCAGGTCCGCGACGGTTTCGACGGCTCTCAGGCTCTCGACCTGCGCGCGGATCAGCCTCGCGAGGTGCCGACCCTCCGGCATCGTGATCAGCACGGTCGCCCCGGCATTCCGCAGGATGACGGTCTGGCGACGCAGGTGGTCCTCGATCTGGGACAGTCGCAGCGGAGGATAGATCGGCACGGGGATTGCGCCCGCATACAGGATGCCGAAAAAAGCGATGAAGAAATCGACGCTTGTCGGGAGCATCAAGGCAACACGGTCTCCAACCGCGACCTCCCGCGCGACGAGGCTGCTGGCCACGGCGCGGGCCCTGCCCGCGAGCTCGGCGTAGCTGAGTTTTCCCGTGACGGTCGTCTCGTCCTGCAGCACGGTCAGATGAAGACGGTCCGGGTGCTGCGATGCATGCCACTCGAGCACATCCACAAGTGTCCTGGCGTCGCTCGCGGCGGGCACCGTGGGTAGCGCGACTGGCGGCCGCACCTCCAATACCTGCCGGCGCGCCGGACCGGCCTGCTCCAGCGCCAGCATGAGATCGCGGACGGTCTCGGCCGCCCCGATGGTCTGCCCCGGCAACCTCACGCCGAAGGCGCGCTCGATGCGCAGGATCAGTTCGGTGCGACCGAGGCTGTCGATGCCGAGGTCGCGCTCGATCCGGCTCGACGGGCGAACGTCGACGAGCCGCAGGCGCTGGGGGTGGATCTCGCGGACGAGTTCGGCGACGAGAGCAAGGACGTCGTCGTCACGACGGTTCCGGTCGGCGGCGCCGGTGGAGGTGTCGTTGCGTTGGCTCCGGTCCGACATGGCAAGAAGCTGGGTGACGAGAGCCGGCCGCGTCTGGCCTGGACTTGACGCAATGGCAGGCTAAGCACGTGCCGCCGGCCACCGCAACGCAAGACGACGCGGCGACAGCGCCGGCACGACGCGTAGCCCTGCTCGCGGTCGGCGATTGAGGCACGTCATTGGCCGCGGCTATGGCGGGATTATGATTGCGCGCTGTCGCGGGGCGCAGGCAGGGAGGCACCGATGGTGAACGGGGTTGAACTGGCGATCTCGCCCGAGAAGGTCATGCTCATCGCGCAGCTGGCGAAGCGGTTCGATGCGAAGGACGAGGTGACCGAATCCGACATCGGCTCGAATCCAAGCGACGACAATCAGGCCGCCGTGCTCGAAGATCACCGCGATGACCCGGCCTTGCACGAGATGCGGGTGATCATCGGCGGATTGAATGAGGACGAGCAGATCGACCTCGTCGCCCTGACGTGGCTCGGCCGCGGCGACCATGGCCCGCGGGACTGGCCGGGGTTGCGGTCCGATGCCGCCCACGCCCACAACGAACGGACGGTGCGCTACCTGTGCGGCACGCCGCTCCTCGGCGACTTTCTCGAACAGGGGCTCGAAGCGCTCGGGCGACATCCCGGGACCGACGCGTTGCCGTCGTGAAGCCGGCGGGAGGGGCGGCGCGGTGACCGAGGCCGAGGACTCTTCGTATGCTTCAGTGCCGCAACTTCGTCGGAATCTGAACGCGTCCGTGGCTGATCGCCTGCGGGAAGCGGCGGACCTGCTGGCCGCGCAGGCTGCGGAACCGTTCCGGGCTGCCGCCTATCGGCGGGCGGCCGACACCATTGCTTCGCTCGACAGCGATATCGGCGAGCTTGTTGCGTCAGGCGGCTATGATGCGATCGACGCCATTCCGGGTATCGGACCCGCGATCGCCGCGGCGGTGATGCAGCTCGTCCGGACCGGGCGATGGACGTATCTAGATCAGCTTCGGGGCCAAAGCGACCCTGAGGTGGTGTTTCGGACGCTGCCGGGGGTCGGGCCCATGCTAGCCCGGCAACTGCACCTGACGCTCGGCGCAGAGACCCTGGCCGATCTCGAGGCCGCGGTCCATTCTGGAAGGATCGATTCCGTGTCCGGGCTCGGGCCGCGCCGGATCGCTCTTCTGCGTGCGGCCGTGACTGACGCGCTGTCCCGCATCCGGCCGCGCACGAAGAGGCTGGCCGCAGAGCCCCCCGTTGGTCTTCTTCTGGACGTAGACCGAGAATACGAAAGGCAGGCCCGCACAGACTTGCTGCCGAAGATCGCACCGAAACGTTTCAACCCCTCGGGCGAGGCATGGCTGCCAGTCTTGCACACGCATCGTGACGGATGGTCCGTCACCGCCCTCTACTCGAACAGTGCTCGCGCCCATGAACTGCATCGCGAGCACGACTGGGTCGTCATCTACTTCCATTCCGACCATGAGCCGGAAGGCCAGCGCACCGTGGTGACCGAGACGCGCGGTGCGCTCGCGGGGCGGCGGGTCATCCGCGGCCGCGAGGATGAGTGCCTGCTCGCTTATGCTCGGGACCCGCCCAAGCGCGCGGCGACGTCGTCCGCTGCGGATCTCGACAATGGGCCGGAGGGTGGAGCTCACTAGGCCGGGCGGGAAAGACCTGGGAGCATCCTGCCTGTCGGCGGCGGCTACCTGGCGCGGCGAGAGGGTCTGGGCCGAGGCGCGGCCTGGAGTCACGACAAGCTTGCTCGCCCTGATAGATCGTGGTCGGCGGGAGGGAGAGAGGATGAGACGACTTCTGGCCATGGCCCTTGGCGCTGGTGCGCTGGCCCTGTTTGCCATGGCAACACATTTCGCCCTCACGACCGCGGCCACCGGCGTCGGGTCAGAGGCCGACTTGGCGCGGGCAACCTGCACGGGCTGTCACCGCTGATGAGGCTCTTGTGCGTTTCGACCGCGGCGGACGAGTTGCAGCTGATGCGACCCACGCGTCAGCACCAACAGGCTCCAAACCTCGGCACCTGATCGCCTGCGTTACGTCATCCTGTTCAGGACGTGCGCTATCGCACATCGGAATGCTCCGGTCGGGAGCATCGTCCCGCCCCTCGCGCGTTCCCCACGGTCTAGTCGAGCCAGTCGGTCGTCGCAGGTGGTTCCCCCAGGAAGCCCGACGGCAGGCGCCCTGAGACAGTTGGAGCAGGCGCACTCACTTGCACCCACGCAGCCCGGACATCACCCGGAGCCCGTCGAGCCATGGCATCGAGATCGTCAAGCCCCTCGCTCGTCCACGCCGAATTCTGGTCTGGCCCTCAGGGCCCGACGCGCCGTGGCGTCGTGCTGGCGGCGCTCGCCACCGTGGCTGGTGTCCGCCCGACCGTCGCGCAGACACCGGCGCCGCCGATGATCGGCTACCTCGCCCCGGAATCACCGCAGCGTTTCGCGAGCCGCCTGCGCGCGTTCCATGACGGGCTGGCAGAGGTCGGGTTCGTCGAGGGCCAGAGCGTGCTCCTGGAGTATCGCTGGGCGGAAGGTCGGTATGACCGGTTGCAGCGGCTGGCGCGAGAGTTGTCGGACCGCAACGTGGCCGTGCTGGTGGCGACTGGCGGCGCGCAATCCGCGCTCGCGGCCAAGGCTGCGTCGGAGGGCCGAAGCGTCGTGTTCGAGATGGGCGGCGATCCAGTCAAGGTCGGCGTCGTCGACAGTCTTCCCAAGCCAGGCGCCAACATCACTGGCGTGTCGAGCCTCAGTGTCGAGGTATCGGCCAAGCGGCTCGAGTTCATACGAGACGTATTTCCCCGTGCCGCGCAGCTGGCCGTCGCCGTGAACCCAACAAGCCCGACTGCACGGTCGCAGATCGAGAGCCTGCAGATGGCTGCCGCCGGCCTCAACGTGGACCTCGCGGTCATGGAGGTCCGGTCGGAGGATGACCTCGGAACGCTATTCGCCGCGACCGCTGCTTCGGCGGGACGGGGGCTCGTGTTCACGTCTGACCCCTATTTCGCCTTCCGAAGCGAAATGTTGGCGGCCCTCGCTATGCGCCACCGGGTGGCCGCGATCACACAGTCACGCGACTTTCCCCTCGCAGGCGGGCTCATGAGCTACGGTGGGGACTTCATGCAGTCGCACAAGCGCGCCGGCGTATATGCCGGCCGAATCCTCCGCGGCGAGAAGCCCTTCGACCTGCCGGTCCAACAAGTGACCAAGGTGGAAATGGTCATTAACCTCGAAACGGCTCGCATGCTGGGGCTGGACCTCGCGGGATTTTTGTTGAGCCGGGCCGACGAGGTGATCGGGTAGCGTTTTGAGCGGACAGCGTCGGAGGACGAGCTTGCGAGTAAGCCTCAGTCGGTTAATTGAACCGGCTGCGTCGTGCGGCACGACGAGTACAGCCGGTCGCAGAAGGACACGCGAACTGCCTCAGGCCGAAGGAGCCCCTGCCTCCCCGTGAGTGTCGCGGTCACCGCAGCGCGCTGAGCCATACGCACGCAAGCGAGCGGGACCGCCGCGCCTCACCCCGTCTGACCCACGTCACCTTGATGCGTCTCAATGCCGTCAAGACGTGCGGCTGCCTAGCTGTCCTCCTGCGTTAGGGGTCTAGTCCCTCCCTCGCAGTCGGCGACGTGGGTGTCGAGCTACACTCCAGGAGTAATTCGGTCGTCGGGCGATACCTTCGTCGTGCCACTGTGCCCGGCTCTCATCGAGCAAGCGACGGTGGCGAAAGGATGAAGCCATGGAGACACCGGTCCAGATCGACTTCCAGGGCATCGGTCCATCCGAGGCCCTGCGTCAGTCCCTCCTCGCCCAGATGGCGGAATTGGAGGACAAGTTCGGCCGGATCACCGCCGGGCGGGTGGTCGTGAAGGGTCCAGGCGCGCGCCATCGCAAGGGGGGCCCGTTCGAGGTGAACGTCTGGCTGACGCTGCCGGGTGGGCGTGAGGTGGCAGTGGTCCGTACGCCCCGGCTCGACGAACGCCACGGCGATCCGGTCTTCGCCATCAACGATGCCTTCCGCCGCGCAAGGCGGCAGCTGCAGGATCGCGTTCGCCGCATGCGGAACGAGGTGAAGTCGCATGTGGAGGTGCCGATTGGAACCGTCATCCGCCTCCCGGCAAAAGGGGATTTCGGTTTCCTCGCCGCAGCCGACGGGCACGAGGTCTACTTCCACCGCAACAGCGTCCTCAACGGCCGGTTCGACCGCCTGAAGGTGGGCGAGCTGGTGGCCTTCGTCGAGGAGATGGGCGACAAGGGGCCGCAGGCGAGCACGGTACGCAGTCTCCCGCGCAAGTCGGCTGGCGCCTGAATCGGCCAGGCGATTGCCGTCCAGACCGGACAGTCTCACAAGATAGGCCGCGGCGGATCCGACAGGGCGCAATCGCCTGTGCGATTCAGCAGGTTCCTGTCTTCTGGCGTCGGTGGTTCCTTTGTTCCGCGAATGTCAACAACGGAGCTCACGATGTCACCTTCAACAAGAACTGAGTACCTGCTCGGCGTGCTTGCTTTTCTGATTGCTGAACTTCAGCGCGACCGTCCGGACGTTGCAGACGAACTCGCGAGCACGCTGAAACGGTGGCGTCTCAAGGCCGGTGGATCCGGCTAAAACTGCGGGACGGTTGAGTGTTCTGTCCCCGGGGCTCGATCCGTCCATGAGGCATCTATTGATGCCCATCAATGCCCCGATGGTCGTGCCGGTGAGATATGTTTCAAGTTCACCTGCGCCTGATTGAGGAGCCGCACTTCATGACCCATGTCCCCCACGGCCTGCACGAGGAGTTTCCCACGGCGGCCGCGAAGATCTCGAGCCTCAAGATCGGTGACGCTCACTTTGCGCGACTTGCTGATCAGTACGAGACGCTGAATCGGGAGATCCATCGGATCGAAACCGACGTCGAGCCGGCGAGCGATGAGACCCTCGAGAACCTGAAAAAGAAAAGGCTTCGCCTGAAGGACGAAATCGCCGCCATGATCCGCGCCGCGTAAGGCGTCAGCGACAGAGTAGCGTGGCGGTCCCTGATCGGGTGACGCCACGCTTGTGTCGTGCTGAAGAGCCCTCACTGCTGGAGAGCGGGGCGCCACGGACGCTCCGGCCTTCGAGGCCGTGGACGGCGGGGAGGAACCGCCCGGGCATCGTGCGACGCCCCGCGGAGTTCGCCGGCTTAACCGCCCGAACTCCTGGGGCGGAACGCTTCGTACCCCGCGATTGATCCGAGAGTTCCACATTGATCGCGCGGGGCGCAGATCAAGATATCAGTAGGCTGCGACTGAGACGTGCCGTGTGCTAAGCCGTTCGAGACACACATCGAACAGCAGCCAAGAGCACGCGGCGATGAAGCGGACAAACTGTTCCACACCGTGGCGGTGGCTTGCCCCCACCCTCGTTTTTTGGATCGTCAGCAGCCTCTGGCCGGCCGTCGCCATTGTGCAGGGGCGCGACGACGCGGCGCTGTCGCGCCACGCCGTGATGGTTCTCACCGACCGCGGCGGGTTCTGCACCGGCATCGTGTTGGCGCGGACGGTGGTGATGACGGCGGCGCATTGCGTCACCGGCGCCAGCGCCTACCGCGTGCACTACAAGGACGCCGCCGGCCAGCCGGTGATGCTGGAGCCGCGCGCCGTCGCCGTGCACCCGGGCTACGACGCCGGCGCCGTGAAGGGCCGGCGGCGCTCCATCGACCTCGCGATGATCCGCCTCGCCGAGCCGCTGCCGGCGCCGTTCGCCGCCGTCGGCCTGTCTTCCGCCGGCCGGCCGGGCTCGGGCGAGAGGCTCACGGTCGGCGGCTACGGCCTCGGCGCGGAGGGCCAGCCGACGACGGGCGGGCGCTTCCGCAGCACCGAACTCGGCGTCATCGAGCCCTTCGGGCCGAGCAGCATTCTCGTCTGGCTCACCGATCCCGCCACCGGCCGCGAACGGGCCGGCTCCGGCGCCTGCCAGGGCGACAGCGGCGGGCCGGTGTTCGCCACCGACGGCGTCGTCGCCGTCACAGTGTGGGCCGAAGGCGTCGGCAAGGCGCGCTGCGGCGCCCTCACCCAGGGCCTCCTCGTCGCCCCGCAGCGGGCGTGGATCGAGAGGGTCCTGAGCGACTGGGGTCGTTGAGCGAAGCAAGACTGCATGAGACTGCCCACGCCATGGCTTCTAATGGCTCCGCGTTTTTGCCGGTCCGCCGCGGACCTTCCGGGCGGGCGCCAGGATGAGCGCGAGGCCGCCGAGGATCAGCAGCACGCCGGCGACGAAGAGGCCGCCCAGCCGGTCGCCGAACATCGCCGCGGCCGCGCCGATGCCGATGATCGGGTGCAGGTATTGCACGCTGGTCGCCACCACTGCCGGCACGGCGCGCAGGAGGTGCAGCCACAGGTACAGCCCCGCGGCCGTGACGAAGACGCCGAGGTAGGACGCGACCGCCAGCCCCTCGGGCGTGAGGTGGATCGGCATGCGGGATGCCTCCCACGCAGCGAACGGCAGCAGGGCGAGGAGGCCGAAGAGCGTGCTCCACGCGGCGACGGCGGGCGTGCCGTACTCCCGCGTCAGCTCCACGCTCCACACGTAGTAGAAGGCGATGGCCACGGACGAGACGAGCATCCATGCCACGCCGGCAAGCGTGGTCGCGGCCGTCCCCTCCCCGCCTCCCGAGCCCGACGCCACGACGGCGATGCCGGCGAAGGCCGCCGCGAGCCCGGCGACCTGCCGGCGCGACACCCGCTGGCGCAGCCGCAGCGCGGCGAAGACGACGACGAACACCGGGATCGTGGCCGACAGGATCGCGCCGACCGAGCCCGAGGTTCCCTCGATCCCGAGCGTCTGGGCCACCTGCCCCACGCTGATGCCGATCACGCCCAGCAGCGCCACCTGCGGCAGCGCCCGAAGGCGCAGCCGCTGGCGCAGGGCCAGCAGGAACAGCGGCGGCAGCGCGGTGGCGAAACGCAGCGCCGTCAGCGCCATCGGCGGCAGGCTCTCCAGCCCCAGCTTGGTGAGCGGGATCGACAGGCCCCAGATGATCGCCAGCACCCCGATGGCGGCCATGTCGCGCAGCGAGGGCAGCGCCCCCGCGCCGGCCGCCCCCGTGTCCGTGGCCCCCGTGTCCCAGGCTCCAGTGTCCCTGGCCCCCGCGTCCGCCCGTGTCGTCATGCCCGCCCTCCGCGCGGCCGAACCTTAGCGCGGACAGGCCTGCGCCGGATTTCTTTCTTGGCGTGCGTAACGCGGCGAAGCGAGGCAATCTCGATCTTCACAAGAAATCTGAAACCGAAAAAGCGATGGCTGACGTTCGTAACCAAAAGCCGGCCGGGGAGCCCACGCCGCTCGACACGATCGACCGGCGCATCCTCTCGATCCTGCAGGCGGACAGCCTGATCTCGAACCAGGCGCTGGCCGACGCCATCGGCCTGTCGCCACCGGCCTGCCTCAAGCGGGTGCGCCGCCTGCGCGCCGCCGGCGTGATCGAGCGCACCGTGTCCCTGCTCTCGCCGGAGGCCGCGGGCTGCCCCCTGCTCACCATCGTGCGCGTGAAGCTCGACCGGCCGACCGGGGAGCACATGGCCTCCTTCGAGGCGCACGTCGCCGCCCTTCCCAACGTCGTCTCGTGCATGACCGTGGCCGGCGACATCGACTACGTCCTCGTCGTGCGCAGCCGCGACGTCGCCCACTACGAGGACTTCGCCCGCCGCATGCTCGCCACCGCCCCCGGCATCCGCGCCTACACCAGCGAGATCGTCCTGGCCGTCAACAAGCTCACCACGGAGCTCCCGCTGCCGTAGGCAGGGTGGTTCGTCGTCGGCAAGCTGAACCGCGTTGCTCCGCTGCCAATCCAGGCAATGTGCACACGTCGATCCTTGACTGCGCATGCGGGGCGCCTCTGCAGAGCCCACCGAACCCGGCCGCGGCGCCGGCGGTTATCGGCTGGGCCGGCTGGTGCTGACGCGCGTCAACGACCGGGCCTCGCGCTTGTGCCAGCATGCCGGCGGGCGGGCCGGCCGGGACAGGAGAACGAGATGGAGACGCTGGGGCCTCACGCCGTCGTCGCGCCGGACGCCCCGTCGTCCCCGGCCGAAGGACGTGGCATCCTCCCGGTGCGCCACACGTCCGGCCCACGGCCGGCGTCAGGCCGCACACGAGACGAGCCGGCCCCGCCCCTGCCCTGCCCGCCCGCGCGACCACCGGCTTTGGGCACGCCGCCCGGAAACCGCCGCCCAGGAACCCGTCTCCCATGACTGCTGACGCCCATGACCGCTCACGCCCATGACCGCTGACGCCCATCTCGTCGAGGACCAGTCGGCCGTGTTCGCCTTCCTGGCGGAGCCCGCGACGCATGGCGTGCCGGTGACGCGAATCGACACGCATGGCGCGATGGTCGTGCTGGCCGGCCCGGTGGCCTACAAGGCCAAGCGCGCGGTGCGCTTCCCGTTCATGGACTACTCGACGCTGGCGAAGCGACGCGCCGCCTGCGAGGCGGAGGTGGCCGTCAACGCGGCGCATGCGCCGGGGCTCTACCGCGGCGTCGTGGCGGTGACGCGGGAGCCGGGCGGCGCGCTGGCGCTCGGCGGCGCCGGCGAGCCCGTGGAATGGGCCGTGGTCATGCGTCGCTTCGACGAGTCCATGACGCTCGACCGCGTGGCGGAGCGCGGCGGGCTGACGCCCGAGGTCGTGTCGGCCCTCGCGTCGGCCGTCGCCGCCGCCCACGAGGCCGCGCCGGTGCGCGAGGCCGGCCCGTTCCTCGACGCCCTTGGCCGCTGGCTGCAGCAGAACCGCGCGGCGCTGGCCGAGAGCCCGGAGCTGTTCGACCCCGCCGCCGCAAAGGCGCTCGGCGACGCCAGCGACAGCGCGCTGGAGCGGCTCGCCCCGCTGATCCTCGCCCGCGGCCGGGCCGGCCGGGTGCGGCGCTGCCACGGCGACCTGCACCTGCGCAATCTCGTGCTCATCGACGGCGTGCCGACGCCGTTCGACGCCATCGAGTTCGACGAGACGGTCGCCACCGGCGACGTGCTCTACGACCTCGCCTTCCTGCTCATGGACCTCGTCGAGCGCGGCCACGCGGCCGAGGCGAACGTCGTCCTGAACCGCTATCTCTGGTTGAGCGACGCCTGCGACCTGGACGGTCTCGCAGCCCTTCCTCTCTACCTCAGCGTGCGGGCGGTGATCCGCGCCAAGGTGCTCGCGGCGGGCCTCGCCTCGCTGCCGGAGGCGGCGCGTCTGGCCGCCGCCGGGGAGGCACGGCGGTACTTTTCGGCGGCGCGGGCCTTCCTCGCGCCGGCCCCGGCACGGATGGTCGCCGTCGGCGGCCTGTCGGGCACCGGCAAGAGCACGCTCGCCGCCGCGCTGGCACCGGGCCTCGGCTGTCCGCCGGGAGCCATCCACCTGCGCACCGACATCGAGCGCAAGCGCCTCTTCGGCGTGCCGCACACGCAGCGCCTCGGCGCCGACGCCTACACCGCGGAGGCTTCCGCCGCCGTCTACGCCGTGCTGCGCGACAAGGCCGCCCGCGCGCTGGCCGCCGGCTTCGCCGTGGTGGCCGACGCCGTCCACGCGCGCGGCGAGGAGCGCGAGGCCATCGCCCGCGTCGCCGCCGCCGCGGGGGTGCCGTTCCAGGGCCTGTGGCTGGAGGCGCCGGCCCCGGTGCTGCTCGCCCGCGTCGAGTCCCGGACCGGCGACGCGTCGGACGCGGACGCCGCCGTCGTCCGCGCCCAGGCGGACTACCTCACCGGCCCCGCCGACTGGCCGCGCCTGCCCGCCGGCGGCGAGGCCGGCAGCGTGCTGGCGGCAGCGAGGGCGCTGCTTGGGTGAGGGGCCACGCCGGCCCCCTCATCCCCCTCCGCTGCGGTCCGGGACCGTCGTCCGCTTGCGGTGAGAAGGAAACGGCCCCGCCGCCGCCCGATATTGACGCCGCCGGCGTCACGCCCTCCCTTCGCCCCACCTTCGACTGCGGTCGGACACGAAACACGGGCTCCGCTGCCCTTCGCCCCGCTTGCGGGGAGAAGGTGCCCGCGCACGCGCCGGGCTTGCCCGGCTCGTGCTTCGAAGAATGCGGGAGCGGGCAACAGCCCGCGCACGCGCCGGGCTTGCCCGGCTCGTGCTTCGAATAATGCGGGAGCGGGCAACAGCCCGCGCCCGCAGCGGGCGGATGAGGGGCCGGCTCAGCCCTCCGCGAGTTCCAGCCGGGCCTCGCCGCGGCGGTCCTCCACCTCGACGATCCACAGGTCGCTGTCGAAGCGCACCTCGCGCGCCAGCCGCTCCTCGGCGGTGGCCGGGTCGATCGTCTCGGCGTCGTGCAGGCGCACGAAGCGGCGGGCGGGGTCGTCCTCGGCGGCGAGGCTCTGCGGCGCGGGGCCGTAGAGCGCGCAGTGCCCGTCGAGCCGGTCCACCTTCACGAAGATCGCCCCCGCTTCCGCCGCGCCCCGGCGCCGCAGCACGGCATAGGCGCCGTCGACGGCGCAGCGGCGCAGGTAGGCGGACACGAACACGTCCGAACGCAGGCGGCCCATCGCGGCGGCGGTCCCCGACGCCGGCCCGGTCGCCGGCGCGGCCACTCTCCCCCCTCCGCCCGGCGGTGTCGAGCCCCGCAGGGCATGGCGGCGGGGACGGGCCGTTGTGCGATCCCGCACCGACCGGCGCCCCTTCCGCGCTAGGCTTCAGGCTGCCGTCCTCCGTCGTCCCGGATTCCCGCCATGAGGCGCCTGCTGCGTGTCCTCGCCGCCTTCGTCGGCGGTTGTATCGCGAGCTACGTGCTCGTGCTGGTTTGCGCCTTCGCCTTCTGGTCCGTCGTCCCCACGCCGGATCCGACGAAGATGGTCGCCGCGACCGTCTTCCTCATCGTCGGCCCGGCGCTGGCGCTCGTGGGCGGCGTCTGGTGCGCGGCCTGGGCGGCGCGCGGCCGGGCGCCGTGGCCTGTGACCGCCTTCGTGCGCGGGCGGGAGCGGCAGCGGGCGGCGATGGCGGCGGCGGCCGCCGTTCCTGTGCCGGCCGCCAGCGCCGGGGAGCGCGCCATCGGCTGGCTGTTCATCCTGCTGGGCGGCGGGGGCATGGCGCTGGGCGCCGCCGGCATCGCGATCTTCTGGGGCGATGGCGATCCCCGGTTGAAGATCCCGGTGCTGTACCTGCTTCCGGTGTTCCTCCTTGCGGCAGTCGGCTGGCTCGGGCCGGCCTTCCTGGGCGGCATCGGGCTGCTGCGCGGGCGCGTCTGGGGCCGGCCGGTGGTCACGGTCTCGGCCATCCTCCTGCTGCTCCTGGTGCCGGTGGGCACGGTCGCGGGCGTCGCCGCGCTCCTCGTCCTGCACGGCCATCGCCTGCGGCGGCGCGATCCGCCCGGTCGGGAGGCCGTCATGGCCCGCCTTCACGGCGCGCCGGCCGCCGGCCCCGCCACCTGCGAGCACCTCGCGCCGGTGGAGCTGGCCACCGCGGCGTCGGGCATCCGGGTGACGCGTCTCGGCGAACGCCGTGCGCAGGCCCATTGCACAGCCTACCCGCCGTCCCTGCGGCGGCTGCTTCCCGACGACGGCCCTGTCGTCATCGAGGAATGGTTCGCCCCGGAGCGCTCGCCGGACGATCCGCCGCGCCTCGGCCTGCGCTGCACGGCCTGCGGGTCGATGCTCGTCTTCGACGCCCCGGAGGCACAGGCGCGGCCGGCGAAGGCGGGACCGTGGGGCCGCTGAGGGCAGCGGAAGCTCGGCAGGATGCGACCGCATGTCGCAGGGTCGAAAGGGAAGAGAACGGGCGGAAGGGCGCCTGCGAAGGCTGCGCCGGGGCCTCAGCGCAGCGCGAGGTCGTGCACCGTGCGCAGCAGAACCTCGATCCGCGCCCTCAGGGTGGCGATCTCGGCCTTCAGGGCCTCGCAGTCCTCGGCGGGCGCGGGAGCGCTTTCGGAGATCAGTTCCTGCGGCTTTTTACCGACGATCGGGCCCAGAAGGCTGGCCCACTGGCTGGACAGCGTGCGGTCGTCGAGGCTTGCCAGCTTCTGAGCCAGCCGCAAGGCCCGTTCCCGATGTTCGTGTCCGCCCATGGATCGAAATCGTACCCAGAAGCCGGGACTTTGCCATCCGGTGATTTTGGGATGGCGGCGCGGCGCCGCCGTCCCGGCGCCCCCGTCAGGGGCCGAGGATGTTCACCGCGCGCGCGGCGACGAGGGCCACGGTGAGCAGCGAGGCCGTCGACTGCGCCATCATCAGCAGCTTGGCGCGCTGCGACAGCGGCAGCGTGTCGGTCGGCGAGAACGCCGTCGCGTTGGTGAAGGACAGGAACAGGTAGTCGACGAAGCCGGGCAGCCAGGTGTTCTGCGGCGCCCCGGGCATGGACATCTGCGGGAACAGGAAGTCGTGGCCCTCGCGGTTCGGCATGCCGTGCATCGCCGGGCCGCCATGGTCGATGTTCCAGTACCAGAGCGTGAAGATCAGGACGTTCGTGACCCAGATGTTGAGCGCGTCGAGCAGCAGAAGGCGCCCCGGGGCGCTGCTGCCGAGCACGAGCTGCTCGACGAGGCTGATCAGCGCCCCGAAATTGCTGAGCGTGATCAGCGCCGTGAGCGTGATGGCGAGCGTCCGCATGCGCCGGCGGCGGCGCTCCATGAGGCCGGCCTTGGCCGGGTCGCGCTCGCGGGCCGTGCGCTGCGAGCGCAGCGTGTCGAACGACAGCAGCGCGAGCAGCGACAGTTCCAGCGTCGGCGCCAGCCACCAGGGTCCCCAGGTCAGCGGATTGATGACCTTCAGCTGCAGCGCGATGATGATCAGCACCGCCCCCCGGGCCAGCCAGAAGTCGGTCGCACGCTCGTGGAAGACGTGATGGCTCATCGCCGCGTGTCCGTTCCGCCCGCCGCCGGCGGGCTTCCGCCAGACCATGCCGCCCACCCCGCGCCGGTGGCAAGCCATGCCCAAGCTCGAGCCCGGATGCCGTCCGGTCCGGCCCTTCGGCGGCCCGCCCGCTTGCATCGCCGCCAGCGGCCGCATGCAGCGCAGGCCGGCGCGGGGGATGGGCCGGCGGTCCGCCCTCTGTCACAGTGACTCCCATGACCGCCCCGCGTTCCGTCCGCCGCCCCATCGTCGTCGGCCCGCCCGTGCGCCTCGAGCTGCGCCCGGGCTTCGTCCACTACACGGACGCCGAGTACGCCGCGATGACGCAACGCCTGCTGGCCGAGCGGAGCGGGCAGGACCTGTGGCTCTTCGCCTACGGCTCGCTGATCTGGCGTCCCGAGATCGAGCACGTGGAGGAGCGGATCGCCACGGTGCGCGGCTGGCACCGGTCCTTCGGCCTGCGCATCGAGCAGCACCGCGCCACGCCCGAGCGCCCCGGCCTGATGATGGGGCTCGACCGCGGCGGCCAGTGCCGCGGCCTGCTGCTGCGGCTGCCGCCGGACCATCCGGCCCGGCACCTGGAGCGCGTGCTGCGGCGCGAGCTGCCGTTCCGCCCCGCCCACAGCCCGTCGACCTATGCGGTCCGCTGGGTCCGCGCGGTCGCCGGCGGCGAGGCGATCCCCGCCATCGCCTTCGTGCTCAACCCCCGCGGGGGCCATTATGTCGGTCGCCTGCCGGTCGAGGAGGTCGCGCGCACGCTGGCCTTCGCCTGCGGCAATGGCGGCTCCTGCGCCGGCTACCTGCACAACACCGTCGTGCACCTCGCCCGCTTCGGCATCCGCGACCGCGGCCTCGACAGGCTCCACCGCCTCGTGTCCCGCGAGCGCGAGGCCGCCGGCCTGCCCCTGCCCGACGACCTCGCCCCCTGAGGCCCGACCGGCCGCCCGCCCTCGGCCCGCTGCCCACGCTCCGCCCATCCCCGTCCTCGGGACAAGGCTTCGCGACGCTGGATGACGGCCCCAACGAAAAGGGGCGCCGGCATGGCCGACGCCCCTGCAATCCCGGGTTGTGCGGGACGATTACTTGCGCTTGCGGCGCTGCTGGCCGAGGCCCATCTGCTTGGCGAGCGCCGAGCGCGCCTGGGCATAGTTCGGCGCGACCATCGGATAGTCGGCCGGCAGGCCCCACTTCTCGCGGTATTCCTCGGGGGACATGTTGTACTGCGTGCGCAGGTGGCGCTTCAGCGACTTGAACTTCTTCCCATCCTCGAGGCAGACGATGTAATCGGGCGTGATCGACTTCTTCACCGACACGGCCGGCTTCGGAGCCTCGGCCGGCAACTCCACCGTGCCGGAGGACACGCGAAGCAACGCATTGTGAACCTCGCCGATCAGGGTCGTCAGCTCGCTCGCGGACACGGAGTTGTTGCTCACATATGCGGAAACGATGTCGGCGGCGAGTTCGATATAGTTCGGGGAGGAGTTCGTGTCGGCCATGGCGTTCGGGTCCTTCAGCGGTTACCGCGCATCGAATCGGACTGCGGTTTTGTTACCGAATTTCTCACGTTGATGGAGGCAGGTCTGTCGAAGCCGACGATCCCGGGGCAAACCCGTCGATTTTGATTTGCGGGAAGGGGGACACGAAGCAGATCCGACGCGCGATCAACTTGAATTCGGGTCTATGGCACTTCCGAAGTTGTTGCAATAGAAAAGTTCCTTGAAACCTCTCTTTTTTCTAACCGTCCACCGTCGTTGCTCGCGACATGCTGCAGAGCGAATGAAGAGGCGGGACGATGGTCGCAGTCCCCGCGCCTTGCGGCGCACGGCCGGCGGCGCCATATGACGGCCTCCATCTTCTGTGGAGACGACCATGTCGAACCGGGACGACGGCCCGAAAGTCGTGAAGACCGACGCCGAGTGGCGCGCGATGCTGACGCCCGAGCAGTACAGGGTGACCCGGCAGCACGGCACCGAGCGCGCCTTCACCGGCCCGCACTGGGACGAGAAAGAGCCGGGCCTCTACCGCTGCGTGTGCTGCTCGACGCCGCTCTTCGACGCCGGCACCAAGTTCGATTCCGGCACCGGCTGGCCGAGCTTCTTCGCGCCGGTCGACGCGACCGCGGTGGCCGCGCACGACGACCGCTCGTGGTTCATGCGCCGCACCGAGATCCGCTGCGCGACCTGCGACGCTCATCTCGGCCACGTCTTCAACGACGGCCCCGCGCCAACGGGGCTGCGCTACTGCATGAACGGCAATGCCCTGTCGTTCGAGCCCCGGCGCGGCGACAAGGGCGACTGAGGACGCCCTCCCCGCCGCCGGCTCCACGAAACCGGCGGCGGCCACTCCCGCCGCCTTCCCTGCCTCCACCCGGACGACCCGCCATGACCGACGACACGCCCGCGCCGCCGCCCGCTCCCCGTGCGGAAGCGCGGCCACACACCTCCACCGTGCACGGGCGTGCGATCACCGACGACTTCGCCTGGATCAAGGCCGCGAACTGGCAGGAGGTGCTGAAGGACCCGGCCGTGCTGCCGGCCGACATCCGGGCCTACCTGGAGGCCGAGAACGCCTACGCGGCGCACCTCATGGCGCCGCTCGCCGGGCTCGAGGCGACGCTCGTCGCCGAGATGCGCGGGCGCATCAAGGAGGACGACTCCACCGTGCCCCAGCGCGACGGAGCCTATGCCTACGGCATCCGCTACCGCACCGGCGGCCAGCACCCGCTGGTCTACCGCCGCCCGTCCGGGGCCTCGGGCGAGGCCGACGACCTCGTCCTGCTGGACGGCGACGCGCTGGCGCAGGGCCACGCCTTCTTCGAGATCGGCGACCACCGCCACACCGACGACCACCGGCTGCTGGCCTGGAGCTTCGACGATGCCGGCTCCGAGTACTACACGATCCGCGTGCGCGACACGGCGACGCTGCAGGACCTGCCCGATCTCATCGAGGACACCGACGGCGAGTTCGTGTGGGACAAGGCGGGCCGCTCCTTCCTCTACGTCGAGATGGACGACAACCACCGCCCCCGCGTCGTGCGCCGCCACGTTCTGGGCACGCCGGTCGAGGACGACGCCCTCGTCTACGAGGAGGGCGACGACGGCTGGTTCGTGAACATCTCGCAGAGTTCGTCCGGCGACTTCGCCTTCATCTCCATCAGCGACCACGAGACCACCGAGGTCCACGTGATGGACCGGGCCGACCTGTCGCGCCCGCCGCGCCTGCTGGCGGCCCGCGAGGACGGCGTGCGCTACGAGGCCGAGCACTGGGACGGCGGCTTCGTCCTGCTCACCAACGCCGGCGGCGCCGAGGACTTCAAGATCGCCGTCGCGCCGCTCGACGCCTCGGGCCGCGGCGCGTGGCGGGACCTCGTGCCGCACCGGCCGGGCACCATCGTGCTGAGCCTCATCGCCTTCCGCGACTGGCTGGTCCGCCTCGAGCGCGAGAACGCCCTGCCCCGCCTCGTCGTGCGCTCGCGCGCCACCGGCGAGGAGCACTCCGTCGCCTTCGCCGAGGAGGCCTACGCGCTGCGCGGCATCGAGGGCTACGAGCACGCCACCGACACGCTGCGCTTCGCCTATTCCTCCATGACCACCCCGGCGGAGACCTTCGACTACGACATGCGCACGCGCGAGCGGCGGCTCCTGAAGCGGCAGGAGGTGCCGTCGGGCCACGATCCGGCCCGCTACGTGGCGCGCCGGCTGATCGCCGTCTCGCACGACGGCGCCGAGGTGCCCGTCTCCGTGCTGCACCGGCGCGACATGCCGCTCGACGGCACGGCGCCCTGCCTTCTCTACGCGTACGGCGCGTACGGCCACGCGCTCTCGGCCGGCTTCGACCTGCGAACGCTGTCGCTCGTCGATCGCGGCTTCGTCTACGCCGTCGCCCATGTCCGCGGCGGCACGGAGAAGGGCTGGGCCTGGTACACCAGCGGCAAGCGCGAGAAGAAGCCCAACACCTTCAAGGACTTCATCGCGGCCGGCGAGATGCTGGCGGAAAAGGGCTACACCGCCCGCGGCCGCATCGCGGCCCAGGGCCGCAGCGCCGGCGGCATGCTGATGGGCGCCATCGCCAACTTGGCGCCGGACCTGTTCTGCGCCGTGCTGGCGGAGGTGCCCTTCGTCGACGTGCTGCAGACGATGCTGGACGGCGACCTGCCGCTGACGCCGCCGGAATGGCCCGAATGGGGCAATCCCGGCGCCAGCGAGGCCGATTTCGAGACGATCCGCGCCTATTCGCCGGTCGACTGCGTCAGCGCGCAGGCCTATCCCGCCATCCTCGCCATCGGCGGCCTCACCGACCCGCGCGTCACCTACTGGGAGCCGGCCAAATGGATAGCCACGCTGCGGGCGCGCGCCACCGGCGGCGGCCCCTTCGTGCTGCGCATCGACATGGACTCCGGCCACGGCGGCGCCTCCGGCCGCTTCGACCGGCTGAAGGAGGTGGCGCAGTCCTACGCCTTCGCCATCGCCGCGGCAGAGGGCCGGCTCACGGCCTGATGATCGGTTCGACCGGGGCACCTTGAACCCGGCGGAGAGCGCGCAATATCCGTCGCTGGCCCGTGGATTCTGCACCGTGTGACGGGCCGGCGGAGGGGAAGGCCATGACTGTCGGAGCCGTGCTCAAGACCAAGGACCACAACCAGGGGATCGTTTCGGTCGACGCGTCGACCACCGTCCTCGAGATCGCCGACGTGATCTCGTCGCGCCGGATCGGCTCGGTCCTGGTGCTCGACGCGTCGGGCGGCGTGGCCGGCATCGTCAGCGAGCGCGACGTGGTGAAGGCCCTCGCCACGAAGGGCGCGGCCGTGACGACCATGCGCGCCGACGACCTCATGACCCGCGACGTGGTGACGGCGACGCCCGAGACGAGCGTCGACGAAGCCATGGAGATGATGGACGAGGGCTATTTCCGCCATCTGCCGGTCCTCGAGGACGGCAGGCTCGTCGGCATCGTCAGCATCCGCGACCTGGTGAAGTACCGCATCCAGCTGCACGTGCGCGACGTGAACAGCCTGACGGACTACATCACCCGCGCCGCCTGACGCGTTCGCGCGGCCTCACCCGGCGGGCTCAGGCTGCGCCGGGCGGCCCGGGCGGAGCCAGCGGAATGCCGCCTTCGCCGCGCTCGACGAAGACGCGCAGTTCCTCCATCGAGTGGAAGCGGAAGCGCCCGACCGGCGTTTCCGCCTCGATGGTCCCGTCCGAATACATGAAGTAGGTGTTGTCGCCCGACCTATAGGTCGCGGCCAGCACGCGCTCGCTGCGCGCCGGCGGGGCCTCGGCGGCGGGCTCGGCGGGCGCCGCGTCTCCGGCCGCGGCGAGGAGCGCGTCCTCCCCCGCCTCCTCGACCCGCGCCTCGCGGGCCGTCTCCTCCAGGAACGAGTCGAAGGACCGGTCGTCGGCCTCCTCGGAAACGGTGGTATCCGGCGCGGCGGTGCGGGCCGGCGGCGTCGCCTCGAACTCGGCCAGCGTCTCGGGCGCCAGCAGCCCGTCATCTTCCGAATCGACCTCGGCACGGCGTGCGGAGGCCGCCGGCTCGACCGGCTCCGGCGCGGAGACCGGCTCCGGCCCGGACTTGTCCGAGGGTTCCTCTGTCGCGGGCGTCTCGTCGGCAAGCGCCTCGCGCTCCTCCTCCATCCGCCTGCGGCTGCGCTGCAGGAGCTGGGCGGCGAGGCCACCGGCGACCGCGGCGCCCGCCGCGGTGGCGGCGCTGGCGGCGATGGCGCCCGGCGGCGCAGGGGTCGGGGGCGGAACGGGCTCGGGCGACGGCGCGGTCTCGACCGCAGCCGGGGCCGCGGGTGGCGTGGCCGGGCGCAGCGCGCCGTCCTCGATCAGCACGCGGATGCGGCGAAGCTCGGACAGCATCCGCGTCAGGCCCAGCAGCAGCAGGCCGGCCGTGGTGGTGGAGACGCCCGTCAGCGCGAACATGGTGCCGCTCTCGCTGCGGATGTTGTCGGCCCCCCACAGGGCCAGCGCACCGCCGCCGATCACCAGCAAGGCGGCGACCGCGTTGAGAAAGAAGAGCATGGTCCCTCTGCACCGGCCCCGAAACGAGTCACAACCTATAGGCGGGGTCGGCCCCTGCCAACCGGGGGCACGCGGGTGTCACCGGCGAGACTACGTCTTTCTACCGACGGAACGGTTGAAGGGGACCGGCCGGGGGCCTACCTTGCGCAGCGACGCGCGGCCGGTCGCCGCGCCGTTCCCGCTCGCCAGCGACCGCTGGACAAGAAGACGCGAACCAGGAGCCTGCGATGACCTTCTCCCTTCCCGATCTGCCCTACGCCCACGACGCGCTCCAGCCGTTCATGTCGCGGGAGACGCTCGAGTACCACCACGACAAGCACCACCTCGCCTACGTGAACAACGGCAACAACCTGCTGAAGGGCACGGAGTGGGAGGGCAAGTCGCTCGAGGAGATCGTGAAGGGCTCGTTCGGCAAGAACGCCGGCCTCTTCAACAACGCGGGCCAGCACTACAACCACCTCCACTTCTGGAAGTGGATGAAGCCGAACGGCGGCGGCAAGATCCCGGGCGCGCTGGAGAAGGCGCTGGTCGACGGCTTCGGCTCGGTCGAGAAGGCCAAGGAGGACTTCATCGCCGCCGGCACCACCCAGTTCGGCTCGGGCTGGGGCTGGCTCGCCGTGAAGGACGGCAAGGTCGTGACGATGAAGACGCCGAACGGCGAGAGCCCGCTGGTGCACGGCGCCACGCCGATCCTCGGCGTCGACGTGTGGGAGCACTCCTACTACATCGACTACCGCAACCGGCGCCCCGACTACCTGAAGGCGTTCGTCGACAGCCTCGTGAACTGGGAGTACGTGGCCGAGCTCTACGCCGCCGCCACGAAGTGACGCCTGCCTGAGAACCGGGCGGCGCCGGCCGAGGCCGCGCCGCCCGTTTCCTTTTGCGCGATCGGCCAGGGCACAGCGGCCGGGCTCCCGGCTCCTAGTCCGAAGGATGCGGGCTGCGGCCCTTGCCCCTCATCCGCCCGCGGCGCGGGCACCTTCTCCCCGCGAGCGGGGCGACGGGACCGGCGTGGCACCGGCCTGCGCCCGCCCCCGACCGTGTCCCGCGAGGCCGCGACGGCGCCGCCGAGCCCTTCTCCCCGCCGCGTGGGGAGAAGGTGGCGCGCAGCGCCGGATGAGGGGTGGCTCCCGCCGGGCCCGGTCCCGAAGCCTTGCATTGCGTTTCTTGCATAGCCCTGCGGTGAGCCGCGCGGCTGACGCAGCATTACGCGCAATTCATTTGGCGCGGCGCCGGAACTCGTCCCTCTTCAAGGGGCCGTTCGGGGGAGCGCAACATGAAGCCCGTCCTTCTTCGCCTGCACCGCTGGATCTCGCTGACCTTCGCGCTGCCGCTGGCGGTGGTGATCGTGACCGGGCTCATCCTGTCGTTCGAGCCGATCGTGCAGGCCGGCTGGGTGCGGCCGGGGACGGTGACCCTGCCGGCCATCGAGGCGCTGCTCGCCAAGGCGGATCCCGGCGGCACGGCCGGCGGCATCGCCATCAGGCCCTGGGAGGGCACCGTCACCATCGGCGGCGGACCCGGCCAGCCGGGGCGGACCTTCGATCTCGCGACCGGCGAGCCGGCCACGACGGGCATCCTGACGACGCTCTTCAACCAGTCGCGCGGGCTGCACGAGCGGCTTATCGGCGACCTCGGCTGGCTCGTCACCGCCTCGACGATCGCCATGCTGGTGCTGATGGCCATCGGCGTCCTCATGGGCCTGCCCCGCCTGCGCAACAGCCTGTCCGGCTGGCACAAGGGCACGGCGTGGATCCTGCTGCCGCTGCTGGTGCTGAGCCCGCTCACCGGCCTCGCACTGGCCTTCGGCATCACGCTGCAACCGCCGCGCGAGCCGCTGCCGCCCGGCCGCGCCACCCTTCTGCAGGCCGTTCGGACGGTGGCCGCCGACGGCGACCTCTCCGCGCTGAGCTCGATCCGCCGCCGCGGCCCGGTGATGATGGCGCGGGTGTGGAAGGGGCAGGAGCTCGTCGCCTACGCCGTGACGCCGCAGGGCCTCTCGCCCCTCGGCCGCAACTGGCCGCGGCTGCTGCACGAGGGCAACGGCTTCGGCGTGTGGACCGGGCTCGCCAACGTGATCACCTCGGTCGGGCTGGTGCTGCTGCTCGTCACCGGCGTCTGGATCTGGACCCGCCGGACGCTGCGGCGGCGCACGACGCCCGCCCGCCCGCGCGTCGCCAGGGCGGAGGCGGCCTGAACCAGGGGTCCGTCCCTCCCGCCCCTTCCCCGGGCGGCCGGGATGCTCTAAGGCGGCGGCCGGAGGCTCCGATGGCCGCACGCAAGACCGACATGCCGCCCCCGTCCGCGTCGCCGGAGACGCCGGCGGACCCCTTCTGGCGGACGACCCCGCTCGAGGCAATGACCCCGCAGCAGTGGGAGAGCCTGTGCGACGGCTGCGGCCGCTGCTGCCTCGTCAAGCTGGAGGACGAGGAGACGGGCGCCATCCACGCCACCGACGTCGCCTGCCGTCTGTTCGATGCCGGCACCTGCCGCTGCTGGGACTACGAGAACCGCACCACCGTCGTGCCGGACTGCGTGGGGCTGACGCCCGAGGCCGTGCGCACGCTGCGCTGGCTGCCGCCGACCTGCGGCTACCGTCTCGTGGCCGAGGGCAAGGACCTTCCGGCCTGGCATCCGCTCGTCTCGGGCCGCCCGGAGAGCGTCGCGGAGGCCGGAGTCTCCGTGCGCGGGCGCGTCCACGCAGGCGAGGACGACGTCACGCTCGACGAACTGGTATCGCGGATCCGGCGCTGGCCGCTGGCCTGGCCGAAGCGGGCGAAGCGCCCCCGGTAAAGGCTGCCGCCCGGCCTACTCGATGGCGATGCCCGAGGCCGACGCGAGCTCGCGCGCCGTGCGGCCGGCCGGCTGCCCGGTCACCGGCAGCTTGCGGTCGCGCTCGAAGCGCTCGATGGCCTGCCGGGTGCCGGCGCCCATCAGGCCGTCCGGCTTGATGGGGCCATAGCTCAGCTTGTTCAGGGCGCGCTGCGCCGCGAGCACGCTGCGGTCGGGCTCGGCCGCCGGGGCGGCGCCGCCCTTCAGCATGTCGGCGATGGGATCGCGCTGGACGGTCGGGATGGGGGCCGGCGGCACGGGCGGGGCGGACGCCGCCGTCACGGAGGCCGGCTGGGTCGAGGCCGTGGCGGGCACGTTCGACGACTGCCGCTGGATGCGCGGCGGCAGCGGCACGGCCGCCGTGCGCTCGTCGGACGCGGCGGTCTGGGCCGCGGGCGCGGCGGTCGTCGCGGGGGCCG
>NZ_JBTSWJ010000019.1:0-75484 GCF_054612375.1 Alsobacter sp. R-9 | reverse complement strand
AGGAAGACGGCCATGCCGACCAGCAGCGGGTCGCTGCCGTCCGGCCCGCCGATGAACACCGGCAGCGCATGCGGGGCCTGCGGGTGAAGCGATTGCGCCAAGGCGAGGACCTCCTCATGGCGGCCGGCCGGCCGAACCTTCGGTCCTCCAGCGAATAAACCCCGCGAAGCCGTCGTTCAATCTCCGCGCGCGGAGGGCTGCGGCGGAAGGCTCTCTCTGCCGCCGGACGTCAGGGCGTCACGCGATACCGAGCAATCACGTCGTGCGCCGGCCGGAACCCGATCCCCGGCGTGTCGGGGATCGCGATGGAGCCGCCGACGGGGGAGGGCGCGTCGACCCCGCACCACGCCTCGGGTTCGACGTACAGGTACTCGAAGAGGTCGAACGCGGTCAGTGCGGCGGCCAGTTGAAGCGTGGCCCAGTAGCCCGGGCCGAAGTAGGGCGAGTGGGGCGCGATCCGCTTGCCTTGCCCGAGTGCGGCGTCCGTGATCCGCAGGAACTCGGTCACCCCGCCCGCCTTCGTCACGCTGGGCTGCACCACCGCGAGGGAGGACATCAGCGGAAGAAAACCCTCCAGCGTGCAGAGGTTCTCCCCCGCCGCGACGGCAATCCCGAGGGATGCGGCCTCTTGCCAGGGCGCCGGGTCCTCCGGCGGGAACGTCGGCTCCTCCAGCCAGTCGATCCGGAGCCGGCGCAGCGCTGGCGCCATCGAGATCAGCTGGTCCCGGCTCCACTGGCAGTTGACGTCGACCGTGATCGTCGCGTCCGGCGCGACGTCGCGGCCTGCGGCGATGCAGGCCTCCTCGATTTCGTGCAACTTGAGGTCGGAGTAGCCCTCGGCAAGGGCCTTTGCGCCGAAGCGCCTGACGAGCTCCGGCGCCCCGTAGCGTACGAGGCTCGCATAGGCCCGCACGCTTTCCCTCGCGCGCCCGCCGAGAAGGGTGGAGAGCGACACGCCCCGCCGCTTGGCCGCGATGTCCCAGAGCGCGATGTCCAGCGCCGAGATCGCGAAGATCGTGATGCCGTGGCGGCCGAAGAGGTGGAAGGTTTTCTGCGCGTCCCGGTTGACCGCCGCGGGATCGGTGCTGTCACGCCCCAGCGCCCACGGGCCGACCATGTCGCGAAGAACCTGCGCGGTTGCGTTCTGGCAGACGTAGCCGAAGCCTTCGCCCCAGCCCACGAGCCCCGCCCGGGTCTCCACCCGCAGCAGCACGATGTCGAGCGCATTCCAGCGGTTCGGTGTGATTCCGCGCCCCTCGCCACCGTCGACGAAGGGGATGCGCAGCACCGTCGGCTCGACGGCGACGATCGGATCCGCGCTGTGGGCTTCCCCGAGGTCGATGATCACGGCGGGTCCAGATGGTAGCCGCGGCCGCGGTAGTCGAAGCCGACGAGTTCGGCGATGGGAACGGACCCGTCGGCGGGCGAGGCGTAGTACGCCCGGATCTCCTTGATGAGGCCACTCGCTGTGTCGAAGACGTACCATTCGTCTCCGCGCAGTGCCGTCTTCGCGTTGCGCTTCCAGTGTGTCCACTCGATCACGGCTTCCGGTGCCGTCGACGAGCACAGGATCTTCTCGATCGTCCAGCGCGAGCCGAGGTTCTCCACGCACCAGACCCATTTGCGGGCGATCGTGTCGGCAGAGCGCCATGGCACGTCCGGCAGGCCGGGCGGGAAATAGTGGACGGCATCGGGCGTGAAACAGGACACGAGCGCGTCGTAGTCGCCGGCGTTGCATGCGGCGAAGTAGCGGCGGATCTCCGCCTCCATGTGCGCTGGAGTGATGGCGACACTCATGACACGGCCTCCGCGCGGATCCTCGGTGCATCCTCCGGGCGCGATCCGGCGGCTCGCCAAGCCTCGTAGTCGGCCCTGGTTTGCGGTGTCGGTGGATAGACCCCGTAGAGACCCTCGCCTGCTCCGATGCGCAGTGCGACATAGGCCTCGAAGGCGTCGCGCTTCTCGCACAGGTCCGCCATCTCGGCCGCCATGGCGCGCGGGACGACGGTGATGCCGTCGCCGTCGCCCACGAGGATGTCGCCCGGGTAGACCGCGACGCCCGCGCAGGAGATCGGCACGTTGAGGTCCGCCGCATGGTGCGTCGAGAGCCGCGTCGAGGCGACGACTCCCCGCGCATAGGCGGGGAAGGCCATCTGGGAGATCTCGACGCCGTCGCGGAAGGCGCCGTCGGTCACGACGCCGGCGCATCCCTTCACCATCATCCGCGTCAGCAGCACGTTGCCGGCGGAGGCGGAACTCATGTCGCCGCGGCTGTCGATGACCAGCACCTGCCGGGGCCCGATCCGTTCCACCGCCTCCCACTGCAGGTTGTCGGGGTTCGGGTAGGGCGTCAGCGTCGCGTAGGTGTCGATGTCCTCGCGCGCCGGGATGTAGCGCATCGTGAACGCTTCGCCCGCGAAGCCTGCGCAACTGGGGTTCAGCGGCTTCAGGCCCACCAGAAAACACTGGCGCAGGCCTTTTCGGAACAACTCGGTCGTGAGGGAGCCGCTGCTCACCTTTGCGAGCCGGTCGAGAAGCTCCGGCGTGATCTCGGTCGACATGGCGTCCCCACGGTTGTCTCCAGCGCACCATGCGCCAGCGCAGCGCCTCGCGACAGGGGACGACGAACGGCGACACGCGGCTCGTCTCACGATATGAGACATCGATGGGAGGAGACGTGCGATGAGGGAGACTTGGCCGGCTCCGGCTCCGGCAGCGGCCGGCCCGGGCGGCACGGCGCTGGTCACCAAGGCCCTGCGACTGCTTCGTGTCATCGGGGCTTCGTCCGATCCGGTCACGACGGCAGCGCTTCTGGCACAGACCGGATGGCCGCGTCCCACCCTGCACCGGATCCTCGCCGCGCTGGTCGATGAGGGGTTCGTGCGGCGGGAGGCCGGACGGAGAGGCTACGTGCCCGGCTATCGCATCCTCGAACTCGCGCAGACGATCTGGGCAGGCCCCGATCTCGCCGCCGCCGCGAGCCTCGAATTGCAGCGCCTGCGCAACCTGGCGGGAGAGACGGCTTATCTCGCCATTCCGCAGCGAGACGGCGTCCTCTCGCTGGGAAAGTTCGAGAGTCCCCATCCCGTCCGCTCCGCAGCGCGGCTCGGCGTCCTGAAGCCGTTTCACTGCACCAGCCAGGGCAAGGCGATCCTTGCCTTCAGCAGACCGGACGAAGTCGATCGGCTGCTGGGCCCGGGCCCGCTTCCCCGCTACACGCGGGCGACGATCGTGGAGCGGGGGCCGCTGGACGAGGAACTCGGGAGGGTCCGCCAGCAGGGCTTCTCCATCGAGAACGAGGAGATCCTCGAAGGTTCACGGTGCGTCGGCGCGCCGATCCTCGGCCAGAATGGACGCCCTGTCGGCGCGGTCAGCGTGGCGGGGCCGGCATGGCGCCTGACCCTGGAACGGGCGCAGCAACTGGGACCAGAAGTTGCAGAGGCGGGGCGGCACATCGGTGCCTTGTGGCGGGCTGCGAGGCCCGCCACGCCGGCCCCCGGCGTGGGCGCGGCCATCGACGGATTGCCGGAGCCCGCCTTCCACGGCGCCGATCCCGTCTGGGACGGCTCCAGGTCGGTCCTCGTCTGGACCGATCGCATGGCGCCATCGATCCACGAGAGCGATGGTCGGGCCACGCGCAGTTCGAGGTTGTCGCGGGAGGGTGCCATCGCCTGCGCGCTGCACGGCACCCGTGAGTCACTCCTGGCCACGGACGATGGCCTTTGTGTGGTGGAGGAGAGGCAGGCCGCGGTCCGGCGACTGACGGCCGGAGCGCCGTTCAGCGCGTTGGCCCGTGCACCCGACGGCACCGTCTGGGCCGCGTGCCGAGACGGAGATGCGAGCCGCGTCGGCGCCTTGCGCGGCGGGATCTTCGACGAGCGGTGGACGCTGCCGGGAACCGTGTCGGCGCTCTGCTGGAGTCCCGATGGCTCGCGAACCTTCGCGTCGGACGCCGATCGCGGGCTGATCCATGCGGGCGACGTGAAGGGGGGACGGATCAGGGTGCTGAGCCGCATCCCCCGTGCGTCCGGACGGCCCGTGGCGCTGACCTGCGATAGCCTCGGCCGGGTCTGGGTGGCGCTGGCCGATGGCTGGTCCGTGGTGCGGCTCGACGATACGGGGGAATTCGCGGACGTCGTCGCCATGCCGGTGCCGAGGCCGACGGGCCTCGCGTTCGGTGGTCCGGGCGGTCGCACGCTCTTCGTCACGACGGCACGCTACGGCCTCGCCCGCGACGTGCTGGAGCGCGCTCCGCTGTCGGGCCGCGTCCTCGCGGTGCCGACCGCGATCCCGACGTGAGAGGCCGCGGCGTGGCCGTCGGCCCAGCGAGCCTAAAGCGGCCGCGGTCCGGCGTTCTTCAACCGACGCATGGCGGCAGCGCCCCGCTGCGCGGCCTGAGCGACATCGTCGAACAGCAGCGCGAGTTCGTCGAAGACCCCGGCGTCCGATTCGTCGGAGGCAATCTCGTCGATCTCTGCCATCAGGGCCACGAGGCCCGCGATGAGGTCGCGCTGGCGGCGCGAGACGGCGAGTTCGTGCCGTGCCTCGCGGCGGGCTTCCAGCGCGGAGAACCGTGACAGGGCGTCGCCCAGCCGGGCCCTGCAATGGCAGTCGAGATCGAGCCCGCGCAGCACCACCTCGAGGCGGGAGATCACGGACGCCGTGGTCGTTTCCGCCATGCCGCCGGGCGCCAGGGCTCCGCGACTGTCCGGATGTCCCATCATGTCACCGGCCTGCCGGCCCGTTCTCGGCCACCCGCGCGATGCGCACGCGCCAGACCTGCGGGCCTTCGACCTCGTAGTCCCAGCTGAACGTCCCGGGACGGTATGCGTCGAACTGGTGATGGAGCGGCTGGGGGTCGTGGTCGTTGACGATCACGAAGGCCTCGCCCGGCTGCAGCATGTCGAAGGTGCCGAACACGATCGGGTGGCGCATGCCCGGCACGATCTGCCGGACATCGATGGTGGTCTCTCTCACGTTGCCGCAGCCGCACATGATGGTCGTCTCCCCTGGGATGGCGTCGTCCGGCCGCCGGTCGATCGTCCGGCGGACCTCGGGAAGGGTGGACCCGGCCGGGCCGGGGATCGTTGCGCGCCGACAAAGAGGCGCGAAGGATCGGCCGTGTCGCGCGTCACCGCGCGGTCACTTCCCGGATGCGGCCTGAGAGGAAGGGGAAGAAGGGGTTCGAGGACATCCGCATGAGGGAGTCGAGGTTGACCAGCAGCACGCCCACCTCGCCTCGCGCCGCGAGCGTGCCGAGCCTCACCCCGAAGTCGTCGGCGGGATCGGGCGCGATGCCGTAGAGGCCGTCCTCCACCGGGAAGGGCAGCGCGATGTGGGACAGCGAGTAGACGTCGCGCGGATAGGCGAGGCCGAGATCGATCGCCTGCTCCTGCGTGCCGCCCGCTTCCGTGACGCGCGCGACGACGGCGGTCTCCTGCGCCGAGGCGTTGGTGACCACGGTCGAGCGGTAGCGCTGCGGGCCCTCGGGCAGCAGCCGGCCGATCAGGTACTGGCTTCCGTGCCGCAGCAGGGGCCCGAACTTCGCGGCGCGGTTGATGTCGAAGAGGACGATCTCCGAGCCGTTGCTCGGCAGATGGGCGTAGAGCGCCGTGAGGATCGCGGAGGTGCTGACGGTGAAGTCCATCACCGACTGGAAGGTGAGGACCGGTGGGAGGCCCTCGATCGTTCCGTTGCGCGACCGCTTCCGAACACTGGTCTGGAGCGCCTGCGTGAGCCGGTGGGATTGCGTCGCCCCGTTCACCGGGAAGGAGTTGTACTTGAACGGGTTGAACTCCGGCACGACGCTGAGCCACGCGGCCTTGGCGAAGGCGGGGAAATAGGCAGGCAGTGCCGCAAGCCCCGCGAAGCGCGCGAAGCTGGTGACGCCGACCATCGGCGAGAGCAGCACGACCCGGTCCGGCCGCGGTAGAGTTCCGTCGTCGAGCGCGTCGAGCGCGTACTTCATCGCCAGCGCGCCGCCGTTCGAGTAGCCGACGACGTGCAGAGGCTTGTCCGGCACGCGACGGCGCGCTTCGCGCACCGCCAGCCGGGTCGCTGCGCTCCAGTCTTCCCACGCCACATCGGTGAGGCCAGCGGGAACCGTGCCATGGCCAGGAAGGCGCAGCGCGATCGCGACGTAACCCTGCGCCTGGTAGAGCCTGGCGAGGTGACGCATGCTGAACGGCGAGTCGGTGAGCCCGTGCAGCAGCACGGCGACCCCGCGTGGCGTGCCGTCCGGCTGCAGGATGTAGGTGCGGTTCCAGTTCGTCTGGAAGCGCAGCGGATTGAGTGGACTCGCGTCGAAGTAGCGGTTCTCCGGCACCCGGTCGTGCTCCGGCAGGCGGCGGATGACGTCCTGCTCGACGGCGCGGAACACCCGGTCCTCCGCAGCCATCCAGCCGGCCCAGTCCGTCCGGTCGAGGTCGTCGCGCGACAGTTCCTCCGGGACGACCGTGTGCCAGGGCTCCAGCGGTTCGCCGCGCTGCGAGTCCCACGCCCGGAGCACGAGCACCGTGACGGCGACGAGCAGCACGCCCGCGACGATGCGCGTGGACCAGCGGCCGAGGGTTCGGATCATGGACGGGCCTCCTGGCGGTGGTTCAGAACCGCCACACGAGCGGGACCAGCAAGACGGCGACGACGAAGTACAGCACCATCAGCGGCACGCCGAGGCGCCAGTAGTCGCCGAAGGCATAGCCGCCGGGGCCCATCACCATGAGGTTGGTGGACGTCGCGATCGGCGTCATGAACGACGCCGCGCCAGCGACGCAAAGGCTCATCATCACGGGATGCGGCGACACGCCCATGCCCTCGGCGGCGGCGAGCGCGATGGGGATGACGATGAGTGTCGTCGCCGTGTTGCTCATGATCTGCCCCAGCGTCGCGGTGAGAACGAAAAGGCCGGCGAGCAGGGCCGTGGGGCCGAGCGGCCCGACGACCCCGACGAGCGCCTCCGCCAGCACGCGCGCCGCGCCCGTGGACTGCATCGCCACCGAGAGCGGCATCATCGCCGCCACGAGGATCACGGTCGTCCAGTTGATCGCGCGGTAGCAGGCGTCGGGCGTCATGATGCCAGCGACGAGGAGCACGCCGGCAGCGCCGAGGCCCACCACCGCCGGCGGCAGCGCGCCCGTCGCCAGCAGCGCGATCATCGCCGCGAGCACGGCGAGCGCGACGCGGGCGCCGTGGCCGAGCGGCACGGCCTGCCGCCGCACGAGGTCCGGCGAATCGACGATGAGCACGTCCGGCGTCCCCAGCCGCCGGTCGAGCGCGCTCCACGTGCCCTGCAGCAGGAGCGTGTCGCCGACAGCCAGTTCCGTCTCGCCCTCGGGGCGATCCGTGCCGTTGCGCTGGATGGCGAGGATCACGAGGTCGCCCTCCTCGGTGATCATGCCGGGGAACACCCGCCAGCCGACCAGCGCGGAGCGCGGCGGGATCACCACCTCGGCGAGGCCCGACGTCCGGCTGAACAGCGCGTCCGCGCCGCCGGTCTCGTCGAGATCGCGGAAGGCGAGCCCATTCTCCTGCGCGAAGGACGAGACGAGCGCCGCCTCGCCGCGGACCAGCAGCGTGTCTCCCGGCGCCAGCGCCCGCTGCACGGGCGCGCCCGACGTGCCGTCGATGACGGAAAGCACCTTGAGGCCGTCCGGCCACGGCGCCGTCCCCGTCCCGTCTCCGATGCCGACGAGCGTCGAACCCGTTCGCACACGCAGCTTGAACGTGTCCGTGATGAGGCCGAACTGCTCGACCAGGACGCGCGCGTGCCGGCTGAGGTCCGGCGGCACGCTGCGGCTGCGGCGCTCGGGGAGCAGCCGGCCGCCCAGGAGATGGACGATCACCAGCGTGCCGGCCAGCAGCGGCACGCCGACGAGCGCGAACTCGAAGAAGCCGAAGCTGGCATGGCCAGCGTCGGACAGCGCGTCGGAGACGAGCACGTTCTTGGGCGCGCCGGTGAGGACGAGGTTCGATCCCGCATGGGCCGCGAAGGCGAGCGGCAGAAGCACCCGCGACGGCGCCACGTTGAGCCGCACCGCCGCGACGCTGGCGATGGGCAGCAGCGCCGCGACCGCGCCGTTGGCGCTGATCAGGGCGGTCAGGCCCCCGCACAGCAGCATGAGCATCGTCAGGAGGTGGCCGACGCTGCCCTTGCCGGGGTCGCCGACGAGCTTCTGGCCCACCCATGCGGTGACGCCCGTCGCCTCGAGGGCGGCGCTGACGACGAACAGCGAGGCGATGAACAGCACGGAAGGGTCGCCGAAGCCGGCGAGCGCCTCCTGCAGGGTCACCACGCCGGTCGCCCACAGCGCCAGCGCCGTGCCGAACGCGACGACGATCACCGGCAGCCTGTTCCAGACGAACAGGATCATGACGATGAGGATGATGAGGCCCGTGGTCTGGATAGGCGTCACGTCGCGCTCCGTGTCGGGCCCGCTTCATGCGGGCGTCCGGTGCCGCTCATGCTATACCTCGCCCACGCCGGAGCCCACCGAGGGGACGGCGCGACCCCGTCCTTCCGTACGAGTGATCCCGCACGATGATGTCCCGGCTTCCCGGCCCGCTTCTCGATCCGCGCCGCGGCGACATCGAGGATGATGCTTCCAGCCCCGAGAAGCGCTCGATGCTGCTCATCGCCGGCAGCCTGCTGGCCGAGATCAGCCTGCCCAAGCTGCTGTTCTCGTGGGTGGCGCTGATCGGGCTGCCGGGCCTCGTGATCGGAGCGGCGCCGCTGGTCTCCTCGGCGTGGCTGTCGAGCCTGTCCGGAAGCGTGCGGACGCTGGCCGAGGCGCTCCCGCTGCTGGCCGCCGCAGCCCTCCTCGCCGTCGGATGGCTGGCCGGCCGCCCGGCCCTGCGGCTCGTCGAGGCGAGCTTCTGGTCGCTCAATGCCGTCGCCGTGCAGCCGGGCTACGCCCTCGCGCGGGAGGGCCTGAGGCATCTTCTCGACCGCCTGCTCGGCGAGCGGCTCGACGGCGAGCGGCGGGCCCGGATCGGTGCCGTGACGGCGCTGTGCGGCGGTCTGCTGGCGAGCCTGTTCGGCGTGCTGTTCTGCGCTCTCGCCTGGCCGCACACGCGCTGGAACGCCGGCATGGCGGACCTCGCCTCGCCGGCGGCGCTGGTGCTGCCGGCGCTGGCCAACGCCGTCGTGATCGTCAGCGGCGTGCTGGCGCTCGCCTCGCTGGCGTGGGGCATCGCCGACGCGACGATGGACCAGCCGCGCGACCTCGACCGGTTCGACAACCCGTCGCCGGAGTCCCCCATCTGGCGCGTCGTCCATCTCTCCGACATCCACGTCGTCGGCGAGCGCTACGGCCTGCGCATCGAGAGCGGCCGCGCCGGCCCGTCCGGGAACCACCGGCTCGAAAGCGTGCTCGCCCGGCTCGACGCGATGCATGCGGCGGAGCCCTTCGACCTCGTGCTCGTGACGGGCGACATGACCGACGCGGGGCGCAACGCCGAGTTCGTCGAGTTCGACCGCATCCTGTCGCGCCATCCGGCGCTGCGGGCCATCACGCTCGTCCTGCCCGGCAACCACGACGTGAACATCGTGGACAGGGCCAACCCGGCCAGGCTCGACCTGCCCACCAGCCCCTTCAAGCGGCTGCGCCAGATGCGGACGCTCGCCGCGCTTGCCGCCGTTCAGGGGCCGCGGGTCAGGGTGATGGCCGCCGACCGCGCCAGTCTCGGCGGCAGCCTTGACGCCGCCCTCGCCGACGCCGCCCCTCGGGTTCGCGCCTTCGCCGACACCGGCCGCCTCACGCTGCTGCCCGCGCTCGGCCGCCTGTGGGCGGACAGTTTCCCGATGGTGTTGCCGCCCGCCGCCGAGGATGGCCTCGGCGCGATCCTGCTCAACTCCAACGCCGAGACGCACTTCTCCTTCACCAACGCGCTCGGGCTCGTCTCGAAGGAGCAGGCCGACGCGCTCGACGCGGTGCTCGCCGCGTGGCCCCGCGCGCGCTTCGTCCTCGGCCTCCACCACCACATGGTCGAGTACCCGAGCCCGGCCAAGGCGCTCTCCGAGCGCATCGGCACGGCGCTGATCAACGGCAGCTGGTTCGTGCGCCGGCTCAAGCGGCACGGCGGGCGACTCGTGGCCTTCCATGGCCACCGCCATATCGACTGGATCGGTGCCTGCGGCCCGCTGCGGATCGTCTCCGCGCCGTCTCCGGTGATGGGGGGCACGGACGACAGGCCCACGCATTTCTATGTGCATCGTCTGCAACCGGTGGCTGGAGGCGGGCTGGCGCTGCTGAAGCCCGAGCGGGTGGAGATGGCGGGCGATCCACCGCTCTCCTGATCAGGCCTTCCCCGCCGGGGCGGCGAGGAGATCGGCCAGCCAGCGCGAGTCCGGATGCTGGGCGCAGTAGGTGAGCAGGGCGATGGTGATCGGCACGCCGATCACCGAGCCGAAGAACCCCCACAGGAACGTCCAGAAGAACACGGCGAACAGCACGATCGTCGGCGAGATCGAGAGCGCGTTCCCCGAAACGCGTGGCTCGACGTAGCTGCCCACCACGAACTGGATCGCGTTGAGGCAGGCGAAGACGAGGACGGCCGCCTGCCATGACTCGAACTGCACCAGGGCCAGCGCCGTGGGAAACACCGTGGCGATCAGCGGCCCGATGAAGGGCACGTAGTTGAGCGTGAAGGCGATGACGCCCCACTCGCCGGCAAGTTCGAGCCCGATGGCGCGGGCGAAGGCATAGACGAGCAGGCCCGTCAGCAGGCTCATCTGCGTGCGCACGAGCATGTAGCGGCGCAGCTTGCGGCCGGTTTCGATGGTGCCGTCGAGCAGCACGCGTCGCAGGTCGCTATCCCCTATGGCGGCGGCGCGGCGGCCGAAGTCGCCGACTTCCAGCAGGCCGAGGATCACGTAGACGAACACCACGATCCAGAAGCTCATCGCGCTGTTGACGCGGCTCGTCAGCGTCTGCACGGCGCCGAGCAGCCAGCGGGCGTTGAAGTGCTCCGTCCAGATGCCGTTGACGACGATGCCATGGCCCTCCAGCCAGACGGCTGCCTGGTCGTACATCGCCTGGAAGCGCCACGACTCGACGACCGTCCAGCGTCCGACACGCCCGAACGCCCACGCCACAAGCCAGCCGAACACGACGAACACCGCCACCAGCAGCAGCACGCACACGAGCAGCGCCAGCATCCGCGGCATCACCGCCTGCAGGCGGCGCTGCAGGGGCCACATCAGCGCAATGACGAAGAGGGCGAAGGCCACCGGTGCGAAGACGGCGCTTGCCAGCGACAGCGCGGCGATGGAGGCGACGATGGCGATGACGACGAGAGCCGCCGACTGCACACGCTGGCCGGACATGGACGCTCAGACCCCCTCGATGAAGGCGTCGAGGTCGAGCGAGGACTCCCGGCCGAGGCTGTCGGCGTGCTCGACGTAGAAGGCTTCGGCGGCCTTCCGCCCCTCGTCCCGCAGCATGGTCAGGAAATCCCACTCGGCGTTGAGCTTCGAGGAATAGCCGAGGTCCACCATGATGTCGCTGGCGATGCGGTGGACCCGCATGCCGGCCCAGCGGGCGCCTTCGCCACGGCCGGGATCGGCCTTCTGCCGCAGGAGCGCCATCATCCGAAGCTCCTTCAGGAGGACGGCGTTGAAGGACACCTCGTTGAGACGGTTGAGGATGTCGCGCGCCGTGCGCGGCGTGCCGGGCCGCTCGATGGGATTGATCTGCACGAGGATCGTGTCGAGCGCGTCCGACTCGCGGATCAGCGGGGTCATCGTCGGGTTGCCCGAGTAGCCGCCGTCCCAGTAGTCGTCCCCGTCGATGCTGATCGCCTGGAAGAGCGTCGGCAGACAGGCCGACGCCAGCAGCACGTCCGGCGTCAGGTCGGCGTTGCGGAACACCCGGCCACGCCCGGTGCGCACGTTGGTGGCGGTGACAAAGACCTTGATCGGCCCCCTGCAGATGGCGTCGAAGTCGACGACCTCGGCGAGAATGTCCCGCAGCGGGTTCGTGCCCGCCGGGTTGAGGTCGTAGGGCGACACCACCCGCGACATCAGGTCCATGGCGACGAACAGCGGCGAGTTGTCGAGCGTCCAGCGCCCGAGCAGGACGTCCAGCGGGCTGCGCTGGAACGGGCTGAACCGGGCCGCGTCCGACACCTTCCGCCAGAACGTCTCCAGCGCCTCGCGCGCCGCCTCCCGCCCGCCGGCCGCGTAGCCGGACGCCATGACGGCGGCGTTCATCGCGCCGGCGGACGTGCCCGACACGCCGTTGATCTCGACCCACTCCTCCTGCAGAACGCGGTCGAGCACGCCCCACGTAAAGGCGCCGTGCGCGCCCCCGCCCTGGAGGGCGAGGTCGACGGGCAGCCGCGCCGGGCGGGCGCGGCGGGAGGATGGCGATGTCCGCCGGGTGGGCTTCCTGGTCACGATGGTCCCTCAGTTCGACTTGACGAGCCCCGAGAACCCGGCCACGGCCAGCAGGCTGAGCGCCCAGCCGAGGATCGACTCGAGGTAGAAGAAGGCGATGGTCACCCCTCCCCAGCGTTGCGCCGGGTCAGGCCGCCAGTAGTTGCGCTGCCCGATTTCCATCACCGGGAACAGCGTGTCGAGGGAATACATCCACGCGTTGAACTCCGGGTAGCTCAGGGCCTCGAACTGCGACCGGAAGCAGGCGAGCTGCGTCTGCCCCGGCTCGGCGCGTCCTTGCACGATCTGTGCCGTAGCGGTGAGTTCCGCGGTCTGCCCGCGTGGCAGGCGGCAGGCCGTCCATTCCGGCGAACGCAGCACGACCGGGCTGTTGGGCTTCATCGCGCCGACGGCGTCCGCCTGGGCGAAGACCCCGACACCCACCAGCCAGATGAGCAGCAGCCAGAGAAAGGCCAGCAGAGGCTGGCGCCCATAGCCGAGCGTGACCCCCAGCAGCCAGTCCTTGGCGCCCAGCGCCGCGCGCAGGCTGGCGTTGCCCGCCCGCGCCCGTCGCGCCGCCCGCTGCAGGCGCTCCTTCTCGACGAGCACGCGCCGCGCGTCCTCGTCGTGCCCCATGTCGCGGAACACGGTGGCGAGCTGCTCGTAGGGCTGGGGCCAGAAATCCTCGCCCCACCGGGCGGGGGACTGCCGGGAAAGCCAGTCGAGCCTGCTCGCCGCGTCAGCCGGCCCGTCGATGAACCCGTTGTACATGCAGCGGTTCAGCAGCAGGTCCCCGGCCGGGGGCCAGGCCTCCGCCTCGTCGTGCACGGTGCCGACGCTCGTCCCCGTCATGTCGAGCGTACCCTCCACCCGCGCGCCCTCGCGCAGCAGGAAGCCGCCTTCGATCGTCGCACGACCGAGATTGAGCGCGACCCGACCCGGGTTGCTGAACGTGGCGCCGAGCCCGTCGAGATCGCCACTCACATGGGAGCCCAGGAGGTTGACCTCGCCGACGATCCGGGCGCGACGCAGGATCACGTTGCTGCCCGTCTCGAGCGAATCCGCATCGAGCGCCTGCCCCTCGGGGTGCTCCAGCACCATGCCCTGGGCTTCCAGCCCGGCGACGAGGCGCGCGCCCTCGAGGTCCACGCCGCCACGCACCGAGGCGCCTCGCAGGTGGACGCCGCGCGCGGCCAGGCCAGGGGCCTCGACGACGAGCCCGCCAGGCGCGTGCAGCGAGGCGCCGTCTGCCTCGAACCAGCCCCCGATGCGGGCGCCGGCAAGCTCCACAGGCCCTCGCACGTCGGCGCCGCGCAGCGTCAGGTCGCCGCGGGCCTCCAGCCTGTCCGCCAGAAGCCCGGGAACGCTCGATCCGTCGAGGAACAGGCTGTCGATGATCGCGGAGCGCAGGATGGGAGCGGCCTCGAACAGGCAGTCCTTCAGGCCGATGTCGCGCGGCACGCGGCATCCCTCGAGGTCGAGGATGCCGACGATGTAGCCGCCGCTCACGCGTACGCCCTTCTCGTGCGGCCGGACGTCGCCGGAGCCGCCGAGCAGCAGGAAGCGCAGGAGCTCGGCCCGCACGGTCCGCTCGGGATCCGCCTCGACGGGGCGGGTGCCGTCGCCGAGGCGGTCGAAGTCACCGGAGCGCAGTTCCGCGATGATCCTGCGCTCCGCCGGAAGCAGCGGCTCGAAGGCGTCGATGCCGGTCCCGGTCACGCGGTCGAGGGGCTCAGGCGCCCGGCGCGGCCGGCGTGCCCGCAAGCGCCGCCCGCAGCTTCGCCTCCTGCGCCTCGTCGAACGAGGTCTTCATGACCACGCCGCCGACGCCCTGCAGGTCCTTCAGGACCTTGTCGCCCGTGACCTTCTTGATCAGCAGGAAAAGGCCCGCCGTGCCGGGCTGCAGCGCAGAGGCCGCGTCCTTCATGAAGGCGTCGCTGATGCCGACGTCGGTGAGCTTGCCGCCAAGGGCGCCGGAAGCGGCGCCCACCGCCGCGCCGATCAGCGGGTTGAGGAAGATCAGGCCGATCAGCGTCCCCCACAGCGCACCCGAGGCGGCGCCGGCCGCCGTCGTGTTGATGAGCTGGTTCAGCTTGATGTGCCCCTCGGGGTCCTTCACCACGACGACCGCGTCGCCGAGTTCGATGAGGTACTCCTTCTGGAGGTCCAGCACGCGCTTGCGCACCTCCTCGGCCTTGGCTTCGGTGGGGAAGGCGATGAAGACGAGGTCTGCCATGGGTTACTCCATCAGATGGCTTCGGACAGGGACGTTCGGGGGAGGGGCCGACGCGGGGCTCACAGGCCCCACGGCAGTCCGATGATCTTCCACACGGCGAACAGCGCCGTCCAGAGCACGAACATCGTGATGACGTAGGGCAGCATCAGCGCCACCAGCGTCCCGACGCCCGCCGACTTGTCGTACTTCTGCGCAAAGCCGACCACGACGGCGAAGTAGGCGTTCAGCGGCGTGATGGCGTTCATCGGCGAGTCGCCGACGCGGTAGGCAGCCAGCACCGCCTCCGGCTCGACGCCGAGCTTCATCAGCAGAGGCACGAAGACCGGCGCGAAGATCGCCCACTTGGCGAGAGCGCCCGTCAGCAGCAGGTCGATCAGCGCCACGACGACGATGAAGCCGAGCAGCAGCGGCAGGGCGCCGATGTTGGCCGACTGCAGCACGTCGGAGAGCTTCAGCGCCATGATCGTGCCGATGTTCGTGTAGGTGAAGTAGGCCACGAACTGGCTCAGCACGAAGAGCAGGAAGATCGTGTTGCCGAGCCCCGTGACAGCCTTCTCCATCGCCCTGATGACGTCGGAGAGGGTCTTCACCGTGCCGGCGCCCACGCCATAGGCCCAGCCGGTCGTCAGGAACGTGACCATGATCAGGCCGATCAGGCCGTTCATGAACGGCGAGTTGCCGATCAGCTCTCCCGTCGTCGGATTGCGCAGCGGCGCGCCTGACGGGATCGTGAGCAGCGCGAACACGACGCCGACGCCGATGAGGCCGTAGAGCGCATAGCGCAGGCCGCGCGCTTCCGCCTCCGACAGCTCCGCGCCCGTCGCGGCGGGCGCGCCGTCGGCGGGCTTGTACTCGCCGAGCCGCGGCGAGATCACGCGGTCGGTGATGACCGCGATCACGACCGTGAGGAAAAGCACCGAGGCGATCGAGAACCACAGGTTGGAGGCCAGGCCGATGTTAGTGGCCGGGTTGACGAGGCGGCCCGCGTCGTTGGTGAACTCGACCAGCACCGCGTCGAGCGGCTTGATCAGCATGTTCACCGTGAAGGCGCCCGCCACGGCGGCGAAGCCGAGCGCGAGGCCGGCGAGCGGATGGCGCCCGACGCTCATGTAGGCGACGCCCGCCAGCGGGATCAGCACGAGATAGCCGGCGTCGGCCGCGATGCTGGAGATGATGCCGACGAAGGCGAGGATGTATGTCAGCGCACCGGCGGGAGAGACGATCACGAGCTTGCGGATCAGCGCCTTGACGAGCCCGGATTCCTCCGCGACGCCGGCGCCGATCATCGCGCCGATCATCAGGCCCACGGCGGTGAAGCTCATGAAGTTCGGGATGAGCGAGGAGTAGAGGAACCGGATGCCCTCGGTCGACAGCAGGCTTCGGATCTCGGTGGTGGTCTTGTCGATCTTGTTGGTTTCGGCGTTGAGGACCTCCAGCGTGACCTTCGTGCCGAAGGCGGAGAGCACCGCCGAAAGAACGATCACGACCGCGATCAGGATGAGGAAGATCACGACCGGATGCGGAACCATGTTCCCGACGCGCTCGACCGTGTCGAGCAGCTTCTGCATGCCGGACTTCTGCGGCGACGTCTCGGTTGCGGTCTTCATCCCCTCGGCTCCCCTGCGGCCCGTCCGGCCGTGTTCTGGCTCCCCGCGGCGGGGGAGGCTGTCCTTGTCGGCGCCAGCGGCTTGACGCGCTGGCCCGGATGGAGGGCTTGCACCCCGGCCGCGACGATCACGTCGCCGGGGTCTATGCCGTTCGATACCACCACGCGTCCCGTCTCGAAGCGCAGGACGTCGATGGGGCGAAGCGACACGGTCGATGTCTTCGGGTCCACCACCCACACGGCCGGCGTCCGCCCCGTGGAGGTCAGCGCCGAGGCCGGGATGGACACGACCACCGCAGAGGCGAGGTCGAACGAGCCGTTCACCGGCGCGCCGAGGCGCATGGCCTCGGGCGGCGAGTCGAGCCCGACCCGCACGCGGAAGGTGCGCGTCACGGGATCGGCCTGCGGAGCGACCTCGCGGACCCGTCCGGTGGTGACCACTGCGGGGTCGCTGACGAGGGCGACGCGAATGACGGTGTCGCCGCTGCCGGCCCGCAGCACCGAGGCGGGGGCGTCGAACACGGCGTCGCGTCCGTCGTCGCGCGCGATCCGCACGATCATGCGCCCGGGCTGGACCACCTCGCCCACCTCCGCGCCGCGCGCCGTGACGACGCCGGCCGCGTCGGCCCGCAGCTGCGTGAACCGGACGCGGTCTGCCGCCGCCTCGACGCGCGCCTCCGCGTCCTGAAGGCGCGCCTGCGCCGTCTCCCACGCCTGCTTCGCCTGGTCGTAGCGCGGCCGCGTCGTGAACCCCTGGTCGATGAGCGACTGTTGCCGCTCGTAGGCGTTGCGGGTTGTCGTGATGTCGGCCCGGGCCGCGGCGAGCGTCGCCTGCGCGGCCTTCAGCGCCGTCTCCTCCGTCGTCGGGTCGAGCCGGGCGAGCAGCTGCCCCGCCGCCACTCGGTCGCCGACGTTGACGGTGCGCTCGATCACCCGCCCGCCAACCCGGAAGCCCGCGTCGACGTCCTTCGTCGCCTGGATGTCGCCGGTCACGAGGATCGCGTCGCGCACCGTCGAAGTGGCGACCGTGACGACCGGCACGGGGCGGCCGGCGCGCGCATCCGCGCCGTCGTCCTTGCCGCATCCGGAGAGGATCGGCAGCAGCAGTGCCGCGGCGCCGAGGAGCACGAGCCGATGCGACCGGAGGATCATGGCGCGGTCTCCAGCGTCTTGGCGGGTGCCGGCGTCGTCTCGCGTCCGAAGCAGGTCACGTAGAGCGTCGGCAGGAACACCAGCGTCAGCACCGTCGCCACCAGAAGCCCGCCCATGATGGCGAAGGCCATCGGCCCCCAGAACACCGTCGGCGCGATCGGGATCATGCCGAGCACTGTCGAGACCGCCGTCAGCATGATCGGCCGGAAGCGCACCGTGCTGGCGTCGAGCGCCGCCTCGAACGCGCTCTTTCCGGCCGCCCGCTCGGTCTCGATTTGGCCGATCAGGATCACCGCGTTCTTGGTGATGATGCCGATGAGGGCAAGGATGCCGAGCAGCGCGACGAAGCCCAGCGGCTTGCCCGAGAGCAGCAGCGCGCCGACCACGCCGATGAGGCCGAGCGGGGCGATGCTGAGCACGACGGCGAGCCGCCCGAAGCTGCGCAGCTCCGCCATCAGCACCGTGAGCATGATGAAGAGCATCAGCGGCACCACGGCAACCACCGAGGCCTGCGACTTGGCGCTCTCCTCCACCGTGCCGCCGGTGTCGAGCCGGTATCCGTCGGGCAGCTTGGCGCGGATCGCCTCGATGCTGGGGTCGAGCTCTGCGACCACCGTCTCCGGCAGGACGCCGGGCAGCACGTCGGCCTCGATGGTGAGCGTCGTCACGCGGTCGCGGCGCCAGATCAGCGGGTAGTCCTGCGCGTAGTCGATGGTGACGAACTGCGACAGCGGCACGCTGCGCCCGGCCGGCGTCAGCACCTGCAGCGAGCGCAGCGTGTCGAGCGTCAGCCGCTCGTCGTCGCGCGAGCGCAGCACGACGTCGACGAGGTAGATGTCGTCGCGCACCTGCGTCACCGGGGCGCCTGTCAGCACCGTGGCGAGCACGCCGGAGAGCGTCTGCGTGCTGAGCCCCAGCCGCCGCGCCTCGTCCTGGTCCACCTTCAGGCGCACCTCGCGGGACGGCTCGATCCAGTCGAAGCCCACCTGCTTCGTGCGCGGATTGGCGGCGATCGTCTGCGCCACGCGCATGGCGATGCCGCGCACCTCGGCGATGTCGGGCCCGGACACGCGGTACTGCACCGGCCAGCCGACCGGCGGCCCGAGCTCCAGCGGGTAGACGCGCGTGACGAGGCCGGGGAAGTCGGTCGCGAGAATCCCCTCGAGCTTCTTCTGCAGCCGCTCGCGCGCCGCGACGTCCTTCGCCACGATCACGACTTGGCTGAAGAACTCGTTGGGCAGCTGGGCATTCAACGGCAGGTAGAAGCGGATCGCCCCGCGCCCGACATAGGTGCTGAACCGCTCCACATCGGGATCGCCCTTCAACACCGCGTCGAAGCGGGCCGAGACGCTCTCGCTCGCGCGCAGCGAAGCGCCCTGCGGCAGCCGCAGGTCGACGAGGAGTTCCGTGCGGTCGGACGCAGGGAAGAACTGCCGCGGCACCAGCGGCAGGGCCAGCACCGAGAGCACGAAGGCTCCGACCGTGACGGCGAGCGTCAGCCAGCGCGCCCGCATGGCCGCCTTGAGGAACTGCCGGAAGCCGCGGACGACCGGGCCGTCGCCGCCACCCGTCTTCGCCGGCGGCTTCAGGATGGCGACGCCCAGCACCGGCGCGAACACCACCGCGACAAACCAGGACACGAGCAGCGCCATGCTCACCACGGCGAAGAGCGAGAATGTGTACTCGCCCGCCGAGCTCGCCGCGAAGCCGATCGGCACGAAGCCGGCGATGGTCACCAGCGTGCCGGCCAGCATCGCCATCGCGTACTGGCTGAACGCGAAGGTGGCGGCCTTCTCCTTCGGCTCGCCCAGCGCAAGCCGCGACATCGTCGCGTCCGTCGTCGTCATGGCGTCGTCGACGAGGAGGGCGAGGGCGATGATGAGCGCGCCGAGCGACACGCGCTGCATGTCGATGTGCGCGATGTCCATCAGGGCGAAGACGATGGCCAGCGTCAGCGGGATGGCGAGCGCGACCACGAGACCCGCGCGCACGCCGAGCGCGATGAAGCTGACCACGAGAATGATGGCGACCGACTGCCACAGCGAGGTCATGAAGTCGGCGATGGCGTAGCGCACCGTCACGGCCTGGTCCGCGACGAGCACCGGCTCGATGCCGTGCGGCAGGTTGGCGGTGATCTTCGCCATGGCCTTCTTGACGTTCTCGCCGAGGGCGAGGATGTCGCCGCCGTCGCGCATGGCGATGCCGAGGCCGATGGCCTCGCGGCCGTTGACCCGGAACATCGGCTGCGGCGGGTCGGAATAGCCGCGCTTCACGGTGGCGATGTCGGCGAGCCGCACCATCCGGTCGCCGACCGCGATGTTGATGTTGCGGACGTCGTCCTCGGTGGAGAACGCACCGGAGACGCGCACCGTCAGCCGCTCGTCCCCGGTGAGGATCGATCCGGACGGCATCACGGCGTTCTGGCTCTGCAGGGCGGCGATGACGGCCTGCCGGTCGAGCCCGAGCCGCGCCAGTTCGCGCACCGAGAACTCGATGAAGATCCGCTCGTCCTGCGGGCCGATGATCTCGACCTTCGAGACGTCCGGCACCTGCAGCAGCCGCGAGCGGATGGACTCCACGGTGTCGCGCAGCTCGCGGCGACTGAAGCCGTCGGCGGTGAACCCGTAGATGATGCCGAAGGTGTCCCCGAACCGGTCGTTGTAGAACGGCCCGACGACCCCTTGCGGCAGCGTGTGGCGGATGTCGCCGACGAGGTTGCGCGCCTGCTGCCAGATGCCCTGCACGTCGCGGCCGGGCACGGACTGCTTGAGATTGACGAAGATCGTCGTCACGCCGCGGGTCGTGTAACTGCGGATGAAGTCGACCTCGGGCGTCTCCTCCAGCGTCCGCTCGAGCCGCTCCGTCACCTGCTTGAGCATCTCCTCCATGGTCGCGCCGGGCCACGCGGCCGAGACGACCATCGTCTTGATCACGAAGGAGGGATCCTCGCTGCGCCCCAGGCGCCAGTAGGCGAGCAGGCCGGCGGCGACGCTGACCAGCATCAGGTAGACGACGAAGGACCGCTGCCGCAGCGCCCACTCGGACAGATTGAACCGCGTCACGGCTCCACTCCCGCCAACCGGACCTTCTGCCCGGCCTTCAGGCCGGACGCCCCGGCCGTGACGACGACGTCACCTGCCGCGAGCCCCTTCGTGATCACCACGGTCCCCGGATCCTCCGTCGCGACCTCGACCAAGCGGCGCGCAAGGGCGCCGGAGACCGGATCCACCACCCACACGGCCGCTTCCGGGCCCTGCCGCACGACGGCGCTTGCCGGAAGCGCAAGCCCGCCGGTCTCGGCAGGCAGCAGGGACACCTGGACCGACTGCCCGAGCCGCATGCCGGGGGCCGCGCCAAGGCCGATGCGCACGCGGAAGAGCCGCGTGGTCGGGTCGGCTTCGGGTGAGACCTCGCGCACGCGGCCCGTCGCCGACACGCCGACGTCGCCCGGAATCGTCACGGAGACGCGGCTGTCGGCTGCGAGCAGGTCGAGCGCCCCGGCCGGCACGTCGAGCACGGCGTCCCGGCCGTCCTTGCGGGCGACGCTGACGACAGGCCGCCCGGGCGCCACGACCTCGCCGGGCTCGGCGCCGACGGTTGTCACGACGCCGGCCGCATCGGCCCGCAGCACGGTGAACCCCACCACCTCCTCGGCGATGCGCACCTGCGCCGCAGCGGCCTCCATCTGGGAGCGCGCCGACTTGGCGGCCTGCTCGGCGGCCTCGAATTCTGCCCGCGACGTCACGCCCCGCGCATACAACTGGGCCTGCCTGTCGAGGCGCCCCTGCGCCTGCCGGTTGGCGCTCTCCGCCGCGATGAAGGTGGCGCGCGCCGAGCGCAGGTCGTTGAGCTCCACCTCGGGGTCGAGCCGCGCCAGCACCTGGCCGTCCTTCACCTGCGCCCCGACGCCGACGAGGCGCTCGGTCACGCGTCCGCCGACCCGGAAGCCGAGGTGCGCGGTCTCCATCGCCTCGATGCGGCCTGGGAACACCACGGGCGCCTGCTGCACGGGCGCCCCGATCGTCATCGTGCGGACGGGCCGCGGCGGTGTCGGCGCGGCGGCCTCCTCCGCAGGCCGGCAGGCCGCGGTGGCAAGGAGCGCCGCGGCTCCGGCAAGGACGATGGCGACCCTCACGACGCAGCCTCCGCGTGCAACCGCAGCCAACCGGCACCGATGAGAAGGAAGGCCGTTCCGGCGAAGACCATGGCGATCCCCGCCATCTCCCCGGGCGAGTCGACGAGGTCGTAGGGAAACCGAAGGAGCAGGCCGAGCGCGATGAGGACCGTCACGGCACTCGCCACCAGCAGCCACCACCAGCCGCGCGCCGGCCGGATCTTCAGGGCCAGCCCGACCTGCGTCACGGCCTGCGCGACCATCACGATCACGACCAGCAGCGCGATGGCTGCAGCGCCCTTCAACGGGTTCAGCACGATGAGGATTCCCCCGACGACTTCGGCCGAGCCGAACAGCAATTGCCACGTGAAGCCACGCCAATGGGTGTCGCGCAGCGCCTGCACGACCACCACGACCCCGCCGATGGTGACCACAGTCCCCAGGATGGTGCCCGTCGCCGTCGTCGACGCGTCGGGCAGCGCAATGGCGATGCCGCCCAGCAGCAGCAGGGCGAGGCCTATCACGAGGAAGCGCAGGCCACGGCTCCGACTCGCCGTCGGCGGGTCGGTCTCGATCAGGGCGCCGGTCTTGGCCGCTTCTGCCAACGTGTACTCCGTCAACGGGACAGGGCGTCGAGGATGCGCACCCAGGAGCGGATACCCTTGTGGAAGCACTTCAGGTCGTACTTCTCGTTCGGGCTGTGAATGCGGTCGTCCTCCAGCGCGAAGCCGGCAAGGATCACGTCCATCCCGAGCGCCGACTTCAGCTGGTGGTTGACGGGGATCGAGCCGCCGCCGCCGACATAGGCGGCCGGCACGCCCCACTCCTGCGTCAGCGCCTCGCGCGTCTTTTCGAACGCCGGTGCGCTGATGTCGAAGCGGATGGCCTTGCCCGATCCGTGATCCTTGAACTCGACCTTGCAGTCGGCGGGGACGCGGGCCTTGACGAACTCGCGGAAGGCCTTGCGCACGGCGTGCGGGTCCTGGTCGAAGACGAGGCGGAAGGACACCTTCGCCGACGCCTTGGACGGGATCACCGTCTTGAAGCCCTCGCCCTGGTAGCCGCCGCCCATGCCGTTGATCTCGCAGGTCGGCCGCGACCAGATCATCTCCAGCGCGCTGCGCCCCTTCTCGCCGGCCGGGATCGACAGGCCGACGGCCCCGAGGAACTTGGACGGGTCGAAGTTCAGTGCATCCCACTGCTTGCGCAACACCTCGGGCAGCTCGGGCACCCCGTCGTAGAAGCCGGGGATCGCGATGCGGCCGTCGGCGTCGCGAAGGTCCGCCAGGATGCGCGCGAGGACGTGGTTCGGGTTGGCCGCCGCCGACCCGTAGAAGCCCGAGTGCAGGTCCCGGTCCGCGGCGGTGATAAACACCTCCTCGCCGCACAGGCCGCGCAGCATGGTGGTGATCGCGGGGGTGCGCGGATCCCACATGCTGGTGTCGCAGATCAGGCCGACGTCGGCCTTCAGTTCCTGCGCGTTCGTCTCGAGGAAGCCGGGCAGGCTCGCGCCACCGGACTCCTCCTCGCCCTCGAGCAGGACCGAGACGGGGATGGGCAGGTGGCCGCGCACCGCCTTGAACGCCCGGCACGCCTCGATGAAGGTCATCACCTGCCCCTTGTCGTCGGACGAGCCGCGGCCGCGGATGGCTTTGGTCCCGTCCGGGCGGGTCTCGATGAAGGGCTCGAAGGGGTCGTGCGACCACAACTCTAGCGGGTCTACCGGCTGCACGTCGTAGTGGCCGTAGAACAGGACCGAGAAGCCCTTCGACGCGCGGTCGTGCCCGACCACGATCGGGTGACCCGGGGTCTTCCGGGCGGAGGCGTCGAAGCCGATGCTGCGGAGATCCTCGGCGTGCCACTCGGCGCATGCCGCGCAGTCCTTGGCGTAGGCCGGATCCGTCGAGATCGACTTGATCCGGAGAACCTCGAGGAGCCGCTTCAGGGCGTCGTCGATGTGATCGTCGACATAGGCGAGGACCGCGTTGAGGTCGGACATCGTTTCCTCCGGACGTTGGGGCGAAGCGCTCTTCGCCCGTGGACGCAGGTGCCGGTGTCGAAGCCCGTTCTGGCTTCTCAGACGCCAGCGGGGCCGGGCAGCGGGGCCACCCGGCAACTGGTTTCGGCACCAGAACAGCTAGCAGCGCCCGAAATCCGCGTGATTAGCTCAGAGTCCCACCGCTGGGCGCCGAATCCCAAACTTCGATACTGGCAGGCGGGGCCGGGAAACGAGAACGGCCCACCAGCGCGTCGGACCGCTCGCCGCGCGTCACCTCCCCCCATGAGGGTGCACGCTCCGGGCCGGCGCGACGACGCCACGGATGTCCCGGGGACTGACGCCGAACGCGCGGCGGAAGGCACGGCTGAACGTGGAGTGGTCGGCAAACCCGACATCGGCGGCCACCGTGCCGATCGAGCCGCCGGAAGAGCTGGTGAGCCGCTCGAAGGCGACCTGCAGGCGCTCGCGCTGGATGAAGGCCGCGACCCCGCCCGTCCGCTCGAAGACCCGGTAGAGCTTAGACCGCGACATCGCGAGTTCGCGGCACAACTGCACGGGACCGAAGTCCGGCGCCGCGATGTGGTCACGGACGATGCGGCGCGCCCGCTCTATCGTGCTCCCGGCTCCCGAGGCATCGGCGGACCCGGGCACGTCCTGCGTGGCCGCGCAGGCGACCAGAAGCAGCCGCGTGGGTTCGGCGAGGGCCTGCATGTGGGCGGGGCTGAGCGTCGGAAGGTGGCGGGCGAGCGTACTGAGGTAGGCGTCGAGGATCGCGGCCAGCGGCGCCGGGCTGGGCACCTCGCCTGCCGGAAGGAGTCCGGACGGCCTCTCCCGGTCGCGCGCGGCCTCGTCAGGAAGCGACGCCGGGCGATGCGGCGCGATGCTTCGCGCGTCGTGGACGGGCATCCTGCCATGAAGCATCGGCCGCGGGCGCGCGCGCAGGATAACGTTGCCAGCCGTGCCGTCCGGAAACCGCGAAGCCACCCGCACCCCACACAAAAAGCTTCAGCATGAGGAATGTCCCACCAGGGCGAAACAAAATCAATGAATGGGTTACTTTTCTCCGCCTGGACCTGTCGCAGGAGCCGTGGCTCAGTCCTGTGCCGCAGCCCGGACGACGAGGAGAGGCGCGGCAACCACCATGCCGGTGGCCGATCCCAGAGCTTCGACCGCCCAGGATGCATCGAGATCCTCGTCGGTGACGACCTGCCCGCGGATGAGGCGGTCGCCCACGAGGCGGACGACCGCCGGGCTCTGCGCGAAGAGGTCGTGGTTGAGGCGGTCGTTGGAGCGCAGCGCCGTCAGGTCGAGGACGGTGACCCCGCCAAGGCCCGCAAGCTGCTGCCGGTACTCCTCCTGCGTGGGATCGATCGCCCCGAGGCGTGTCAGCCCTCCGGAGAGAAGGCCCGAGAAGCGCAGGGCCCTGTCGTTCTGGGCCACGAAGAGCGTGATGTGCGGGCGCCGCGGTCCCATGTCCTCGACCTGTCGGCGGAAGACGCCGACGTCGAGGTCGGGCGACGCGAGGATGAGGTTGTTGATCTTGCCGAGCCCCTTGCCGCGGCTGAGGGCCACCTGGCGGACGGCCTCCACCGCGACCCACGTGCCAAGCGAATGGGCGAGGATGGTGATCTCGCCCACGTGCGGCGATGCGGCGGCCGTCTCCAGCAGCTTCGCGAGGTCCGAGCGCGAATAGGACGCATTGTCCGTGTCCCGCCGGTAGTCCAGCAGCCGCCCTCGCGACGGCCATGAGAACAGCACCGGCGCCGCGGCTGCGTCGGCATCGTGCACGAGCTGCGCGAACCGGAAGACGGCCCGGTCGAACCTCGTATTGTAACCGTGGACGAAGACGAACACTCGCCGCGGGCGCCCCTGCCGGTTGTCGAACCAAGCCCTCACGCCCTTGGCGTCGAGCCGCTCGACCTCCGTCACCGCGAAGGATCGGGTCGGGTCGGCCGCCCCCGCGCGGGGCAGGGTGAGGGTCCCAGGCGCATGGTTGGGAGGCACGCTGACCACGATGTTGGCGTAGGAGACGCCATCGCCGCGGTCGCCCGAGAAGAGGACGGCCGGATCCGCCACGGGCGCCCGCGTCGTCGCCGCCAGCATGTCGACGCGGGGCGCATCGGGCGGCGGAGCCACCGGGACGAGCAGGCCTTCGGGCGCGCCGGCACAGCCCGCGAGCGCCACCAGCGCCGCGGCCGCGAGCGCCGCGCGCAGGCAGGCCGAAGCTGTGCGACAGGGTGCGGCCGGCACCGCGCGTGTCACGTGACCTCCGTCGGTCGGGTCTGCCGTGCCGACGGCCCGGCGTCAGAAACGCCAGATCAGAGGGACGAGGAACACGGACACCACGAAGAACCAGATGAGAAGCGGCAGGCCGAGCTTCCAGTAGTCGCTGAAGACGTACCCGCCGGGTCCCATCACCATCAGGTTGGTCGGCGTCGCGATGGGCGTCAAGAAGGCACCGGCTGCCGCCACGGCGATGCTCATCAGAACGGGGCGCGGCGAAATGCCCAGGCTCTCCGCGGCGGCGACGCCGATGGGGATGACGATGAGCGCCGTGGCGGTGTTGCTGATCAGCTGCCCCATGATCGCGGTGAGCAGGAACAGCCCGGCCAGCAGCGCCAGCGGCCCGGCGTCGCCGACGAGCGCGACGAGGGCTTCCGCCATCATCTTGGCGGCGCCGGTCTGCTCCATGGCGGTCGACAGCGGCATCATCGCGCCGACGAGGATCACGGTCGTCCAGTCGATGGCCCGGTAGGACTGCTCGACGTTCATCACGCCCGTCAGGATCAGCGCGGCGCCGGCCAGGAGACCGGCGATCGCCGGCGGCACGAGCCCCGTCGCGAGCAGGAACACCATGCCGAGCAGGATGGCGATGGTCTGCTTGGCGCCGGCCCCGAGCGGCACCGCCTGGCGGCGGACCACGTCCGGCGAGTTCACGACGAGCACGTCGGGATCGCTGAGGTGGACGTCGAGGGCCTTCCAGGTGCCCTGCAGGAGCAGCGTGTCGCCGGCCTCGAGAACGGTGGATTCCCGCTGGACCTGGCCCTGCCGCTGGACGGCGACGATCATCAGGTCGCCGCTCTCCGTGACCATGCCCTCGAACACCGACTGCCCGATTAGCGCCGAGCGTGGCGGTATCATCACCTCGGCGAGGCCCGAACTCCGGTTGAAGAGGATGTCGGCGGGGTCGCCCTTGTCCTCCTCGCGGAAGGCGAGGTGCATGGCCGCGGCGAAGGCCGCCGCGCTCTCCGCATCGCCGCGCAGCAGCAGCACGTCGCCGTCCTGCAAGCGGTCGCGCTGCAGGGGCGAGGACCGGACGTCCTGGGCGCCGATGAGCTGCAGCCCGGCGTGACCCGAGAGGTCGACGGAGGCCGGATTGGTGCCGACGAGCGGGGAGGAGGCCCTCACCCGCAGCTGGAACAGGCCTGAGGTGAGCCCGTACTGCTCCACCAGCGTGCGCGCGTGGCGGCTGAAGTCGGCCGGCATGGAAGGACCGCTGCGCTTGGGCAGCAGCCGCTCTCCGAAGAGCACGATGATCGCCAGCGTCCCCGCGAGGAGGGGGATGCCGACGATGGTGAACTCGAAGAACCCGAAGCGCGCGAGGCCGGCATCGACGGAGGCGTTGCTGACGAGCACGTTCACCGGCGTTCCCGTCAGCGCCAGCAGGGATCCTGCGTGGGCGGAGAAGACGAGCGGCATCAGCAGCTGGGATGTCGGCCGCTTCAGCCGCACGGCCATGACGACGACGACGGGCAGGAGCGCCGCGACCGCCCCGTTCACGCTGATGAGCGCGGTGAGGAGCGCCACCAGCATCCCTGTGAGCACGAGGAGGCGGGTGCGGCTGTCCTCACCGGCGCGCGCGATCAGCTGCTGGCCGGCCCACGTCGTCACGCCCGTCCGCTCGAGGCCTGCGCTGACGATGAAGAGCGACGCGATGAAGACCACGGCGGGGTCGCCGAGGCCCGCCATCGCGTCGGAGAGGGAGAGCACGCCGGTCGCCCACAGGGCCACGGCGACGCCCATGGCGACGATGACGACCGGGATCCTGTTCCACACGAACAGGACCACGGCGGCGGCGACGATCAGTCCGGTCAGGGCAACAGGGCTCACGCAGCAGCATCCATCGCGTCGGCGAACGAGCCACGGTGACCGCAAGTCCGGGGGCTATCCGGGCAGGGGTCCGCGCGCTCGGACAGTTTCTCAGGCTCAGGGATAGTTCGACCCGTGCCGAGCCGAAAGTGCGCTGCGTCTCGGGTCTGTGCACATCGTCCCAAACTCGCGTGCCCGCGAAAGCCCTGCGCGCCCGGAGCGCTGGAGGGCGCCAGGGGCCCGCGAGGACCACGGACTTTGCCGGAAAGCGGAACTCTGTCACCATGGAAGTCAGGAAAATCAGGGAAGAGCCCTTCACATGCGTGCCCCTCCGGCGTCCTCGGGACTGAAGACAGGATCCTCGGTCCTGTTCACGACCGATGACATTCGTCCGCATGAGCGGCTCGACGCATGGAACGCGGCTTTCGGGTCGCTCAACGCCATCGCTCTCCCGGATCGGGACAAGGCCGACGCGCGTGTGCGGACCGAGAACTGGATTTTCGACGGCGGCCTGGTGCTCAGCCAGACGAGCGTGGCGGGAGCGCATTTCGTCCGCGATGCGACCCGGGTCCGCCGCGATCAGTTCGATCACTGGGTGATCCGCGTCCAGACGAAGGGCCGCGGCGAGCTGCGCCACGCGGGCTTCGACGCCGTGACCGGACCCGGGGACGTCGTCCTGTTTTCGGTGAACGACACGTGGAGCATCAACTGGGACGACGTCGAGTGGGTGTCGCTCTGCTTCCCCCGGGACTTCGACCTGCGCCTGTCCCAGGCCCTCGCGACCATGCCGAGCGGTCCCTTGCGCGGGGCCGCGGCGGGCCTTTTTGCCGATGTGCTGCGGGCCCTGCCGGCTCGCGTCTCGGCGGCACGCGAAGATGAAATCGCGGGTCTCCTCGGTGTCGTGCATGCCGCGTTGGTGGGTTGTCTCTCCTCCGCGGCCGCGTCGGCGGGTTCATCGCCCGACGCCGTGGCGTCTCTCGGCAAGGAACGCGTGCGCCGCGCCGTCCTGCGCAACCTTGGGTCGGCGCGCCTGACCCCCGCCCACCTCGCCGCCGCGGCGGGGATGTCCCGGTCGGCGCTCTACAGGCTCTTCGAAGCCGAGGGTGGGGTCGCGCGATACATCCGCACGATGCGCCTGACGCTCGCACACGCGGCGCTGCGCGATCCGACCCTCGCCCACAAATCGATCGCGGCCATCGCCGAGGAGCATGGCTTCCCGGATCCGCCCGAGTTCTCCCGCGCTTTCCGGAGCGCATTTGGTGTGACGCCCCGCGACGTCAGGGCGACTGCAGGTGGCACGGGCCTCATCCTGCCTCCGCCGCGCAGGACGATCCGTCCGTCGGCGGCTCCCGACGTCGCGACTCGCATCTACGCTGGTCTCCGCTAGCCGCAGGGACTCGGTCGCCTCCCGCATGATCGCCATTTCTCGCCGGGCCGGCTGCGAGCCTGACGTCGTCGCGGCGTAGGCACTGCCACGCCCTTGATCTGGGTGACCATTGATGTTAGTGAACGTTCACTCACATGATGGTCCTCCCTCGACGGAGCGACGGAGGGAGAGACGACGATGTCGGACGGCCTGATGCGTTCGCGGCGGTTTGCGCCGCTGTTCTGGTGCCAGTTCTTCTCCGCCTTCAACGACAACCTGCTCAAGAACGCCCTCGTCACGCTCATCGTGTACGTGCTGGCGCTGCAGGGCGGCGGGACACTGGTGCAACTGGCCGGCGCGATCTTCATCGCCCCCTACTTCTTTCTCTCCGGCATCGGCGGCGAGATGGCCGATCGATACGACAAGGCCCTCATCGTGCGCCGGCTGAAATTCGCGGAGATCTTCGCCTCGGGCGTCGGAGCCGTCGGCTTCGTGCTGCACTCCGTGCCGATCCTGATGGTCGCGCTCGGCCTGTTCGGCGTCATCGCCGCCCTCTTCGGCCCCATCAAGTACGGCATCCTGCCGGATCACCTGAAGACCGAGGAATTGCCCGCGGGCAACGCGCTCATCGAAGGCGCCACCTTCATCGCGATCCTGCTCGGCACCGTGGCGGGCACCAAGGCCGCGGCCGGCACCGAGAATCCACTGTGGGTCGCCGGGTCTCTCATGGTCTTCGCCGTCCTGTGCTGGCTCTCCGCGCGGATGATCCCCTCCACGGGGGAGAAGGCGCCGGACCTCAAGGTCAACCCGAACATCCTCGCCTCGACCGTCGGGCTCATCCGCGACCTGTGGCAGGTTCCGCGCCTGTGGCGGGGCACGCTGGTCGTCAGCTGGTTCTGGCTGGTCGGCGCGGTCATGCTGGCCCTCCTCGCCACGCTGGTCCGCGACCGGCTGGGCGGCAACGAGAACCTCTACATCGCCTGCATGACCCTGTTCTCCGTGTCGATCGGCGCGGGCTCCGCGTTGGCGGCCTGGATGTCGCACGGCCGAATCATCCTGCTCCCGACGGTCATCGGCGCCGTGCTGATGGGCATCTTCGCCATCGACCTCGGCCTCGCCACGTGGTCCGCCGTGCCCGGGCCCGAGCCAATCGGCCCGCTGGCCTTCTTCACGACCGGACAGGGGGTACGGGTCGCGATCGACCTCATGGGACTCGCCATGGCCGGCGGCCTCTTCATCGTGCCCGTGTTCGCGGCCGTGCAGTCGTGGGCCGGCGAGGACCGGCGCGCCCGCGTCATCGCCGCCGGCAACGTGCTGCAGGCGCTCTTCATCGTCGGCGGTGCTCTGGGGGCGGGGGTCCTGCAGGGCATGGGGCTCGGCGAGGCGCAGATCATCGCCGGCCTGGGTGTTCTGAACCTCGCCGCGGCGGTCGCCGCCCTGAAGCTCCTGCCGGTACGCCCGTTCCGCGACCTCCTGTCGATCGTCTTCCGCGCGGTCTACCGGATGGAGGTCACCGGCCTCGACAATCTGGCCAGGGCCGGCGCCAATCCCATCATCGCGCTGAACCACGTCAGCTTCCTCGACGGCGCGCTGGCGCTCTCGCTGATGGATCGGGACCCGGTCTTCGCCATCGACCACGGCATCGCGCAGCGCTGGTGGGTGAAGCCCTTCGTCCGCATCACCCGCGCCATGCCGCTGGACCCGACGAAGCCGATGGCGACGCGCACGCTGATCCACGCCGTCCAGCAGGGCGACCCGCTGGTGATCTTCCCCGAGGGCCGCATCACGGTCACGGGCAGCCTGATGAAGGTCTATGACGGTGCCGGCCTCATCGCCGACAAGTCGGGCGCGATGGTCGTGCCCGTGCGCATCGACGGGCTGGAGGCGACGCCCTTCTCGCGGCTGTCTGCGCAGCAGGTCCGGCGCCGGTGGTTCCCGAAGGTGAAGGTCACCATCCTGGAGCCGGTGCGCCTCGAGGTCGACCCCGAGTTGAAGGGGCGCGCCCGGCGCCAGGCGGCGGGTGCCGGCCTCTACGGGATCATGTCCGACCTCGTCTTCCGCACCACCTCGACCGACCGCACCATCATCGACGCGGTGATCGAGGCGGCGACGGTCCACGGTGCGGGCCGGGTCGCAGTGGACGATCCCGTCGCGGGGCCGCTCACCTATCGCCGGATGCTGGCGGGCGCGCGCGTGCTGGGCCGGCGCCTTGCCGACCTCGCCCCCGAGGGCGCCGCCGTGGGCGTGCTGCTGCCGACCTCCGGCGGCGCCGCCGTCACGATCCTCGGCCTGCTGAGCGCGGGCCGGGTGCCGGCGATGCTCAACTTCACCGCCGGCGCCACGAACGTGCTCGCCGCCTGCCGCGCGGCCGAGGTGAAGACCATCGTCACCTCCCGTGCCTTCGTCGAGAAGGGGCACCTCGAGCCGCTGATCGGGGCGCTCTCCGAGCACGTTTCGGTGGTCTGGCTGGACGACCTGCGCCTCAAGATCGGCTTTGCCGAGCGGATGGCCGGGCTCCTGAACTGGAAGCGGCCGCTGTCCCGCCGCAAGGCGGACGATCGCGCCGTCATCCTCTTCACCTCCGGCTCCGAGGGGGCACCGAAGGGTGTGGTGCTGTCTAACCGCAACCTTCTGGCGAATGCGGCGCAGGCCGCAGCGCGCATCGATTTCGGCCGCACCGACACGGTCTTCAACGTCCTGCCTGTGTTCCACTCCTTCGGCCTGACGATCGGCCTCGTGCTGCCGCTCGTCTCCGGCGTGCGCGTCTACCTCTACCCCTCGCCGTTGCACTACCGGATCGTGCCCGAACTCGTGTACGGCACGAACGCCACCATCCTGTTCGGCACGGACACCTTCCTCACTGGTTACGCGCGGTCAGCGCATCCCTACGACTTCCGGTCGCTGCGCTACGTGCTCGCCGGCGCCGAGCCCGTGAAGGAGGCGACCCGCCGGACGTGGATGGAGAAGTTCGGCCTGCGCATCCTGGAGGGCTACGGCATCACCGAGACGGCGCCGGCCCTGGCGCTCAACACGCCGATGTTCAACCGCTTCGGCACGGTCGGCCGCATCCTGCCGGGCATGGAGGTGAAGCTCGAGGCGGTGCCCGGGGTCGAGGGCGCCGGCCGGCTGTACGTGAAGGGGCCGAACGTCATGCTCGGCTATCTGAGAGCCGAGAATCCCGGCGTCCTGGAGCCGCCGGAGGAGGGCTGGCACGACACCGGCGACATCGTCTCCATCGACGCCGAGGGCTTCGTCGCCATCAAGGGCCGCGCCAAGCGCTTCGCCAAGATCGGCGGCGAGATGGTGTCGCTCGCTGCGGTGGAAAGCCTCGCGGCCGAGCTGTGGCCCGGCGTCCTTTCGGCCGTTGCGAGCGTCCCGGATCCGCGCAAGGGCGAGCGCCTCATCCTGATCACGGAGAAGGTCGCGGCGACCCGCGCGGACTTCATGCAGTTCGCCAAGTCGCGCGGCGCTGCGGACCTGATGGTCCCGGCCGAGGTGGTCGTGGTCGACCGCGTCCCGCTGCTGGGCTCCGGCAAGGTCGACTACGGCGGCGTCGGCCGCCTGGTGCGCGAACGCGTGGCGGCGGGGTGAGGCCATGCGCGACGGCAGCCGCACCCGCGCCCGAATCCTCGACGAGGCGCTGCTCCTCTTCGCCGACAAGGGCGTGGAGGCGACCTCGGTCCGCGACATCGCCCGCGCGGTGGGCGTGGCGGAGAGTGCGCTCTACCGGCACTTCGCCGCCAAGGAGGACATCGCCCGCGAAGCCTTCCTCGTCCATTTCGCGGCGCTCGCGCGCGATGTCGTCGCGATCGGCGCCGAACCGGCGCCGCTGGCGGCCAGGGTGCGCAGGCTGGTCGACCACTTCACCACGCTCTTCGACGAGCGCGTCGCGCTGTTCACCTTCGTGCTGATCAACCAGCATCGGCACCTCGGCGCCCTTCCGGTCGATGCGGACAGCAACCCCGTCTCGGCGCTCTCGGCCCTGCTCGGCGTGGCCATGGAGAAGGGCGAGCTCCCTCGCGGAAACCCCGACCTCGCAGCGGCCGTGGCGCTCGGGATCGTCATCCAGCCGGCGGTGTTTCGGCTCTACGGACGTCTCGAACCGCCCTTGTCCCGCCATGCTCCCGCCCTTGCCGCCGCGGTGCTCTCGGCTCTGGGGGTACACGACGAGGGCGTCGCGACGGCACCCGGTTCCCTATAACCGAAAAGAATATGTAGAATATAAAGAATAACGAGCCGCAGCGTGAAATGATTTGCCTCGCGTCCCGGTTTCCCGCAAAGCTCGTGGCAGGAGCCAGGAAACACGATGGACGCCATAGACCGGAAGATCCTGTCCGCGCTGCAGGAGAGCGCCGACATCTCCATCGCGGAGCTCGCGAACCGTGTCGGACTTTCGCAGACGCCGTGCTGGAAGCGAATCCAGAAGCTCGAGGCCGCCGGCGTGATCCTGCGAAAGGTCGCGCTCGTCTCGCCGGAGAAGGTGGGCCTGGGCCTCACGGTCTTCGTGCAGATCGAGACCGCGGAGCACTCGGCGTCCTGGTTGCAGGACTTCAGCGCCCATGTGTCCGGCCTGCCGGAGGTGATGGAGTTCTACCGGATGGCCGGCGACGTCGACTACATGCTGCGTGTCGCCGTGGCCGACATGGCGGCCTACGACGCTTTCTACAAGCGTCTCGTCGCCGCATTTCCGCTGAAGAACGTGACGTCCCGCTTCGCCATGGAGCGGATCAAGTCGACCACCGCCTACGCCCTGCCGGCCGTCCTCCCTGCGACGGCTTGAACGGCCGGCGCGACTGAATTCGAAACGCGGACGCCACGGAGCGTCCGGTTCACGTTCCCGCCGCAACAAGAACCCCGGCGCGCCTCGCGGCGGCCGGGGGTGTCTTGCGTCAGACTGTCGGGCGGGCGGCCGTCACGGGTTCTTGGCGGCCTTCACCGGGTCCTTCATGTTCGGCGCGGTCGCGAACTCGACGTTGTAGAGCTCGCCGTTCACCTTCTCGACCTTGCGGATGTAGATGTTCTGGATGATGTCGCGGGTCTGCGGGTCGATGGTGACCGGGCCGCGCGGGCTCGTCCAGCTCATGCCCTTCATGGCGTTGACCAGCGCCTCGCCGCCCTGGCCGTTGGTCTTCTTCAGGCCCTCGTAGATGAGGTGCATGCCGTCATAGCCGCCCATGGCCATGAAGTTCGGGCGCATGCCGTTGTTCGCCTTGCGGAAGGCCTCGACGAAGGCCTTGTTCTCCGGCGACGGATGCGCCGCCGAGTAGTGGTGCGAGGTGATGGCGCCCAGCGCCACGTCGCCGATCGTGTTGAGGATGTCGTCGTCCGTGACGCTGCCCTCGCCGAGGAACTTGATGCCGCTCTTGTCGAGACCGCGCTCCACGTACTGCTTCATGAACTGCGCACCGACGCCCGACGGCACGAAGACCAGCAGGGCGTCCGGCTTGGCGTCCGCCACCTTCTGGAGGAACGGCGCGAAGTCCGGGTTGGCGAGCGGCACGCGCAGGTTCTCCACCGTGCCGCCGGCCTTGGTGAAGGTCTCCGTGAAGGCCTTCTCCACGTCGATGCCGGGGCCGTAGTCGGAGACGACCGTCGTCACCTTCTTGATGCCGTTCTTGGCGGCCCACTCGGCGAGCGGCTGCGTCGTCTGCGCCGACGTCATGCTGGTGCGCACGATGAAGGGCGACTGCTCGGTGATGATCGACGTCGCCGCCGCCATGACCACCTGCGGGGTCTTGGACTGCGTGGCGAGCGGCGCGGTGGCGAGCGCGAGCGGCGTCAGGCCGAAGCCGGCGAGCACGGTCACCTTGTCGTTGACGATCAGCTCCTGCGCGATGCGCTTGGTCGTGTCGGCGGTGCCGGAGTCGTCCTTGACGATGAGCTGAACCTTGCGGCCGGCCACCGTGTCTCCGTTCTGCTGCATGTAGAGCCGCGCCGCGGCCTCGATCTGCTTGCCGGTCGAGGCGAAGGGGCCCGTCAGCGGCAGCACGAGGCCGATCTTGATGGCGTCCTGCGCCAGCGCCGGGCCGCCGAGGCCGAGCGCCACGGCGGTCGCCGCGGCGGCGCCGATGAATGTCCTGCGAAGCATGGTCTTCCTCCCTCCGGGTTTGGACGTTCAGGTCCTGAAGCGTCTCGTGATCAGGGCCGAGCCCGGGACGAGGTCCAGCATGCGCTGGTTCGTCAGGGCCCGCTCCAGGTTGCGGTGCGCGATGCGGGCGTGCTCGCGCATGATGGCCTCGGCCCGCGCGCCCTCCCGCCGCTCGATGGCGGAGAGCACGCAGCGGTGCTGGTCCTGCGCCACCAGCAGCGTCGCCACGCCGGTCGGCGAGCCGGACTGCACCGGCACGAGCGCGCTCGGCGAGGCGAAGGGCAGGGCGCTCGCGCGCTGGATCTGCCGTGCCAGCGCATCGCTGCCCGCGAGAGCCACCAGCATGTCGTGGAAGGCCGCGTTGAGCTCGACGTAGCGGGCAAGGTCGACGGCGGGGTCCGCCAGCACGGCGTCGATCAGGTCGAGGAGGCGGGCCGCCGCCTCTGCGTCGGCCCGGCCCACGCCGCGCTCTGCGGCGAGGCGCGCCGCGAGCCCTTCCAGCGTACCCCTGATCTCGATGGCCTCGAACGCCTCGCGCTCGCTGAACGCCTTCACCGCGAAGCCGCCGGACGGGATGGCTTCCAGCAGGCCCTCCTCCTCCAGCCGCACCAGCGCCATCCGCACCGGCGTGCGCGACACGCCGAGCCGCTCCACCATCTGCAGTTCCGAAACGCGCTCGCCGGGGGCGAGCTGGCCGTCGAGGACGAGCTTGCGCAGCTCCAGCTGTGCCTTCACCGTCTGCGACAGCGCCCGGTCGTCCTGCTGCGGGAGGAGCGCGCGCTCGTTCATGCCGGCCGGTCCGCGGTGTCCACGGTGATCACGCCGCCCGCCGCCATCCGCGACACGCAGGTGCACAGCTTCTCGTTGGCGGCCTTCTCCTCGTCGCTGAAGAAGACGTCGCGGTGGTCGATCAGGCCGTCGGTGCCCAGGATGCGCAGGGCGCACAGCCCGCATTCGCCGCGCCGGCAGTCGTGGATCATCGCGACGCCCGCCTCCTCCAGCGCGTCCAGCATGGTCCGGTTCTCGGGGACGGGAATCTCGAGCCCGAGCCGCGGGATGCGCACGGTGAACGGCGCGGTGGCGTGGCGGCCGCTGTTGCCGAAGGTCTCGAAGCGCAGGTGGTCGAGGGGCCGCCTGCTGTCCTGCCAGGCCCGCTTCACCGCCTCCATCAGGCCGATGGGCCCGCACATGTACATCTCGCCCTCCGGATGGAGGGACGCGATCGCGGCGGCGACGTCGAGCCGGTCGCCCTCCGCGTCGATCACGGTCGCGAGCCGGTCCCCGAGCAGGTCCGTGAGGTCGTCGCCGAAGGCGAGGTCCTGCCGCGTCCGGGCGGCGTAGATCATCCGCACGTTCTCGCCGCGGCGCACGAGGGCGTGGGCCATCGAAACGATGGGCGTGACGCCGATTCCGCCGGCGAGCAGCAGGTACTCAGGCCGCCCGAGACGCAAGGCGAAATGGTTGCCCGGCCCCGCCACGCGCAGTCGCGCGCCGGGGGCGAGGTTCCACATGGAGCGCGAGCCCCCGCGCGAGGTGGGGAGCAGCTTGACGGCGATGCGCCAGGCACCATCGCCGGCGCCGACGACGGAATAGGATCGCGTGTCGGGCCGGCCGTCGATCTGCACGGCCACCGTGACGTGGCTTCCCGGGGCGGCATCGCCGAGCCCGCCCTCCGGCTCGATCTCGAAGAGCCGGATGTCGGGGGTCAGGTCCGTGATCGAGCGCAGCGTGGCGCCGCGCCACTGGGGCAGGGTGGCCATGGTCACTCCGCCGCCTCGGACTGCACCCACGAGCGGATCGGCCCGTACTCCTTCTCCAGCATCGTGTCGATCAGCCGCCGCGCCCACAGCGCGCCGGCGTCGATGTTGAGGTTGTAGAAGGGCATGCGCGGATTGCGGTCGATCGCCTTCTGCTGCGCCTCCAGCACCGCGTGGTCCTGGTCGTAGACGCCCTTGCCGTCGTTGACGTGCGCGCGCTGGATGTCGCGGGTCAGCTGCTCGTCGTCCTTGCCGAACGTCCGCACGAAGTTCCAGAAGTAGTGGCAGCTCGTCCCGGTCTCCGGCGTGATGGCCGCGAGGAACGCGCCGTTGACGCCCTGCGAGCGGTCGCCCTGCGGTGCGCCGGTGCCCGTCACGGCAACGCCGACGTCGCCGACGATCGTCGAGGGCGCCTGGAAGTAGATGATCTGCCAGCGGTCGGCGTGCGCGCCCGGCCGGTTCAGGTGCTTCTTCCAGAACGGCGGCGGGTCGATGTCGATCATCCAGCGGGTGACCGTGGCGGTGCGGTCCGTGTGCGTCACCTCGAAGGGCGCGCTGGTGATCGCCTCGTCGCCGATGCTGCCCGCATGCACGTAGGTCTCGTGCGTCAGGTCCATCAGGTTGTCGATGACGAGGCGGTAGTCGCACTTCAGCCCGTAGAACGTGCCGCCCTCGCCCACCCAGTCCGTACCGTCGTTCCAGTGGAAGTCGGGAATGAGCGCCGGGTCGGCGAGCGCCGGGTCGCCCGGCCACACCCACACCAGCCGGTGCTTCTCCGCGACCGGAAAGGCGCGAACGCAGGCGGAGGGATTGATAGTCTTCTGCGCCGGCATGTAGGTGCAGCGGCCCTCGGCGTTGAAGACGAGCCCGTGATAGCCGCAGACGACCTCGTCGCCCTGCAGCCGGCCGAGCGACAGCGGCAGCAGCCGGTGCCAGCAGGCATCCTCCAGCACGGCGACCTGCCCGTCCGATCGGCGGTAGAGCACCATGTCCTTGCCGCACACCGTGCGCGCGGCGAGCTCGCGCTTCACCTCGTGGCCCCACGCGGCGGCGTACCAGCTGTTCAGCGGAAACGGCGTCTTGTCGGTCATGGTCGTCCTCCTTGGCCGCAGCATGTATACAGACCAAGGATCATGGCAAGGTTGAACTCGCAGAAAAAGCTCAGAAACTGCGCTCCAGATGCCTCTCGTGTCTCGGATGGCGGGTTAGCTGTATCCAACATGGACTCAGGCCCGGGTCAGCGGGTCGATCCGCTGCGCCTGGAAGCGGGAGGCCAGCGCGATGATCTCGATGCTCTCGACGAGCCCGGCCCGGGCATAGGGGTCGCCCTCCGCGAAGGCGAGGGCGCTGGCCCGGTCGGGTGCCTCCAGCACGCCGAAATTGCCCAGCGCCGTCTCCGCGTCGTCCTGCGTCAGGGCGCTACCGGTGAGCACCTTCGCAATCCCGCCGCCGCCCGACGCCACATGAGCCCGGTGTGCCTCGCGGTGGGCGTCGCGCACCGCGTCCATGCCCGGCCGGTGCCGGCAGATCATCAGCCAGTAGGCCATCAGGCAGCCTTCGACACGGGGGTGGCGGTGTTCTCAAGCACGATCATGCCGGCGCCGGTCATGGAGGCGGGAACGAAGTAGTGGCTGTGCTTGACCGTCACGTCGCGGTCCATGGCGCCGCGCATCACGAGCCACATCATCAGCTCGGCACCCTCGCTGCCGAACATCTCGACGTACTGTTCGCGAGACATCGCGGCGAGACGGTCGGGATCCGTGGCGATGTCGCGCAGGAAGGCCTTGTCGGCGGCCGGGTTCACGAAGCCCGCCCGCGACCCCTGCAGCTGGTGCGACAGGCCGCCGGTGCCGACGACGACGAACCGCTCGTCGCTATCGTAGCTCTCGATGGCGCGGCGCAGGATCCGGCCGAGCTCGTAGCAGCGGCTCGGCAGCGGGATCGGGTACTGGATGACGTTGACGAAGATCGGCACGACCTTCACCGGCCACTCCGCCGGCCGGCCCCAGAACAGCTCCATCGGCACCTGGATGCCGTGGTCGACGTCGATCTCCTGGCAGATCATCGGGTCGAAGCGGTTCTCGACGAGGGTGTCGACGAGGTGCCACGAGAAGTCGACCTCGCCGCGGAACGGCGGGATCGGGCGCGGGCCCCAGCCCTCGTCGACCGGCCGGTATTCCTCGGCGCAGCCGACCGCGAAGGTCGGCACCTTGTCGAGGAAGAACGAGTTGCCGTGGTCGTTGAAGATCACCACCGCCACGTCGGGCCGGTGCTCCTTCACCCAGTCCTGTCCGGGGATGTAGCCGTCGAAGAAGGGCTTCCAGTCTGGCGTGTCGCGCAGACCCTTGTCGATCGCGGCCGCGATCGAGGGGACGTGCGAGGTGCCGAGGCCTCCGATGAGCTTCGCCATGATTACTTCTTCCCCAGTCGCTCGCGCAGGAACGCGTCGTGGTCCATGCCCGCCTGGTGCGCGCCGATCTCGGTGATCCGGACCGGGTCGACGGCGGAAATCTTGAGAATGAAGAAGAGGTTGCCGCCGAGCCGAACCATCTCGCGCCAGTTGCGCGTCCTGACGGCCTCCTTCTCCTCGGGCGTCAGCCCGAAACGGTCCAGATAGGCGCCCTCGTCCTGCCGAAAAGCCTCCCGGTTCTCAGGCTTCGCGAGGCCCATGGCCATCTTGTTGATGCGGTAGCCGCGCAGCGACCGCTTGCGGTCGAAGAGCGGGATGTCCGGGATGACGTCCTGTTCCTTCTCGCCCATGCCTGCCCCTCCGGAGGTGGTGGCGTCCTGGCCCGGGAAGCCGAGCCAGCGCAGCAGCGCCGCCGTTGTGGCCTCGGGCTGCTCCACGGTGACCATATGGCCGCTGTCCTCGATGACGACCAGTTCGGCGCCTGGGATCGCCGCGGCGATCTCCTCGTGCTGCGCAAGCGGGCTCCAGCGGTCCTGGCGGCCCACCAGAACAAGTGTCGGGCAGGTGATCGTCGGCAGAAGCGGCCCGGCATCGGGCCGGTCGAGCAGTGCCCGGATCTGGCGGTGGTGCTGCTCGGGCGTGGCGCGAAGGACCATTGCTTCAAGCGGCTGCATCAGCGCGCGGTCCGTCGTCCGCGCCTCGTGCACCATGGGCGGCAGCCAGCGCGCGGCCAGCGCCGCCATGCCCTCCCGGTCGGCGAGGTCGAGGAGCTCCCGCCGCTTCTCCGGCTCGTCCGGCCGGCAGGGGTGCGCGCCGGTGTCCATCAGGACGAGCTTCGTGATCCTCCCCGGAGCCTGCCGCCACATCTCGAAGGCGACGCGCGCGCCCATGGAGTGGCCGATGACGGTCAGGGGCCCCTCCCGCAGCGCCAGCGCGTCGCGCGCCATGGCGGACAAGGAGTCCTGGGTCGAGAAGTCGGCGATGGCGACGTCGTCGTGCCGCGACAGGGCGGCGGCCTGCGCCGTCCAGACGCTCGCGTCGCAGAGGAGGCCGGGCAGCAGGATGATCGGCACGTGTGCTCCTTGGTTTCCCCGGCGCGCTAGATGGGGCCACTTGGAATCGTGAAGCAAATGGTTTCTTTCATGGGTTCCATGAACCTCTTTCATCGGAAGGCCGTCAGGAGGCCGCCATGCGCATCGACTTTCTCGGCCTCCACGCCTTCGTCGCCATCGCCGAGCGCGGCAGCTTCCAGCAGGCGGCTGCCCACCTGAACCTCTCCCAGACGGCGCTGAGCCACCGCATGCGCAAGCTCGAGGAGGACCTCGGCGTCCGCCTCCTGTCGCGGACGACGCGCGAGGTGTCGCTGACACCGGCGGGGCTCGACCTCCTGCCGAAGGTGAAGGCGATGATCGAGGATCTCACCGTTTCGCTGCAGGAGCTGCGCCAGCAGGGACGCGTCCGGCAGGAACGCCTCGCCATCGGCTGCCTGCCCACGATTGCCGCCGGCCGGCTGCCGGCGGCGCTGGTGCGCCTCCGCGCCGCGCACCCCACGGTGGAGATCAGGGTCTTCGACAACTCGGCCACCGAGATCGCCGAGGCGGTTGCCAGCGGCACGGCGGAGTTCGGCATCACGCTGGTCGCCTCGCTGCGCTGGGACTTCGAGACGGAGCTGCTCGCCCGCGAGCCCTTCGTCCTCGTCTGCCAGTCGAGCCACCCTCTCGCCGGGGCCTCCGGCGCGAGCTGGTCGGACCTCGAGGACATCCCGCTCATCCGCATCAGCCCCCACACCGGGAACCGCATGTTGATCGACGACGCGCTCGGCCGGCGGCGGGAGTCCGTCAGCTGGCGCTACGAGGTCCAGCACGTCGCCACCGCCGTGGCGATGGTGCGGGCCGGGCTCGGCATGACCGTCGTGCCCCGGCTCGCGCTGGAGACGAACACCATGGAGGGGCTCGCCGTGCTGCCCCTGCGCAATCCGTCGATCACGCGGCAGATCGGCATCGTCTCGCGCCGCAGCGCGCCGCTCTCGCCGCTTGGCGAAGAACTGCGCCGCTACGTGATCGAGGAGTTCTCGCGCCAGGAGGCCCGCGGCTGAGCCTCAGGGCGCCGTGGGCGCGGGGCGGCGCAGGACGAACCGGATCGCGAGCGCGCCGAGCCCGAGGCCGATGAGCGTCGGCGCCCATGCGGCGATGATCGCGGCGCCGAGATTGTCGTAGGCATAGGGGCCGGCCATCCAGCCGACGAAGCTGCCGAGCCAGTAGCCGAACAGGAATGCACCGACGCCGGCCGCCGCCGCTCCCAGCCCGCGGCTCGTCCGGGCGCGCCCCTCGGCGGGCGCGCCCCGCGACAGGCGGACGAACGCGAAGACGGCCGCTGCCACACCCCCGATGAGGCCGAAGAAAGGACCGATGATGAAGGCGAGGCCCATGGAGCCACCGCCGTCCCGGTCGTGGATGCCGAGGAACTCCCACGCCACGAGCGTTCCCGCCACCACAGCGACGTAGGTGACGATGGTTCCCAGGATGAAGGCGAGCACGACGAGCAGGGCGGTGCGCATGGCGTGTCTCTTCCGGACAGGATCGACTGGCGTCACCATGGCCCCGCCGGACGGCGCGCCGTGTGCGCTGGCGCACACGGGATTAACCATGAACGTCGCATGGTCCGGCGTCGTCGCAGTCCTCCTTCCGGAGCCCGGTCATGTCGCTGGCCGAAACCCTCGCCTCCACTGCCGTCACGACCTTCGCCCGGCTCGTCACGGGCGTGCGGCCCGACTGGCGCGGCGCGCCGCCCTCCGCCGCGCAGCGCATCTACTTCGCCAACCATGCGAGCCACGGCGACTTCGTGCTGATCTGGTCGGTCCTGCCGCCGGAGGCGCGCCGCCGCACCCGGCCTGTCGCGGGAGCGGACTACTGGAACGCCGGCGCGCTGCGCCGCTTCATCGGCCACGACGTCTTCCGCGCCGTGCTGATCGACCGTGACGCCTCCGCCCGCACCCGCGACCCCATCGAGGTCATGGCCGAGGCGCTCGACGCCGGCGACTCGCTGATCGTCTTCCCCGAAGGCACGCGCAACATGACGGACGCGCCCCTGCTGCCGTTCCGCTCCGGCCTCTACAACCTCGCCAGCCGCCGGCCGGACGTCGAGCTCGTCCCCGCCTGGATCGACAACCTATCCCGCGTGCTGCCCAAGGGCGAGGTTCTGCCCCTGCCGATCCTGTGCAGCGTCACCTTCGGCGAGGCGATCCAGCTTCAGGAGGGCGAGGAGCGCCGCGCCTTCCTCGACCGGGCGCGGAACGCCCTGCTGGCGCTCTCGGCGCCCGCCGTCGCGATGGCACCGGCCGTCGCGCCCGCGGAGGCCGGCCATGCCGCGTGAGACCGTCATCCTCTTCGGCGGCGTCCTCGCGGTCCTCGTCGTCGCCAGCGTGATCGGTGCCATCCTGAAGACCCGCGCCGGGGAGGCGGGATCGGCGACGGTCGACAACCTCAACCAGCGCGTGAAGGCCTGGTGGGTCATGGTCGCGCTGCTCGGCGTCGCCATGGCCTTCGGCAAGGCTGCCGTCATCGTGCTCTACGCCGTGACGTCGTTCTTCGCTCTGCGCGAGTTCGTCACCCTCACCGAGACGCGCCGCGGCGACCACTGGGCCCTCCTCGCGGCCTTCTTCGTCGCGCTGCCGATCCAGTACTACCTCGTCTGGATCGACTGGTACGGCCTCTTCTCCATCTTCATCCCGGTCTACGGGTTCCTGCTGCTGCCGGCCGTCGCCGCCCTGCGGCAGGACACCGAGCACTTCCTCACCCGCGTCGCCGCCCAGCAGTGGGCGCTGATGATCTGCGTCTACTGCGCCAGCCACGTGCCGGCGCTGCTGACGCTCCAGATCCCCGGCTTCGAGGGCAAGCAGATCCTGCTCGTCGCCTTCCTCATCATCGTCGTGCAGGGCTCGGACGTGCTGCAGTACGTCTTCGGCAAGCTGTTCGGCCGCCACAAGGTGGCGCCGCTGCTGTCGCCGTCGAAGACGTGGGAGGGCCTCGTCGGCGGCGTCGCCTCCGCGACGCTGCTCGGCACGGCGCTCTGGTGGATCACGCCCTTCGCGCCGTGGCAGGCGGGCCTCATGGCCTTCGCCATCTGCGTCATGGGTTTCCTCGGCGGGCTCGTCATGTCCGGCATCAAGCGCGACCGCGGCGTGAAGGACTGGGGCCGGATGATCGCCGGCCATGGTGGCGTGCTGGATCGCATCGACAGCATCGTCTTCTCCGCGCCGATCTTCTTCCACCTGACCCGCTACTGGTGGGCGCTGTGAGGACCGGGCCATGACCGCCGACGACACCGACAAGGCCGCCTCCCGCCGCCCCCTCGCGAGCCGCGGCAGCCCGCTCGCCCGCCGCGCGGTCGACGCGCTGCTGCGAACCAGCGTCACGCCCAACCAGATCTCGGTCATCAGCGTGCTCGTCGCCGCGGTCGGCGCGGCGGCGCTCGCGGCGGCGCCCCGGCACCCCTGGCTCTTCCTCGTGACGGCCGCCTGCGTCCAGCTGCGGCTCGTCTGCAACCTGCTCGACGGCATGGTGGCCGTGGAGGGGGGGCGCGGCACGCCCGTGGGCGCGCTCTACAACGAGATTCCCGACCGGGTCGCCGACACGCTCTTCCTCGTCGCCTGGGGGGTTGCCTGCGGCAGCCCGTCGCTCGGGTGGGCGGCGGCGCTGGCAGCGGCGGTCACCGCCTACATCCGCGTCCTCGGCGGGGCGCTCGGCCAGCCGCAGGACTTCCGCGGCCCGATGGCCAAGCAGCATCGCATGGCGCTGCTGACGGCCGCCTGCGTCGTTGTGTTCGTGGAGATGGTGGTCATGAAGGACACGCAACTGCTGGGTCCAGCCTTGTGGCTCGTCCTCGCCGGCAGCCTGTGGACGTGCGTGACCCGCACGCGCGCCATCGCGGCGCGCCTGCGCTGAGGCGTCACCCGGCGAGCAGGCGCTCGACGTCCCCGCGGCTCGCCAGCTGCGTCCCCTCTCGCAGACAGGCGGCCGACCCCGCCGCCACGGCGAGGCGCAGCGCCTCCTCGTCGGTAAAGCCGCAAGCGAAGCCGTGCAGCAGTCCGCCGAGGAAGCTGTCGCCCGCTCCCACGGTGCTCATCACGGCGATGCGCGGGGCTGTGGCCGTCACGATCTTCCGTGCGTCCGCCAGCACGGCGCCGTCCGGCCCGAGGCTCACCACGACCTGCCGGACGCGGCCCGTCCCGCAGAGCTCGCGCGCCGCAGCTGCCACCGTGTCCGGCGAGCCGAGAGGATGCCCCACGAGGTCCTCCAGCTCCGTCTGGCTGACCTTCAGCAGGGCGATGCCGCCCGCCGCCACCGTCGCCTCCAGCGTCCGGCCCGACACGTCGAGGGCGAAGGCCATGCCGCGTTGCGTCGCGAGGCGGGCGACGTCGACATAGTGCGTCACGGGCATGCCGCGGGGCAGGCTGCCGCTCGCCACCAGCCAGTCGCCGCGCGCCGCCTCGAGCGCCGCCAGAGCTGCGGCGCACTCGTCCGGCGTAACCTCCGGGCCCTCGGGGACGAACCGGTACTCGCGGCCCGTGCTGCGCTCGCGCACCACGCTCGATACGCGCGTGTCGCCGGCGATCGGCACGTCGTGGCCCGGCACGCCGGTGCGCTGCAGCAGCGTGTCGAACAGCGACCGCGTGGCGCCGCCGGCGCAGTAGACGGCGAAGACCTCGGTGCCGAGCGTGTGCAGAACGCGCGCGACGTTGATGCCGCCGCCGCCAGGGTCGTAGCGCGTCTCGCCGACGCGGATCTTCTCGGTCGGGCGGATCTCCTCGCACGCCGACCACAGGTCGACGGCCGGGTTCGGCGTGTAGGTGACGATCCGCATCGGTCCTCCGGCTCAGGCGAGGTGGGCCTCGATGTAGTCGAAGTCGATGTCCTGCCCGAGGCCCGGCGTGTCGCGCAGGTGCACGTAGCCGTCCCGGTCCATCTCGTCGTCGATGCGCTTCAGGTAGGCCGGCGGCCTGTCGTAGTCGATGAACGGGTGCAGCAGGCCGCGCTCGTAGTAGGTGGTGTTCTGGATCGCGGCGCACACGGCGAGGTTGCCGGCCCCCGTTCCGTGCACCTCGCAGCTCATGCCGAAGCTCTCGGCGAGCCGCGCCACCTTCATCGATGGGCCGATGCCGCCGACGTCCCACACGCCCGTCCGCACCATGTCGCAGGCGCCGCCGGCGATCCATTCGGCGCGGATCCAGTGCTTCCCGAGCAGGGTTTCGGGGCCGAGGATGTTGAGCTTCGTCAGGTTCTGGGCGAGCCACCGGTAGGACGAGATGGAGGCCTCCTCCATCGGCTCCTCCATCCACAGGAAGCCCAGTTCCTCCAGCTTCTGGCCGAGCCAGAGCGTGTCCGCACGGCTGTACCAGTGGTTCGGGTCGAGCATCAGCGGCACGTCGGGGCCCACCGCCTCGCGCACGGCGGCGCAGGCGAGGTAGTCGGAGCGCACGTTCGGCGCGCCGGGGATGGGCGGCATCCAGGTGTGCAGCTTCACCGCCTTGTAGCCGCGCTCCTTCACCAGCCACTCGGCGAACCGTCCGTAGTCCTCCGGCGTCGCCAGCCCGTTGGGCAGGTCGTCCCCGCACATGGTCGAGCCGTAGGCGAGGATCCTGTCGCGGTAGCCGCCGAGCAGCTTCCACACGGGTTGGCCCGTGATCCTTCCGACGAGGTCCCACAGCGCGAGGTCCACGGTGGTCAGCGTGCGGTCGTCGAGGCGGAAGCCGCTGCCGCGCTGCCACTTGTAGAGCGCGTACCAGATCTTCTCCGTCCGCATCGGGTCGGCGCCGATCAGCACGGGGCGCACATAGGCCTGCAGCAGCTCCTCGCGCGCATCCGCCGGCTGCACGATGGCGTGGCCCTGCTGCCCCTCGTCCGTCGTGATGGTGACGAGCGCCATCTTCGCCTGCCGCGGCGGGCCGGGGTGGGAATGTCCGTCCGAGTCCTTCACTTGGTTGGTCTCGTAGACGAACGTCTTCGCGCTGACGTCGATGATCTTCACGGGGGCGCTTCCTCTGCGGCCGGCGCCTTCGGGGCGCCTCGGGTCGGGTCGACGCGGCGGCCCTTGGTCCCCTTTCTAGCGGCAGCGGCGCCCCGGTGTCATCGGACCTGCGTGCGGAGCAGCCGCGCGGCACCAGCCATGCGGGAAACTTTCTCAACGCCGGCCGATTGTCTCCCGTCGAACCTGCCGGACGAGAAGACGGTGAAGACCATCGATCCCTACGCGTCGTCGCGTTCGCTCGCGGCCCGCGCCGCCCGCCTGATCCCCGGCGGGCACCATCTCTCGGGCCGCCCGCTGCTGCCCTCGACGCCGCCGCTGTACATCCGGGAAGCGTCCGGCGCACGGGTGACGGACGCCGACGGACGCCGCTACATCGACTTCCTCATGGCCTACGGGCCGTTCGTCCTCGGCTACGCGCATCCGGAGGTCGATGCTGCGGCGAGGGCGAGGCTGGCGACCGGCCATCTCGTCTCCCTCAACCACCCGCTGCACCTCGACTTCGTCGAACGGGTCGTCGGACTGGTGCCCGACGCGAAGATGGGGATGTTCTTCCGGACGGGGTCTGAGGCGACGACGGCGGCGCTGCGCATTGCACGCCGTGCCACGGGGCGCACGCTCGTCGCCCGCTGCGGCTACCATGGCTGGCATGACTGGTGCGTTCCCGACCTCGACGGCGTGCCGGAGGGTCTCGACCGGCAGGTCCTGCCCTACGACGCGCGGGACCCTTCGTCGCTGGCCGCCCTGCTCGACCATCACCCGGCCCGCTTTGCCGCCGTCATCCTCGCGCCTGAGATGATCCATCCGCCGGACGCGCGGGCCGTCGCGGTAATCCGCGACCTCTGCACCCGCCACGGCGCGCTCCTCGTCATGGACGAGGTCAAGACCGGTATCCGGGCGCCCGGCTGGACGATGCAGGCCGGCCTCGGCATTGCCGGTGACATGACGACCCTGAGCAAGGCGCTCGGCAACGGCTGGGCCATCGCCGCGGTGGTCGGCCGCGAGGAGGTGCTGCGTCATGCCGCCGGGCTGCACGTCTCCGCCACCTATCACGGCGACGTCGCTGCCATGGCGGCGGCGATGGCCACGCTCGACATCGTCGCGCGCGACGGGGTGCAGGATGACATTGCGCGTCTCGGACAACGCCTCATCGACGGGCTGAACGCCGCCGCCGCACGGCACGGCATCCCCGCCGCGGCCTACGGCGAACCGATCCCGGCGATGCCCTTCATGGCCTTCCGGCATCCCGATCCGGCCGTGAACGCGGCGCTCGCCGAGATCGTCTACGGCGAGGCGCTGGCGGAAGGTGTCCTCCTCCACCCGCGGCATCTCTGGTTCGTCAGCGCGGCCCACTCGGCCGCCGACATCGACCACGCCGTCGCGGTCGTCGACCATGCGATGGCGCAGGCCGGACGCCGCCTCGGGATGATGGGTCTCGCGCTGGCCTGACGCTCACTGCGTGAGGAACAGGGTCGCGGCGATCGCGACGGACGCCGCCACGGCGACGACGGCGCCGCTGGCCGGCAGCACGCCCATGCGCCGGAGCGCAATGGCGAAGCCGATGATGATCGGGGCGGTGACGACGAGCCCCCACTGGGCATCCGACATGGGCATCCTCCGGTCGCGGATCCGTTTGTCCGCCCGGAGGCGGCATGGCCAATCCCTAGCCCGGTCTGCCGACGGGGCGTTTGCCCCGGAACAAACTCGTGGCGGATGCCCGTCGACGGCGGGATCTCTCCGCTCCTTGCTCCGGCACAAAGACCGTCCGGCCGCGCCGGGTAGCGTCACCCGCGAGCCGGATCAGCGCCGATCCGCGCCTTCTCCCTCCCTGCCCACCATCGTCCGGCATTGCCTGGAAAGGATTCGTGATGGCCGAACGCCTCACCGTCTCGGCGGCCCGCAACGTGTTCTACGGCGGCTCCGCCTTCTTCTTCGCCATCTTCGTCGCCCTCACGGCGCACAGCCACTGGTACATGGCCAACACCTCGACCGACCGCGCGTCGCTCACCGACGGCGTCGCGCGCGGCAAGCACGTGTGGGAGAAGAACTCCTGCATCAACTGCCACACGCTGCTGGGCGAGGGCGCCTACTTCGCCCCCGAGGTCGGCAACGTGTGGGTCCGCTGGGGCGGCAAGGAGGATCCCGCGGCCGCCCGCGAGATGCTGAAGGCCTGGATGCAGTCCCAGCCCTCCGGCGCGCCAGGCCGCCGTCAGATGCCGCAGTTCAACCTGACGGACCAGGAACTCAACGACCTCGCGGACTTCCTCGAGTGGACGAGCCGCATCAACACCCAGAGCTGGCCGCCGAAGACGTCGGGCTGACCGCCAGCGCCGTCCCATTCCGATTCATCCGAAAGATCGACCCATGCGCTACGAGACCCAGAAGGTCGCGCTGCTCTACTTCTACGGAGCGCTCGCCCTGTTCCTCGCCCAGGTGACGTTCGGCCTGCTCGCCGGCCTCATCTACGTCCTTCCCAACACGCTCTCCGTCATCCTCCCGTTCAACATCGTGCGGATGATCCACACCAACGCGCTCATCGTCTGGCTGCTGATGGGCTTCATGGGCTGCACCTACTTCCTGGTGCCGGAAGAGGCCGAGACGGAGCTGTGGAGCCCGGGGCTGGCCAAGGTCCAGTTCTGGCTGTTCTTCGCCGCCGCCGGCATCGCCGTCGTCGGCTACCTCTTCCACATCCACGAGGGCCGCGAGTTCCTCGAGCAGCCCTTCGCCATCAAGGTCGGCATCGTCGTCGTGGCGCTGATGTTCCTGCTGAACATCACCATGACGGTGCTGAAGGGGCGCAAGACCGCCGTCACCAACATCCTCCTCTTCGGGCTGTGGGGCGTCGCGATCTTCTTCCTCTTCTCCTTCTACAACCCGGCCAACCTGGCGCTCGACAAGATGTACTGGTGGTACGTCGTCCACCTCTGGGTCGAGGGCGTCTGGGAGCTGATCATGGCCTCGGTCCTGGCCTTCCTGATGATCAAGCTCAATGGCGTCGACCGCGAGGTCGTCGAGAAGTGGCTCTACGTCATCATCGGGCTGGCGCTGTTCAGCGGCATCCTGGGCACCGGCCACCACTACTACTGGATCGGCGCGCCCGGCTACTGGCAGTGGATCGGCTCGCTGTTCTCCACGCTGGAGGTGGCGCCCTTCTTCACGATGATCCTGTTCACCGTCCAGATGACCTGGAAGGCTGGCCGCAATCATCCGAACCGCGCCGCGCTCCTGTGGTCCGTCGGCTGCTCGGTGATGGCGTTCCTCGGCGCCGGCGTGTGGGGCTTCCTGCACACGCTGTCCTCGGTGAACTACTACACCCACGGCACGCAGGTGACCGCGGCGCATGGGCATCTCGCCTTCTTCGGCGCCTACGTGATGCTGAACCTGGCGATGATGGCCTACGCCTTCCCGCTGCTGCTCGGCCGCCAGCCCTACAACCAGTGGCTCAGCATCGCGAGCTTCTGGATCATGTGCACTGCCATGCTGGTGATGACCTTCTCGCTCACCTTCGCCGGCATCGTGCAGGTGCACCTGCAGCGGGTGCTCGGGCAAGGCTACATGGACGTGCAGGACGGCCTGGCCCTGTTCTACTGGATCCGCCTCGCCTCCGGCGTCTTCGTCGTCGCCTCCGCGCTGATGTTCGCCTGGTCCGTGCTGGTGCCCGGCCGCGAGCGGCAGTCCGCCGCCGCCCTCCCGGCCCTGCAGCCGGCCGAGTGAGACCTTCCGCCCGGCCCCTCGCGGGCCGGGCGCCTTCCCACCCCCGGAGTGACCCCGATGACCATCGCCCTGCGCAGCGCGCCGCGTGCCATGCCCGCCGCTCCCTTCTACGCCCCCGCCGGCAACGAGGTGGCGCTCTTCGAACTCGCCTGGAGCCGGCGGCTGCCGCTGCTCCTCAAGGGCCCGACCGGCTGCGGCAAGACGCGCTTCGTCGCCCACATGGCGGCGCGCCTCGGCCTGCCGCTGCACACCGTGTCGTGCCATGACGACCTCACCGCCGCCGATCTGACCGGCCGCTACCTGCTGAAGGGCGGCGACACGGTGTGGACGGACGGGCCGCTGACCCGCGCCGTTCGCGAGGGCGGCGTCTGCTACCTCGACGAGGTGGTGGAGGCCCGCAAGGACGTCGCGGTGGTGCTCCATCCCCTCACCGACGACCGCCGCATCCTGCCGCTCGAGCGGACCGGCGAGGAGATCGCCGCGCCCGACGGCTTCATGCTCGTCGTCTCCTACAACCCGGGCTACCAGAGCCTGCTCAAGGCCCTGAAGCCCTCGACCCGCCAGCGCTTCGTGGCCATCGAGTTCGGCTTCCTGCCGCCCGCGCAGGAGACCGCCGTCGTGAGCGCCGAGAGCGGTCTCGCGGAGGGACGCGTCAGGCCCCTCGTCGACCTCGCCAACCGCCTGCGCGCGCTGAAGGGACAGGACCTCGAGGAGGGCGTTTCCACCCGGCTCCTCGTCTACTGCGCCAGCCTGATCGTGGCGGGACTGCCTCCGGCGGAGGCGATCCGGAGCGCCATGATCGAGCCGCTCACGGACGAGCCCGACGTGCGCGACGCGCTCGTCGAGGTCGCCCGCGCCGTCGTGCCCTGACGGAGGCGAACCCGTGCTGGATTTCCTCGAGCTCGAAGAGACGGTGGGCAAGGCGTGGCACCGCCTCGTCGGCGGCGCTGCGACCTACCCCCGCCACCCGGACCACGCGGTGACGCTGGAGAGCGTTCGCGGCTCCCTCGCCGTCATGTTCCGCGGGCTCGGAGGAGAGCCGGTCGTCCAGCTGGCGGCCGCCGGTGCGCGCACCTCCCGGCATCGGCTCGGCTGGCTGCAGCGCGTGGGGGTCGGCGCCGAGCGGCTGGAACATCCCGGCCGCGATGGCGGCACGCTCTACCTGCCGCCGTCCGTCGCCTTCTTCCCCGACGCCGCCCTGAACCGGATGCTCTACCGGTGGCTGGCGGCGTGGTTTGCCTGCGTCCCGCTCGACCCGGTCGTCGAGGTCGACGCCTACCGGCGCGATCTCCTCGTCTTGCGCCGGGCCCGCTCCACGACGGCGACGGTCCTCGCGCGCTTCCCCGGGCTGGCCGCTGACCACGCGGTCCTGGCCGCCGCCATGGCGGCGATCCGGCCCGCCCGGTCGATGTCGCGGACCGAGCGAGAGGTGGAGCAGATCGTGCTCGCCCTGCTCGGCGCCGTCGCGCCGCCGCAGGGCAAGGCGTGGGACGCCGTCTTGGGCGAGGGGCCGCTTCCCGCCGCCGTTCGCGGCTACCAGCCCGTGCTGCCGTGCCCCCTGTGGGGCGATGCGTGGCAGCGGGCCGAGGGTCCCGGCCACGGCGCAGAGGACGAGACGGCTCCGCAGGGCGCCATGGCGCCCCCGCAGACGCGCCGCCATGTCGCGGTACGCCAGGAGCAGGACCGGCGCGACCGCCGCGACCCGCTGATGCTGAACCGCTTCGAGAAGATCCTCGCCATGGCCGAGATGGTGAAGGTCGACCGCCCCGATGACGACGACGAGGACGAGGATGCCGAGAAGGCCGCCGAAGACATGGAGGAACTCACCGTCGGGCAGCGCAGCGGCAAGCCTGCGACGACCCTGAAGTTCGATCTCGACCTGCCGCCCGAGGCCGTCGACCGGAAGAGCCTCGAGGCGGAATGCTCGACGCCGGAGTGGGACTACACCCGCGGCGTGCTGATGCCGGACCACTGCCGCATCCTCGTCGGCACCGCCCCGGAGGAGGGCGAGACGTGGTCCCCGGACGACGAGGCGCGGCGGCGCATCCGCAAGGTGCGTCGCCAGTTCGAGGCGCTGCGCCCGCGCCACGAGGTGCTGAGGGCGCAGGCGGACGGTCCTGAGCTCGACCTCGACGCGCTCGTGCGGGCGCGCAGCGATCTCGCCGCCGGCGGCGCCGGGAGCGACCGCGTGCACCTCGCCACGCGGCCGCAGGGCCACGACCTCGCAGTGACGCTGCTCGTCGACGTGTCGCTGTCGACCGACGCGTGGATCGACGGCCGCCGCGTGCTCGACGTGGAGAAGGAGGCGCTTCTCGTCCTCGCGCACGGGCTTGCCGCCTGCGGCGATCACCACAGCATCCTCACTTTCACCTCGCGCCGCCGCTCGTGGGTCCGGGTCGAGACGGTGAAGGGGTTCGGCGAGACAATGGGCGCCGCCGTGGAGCGCCGAATCGCGGCGCTCAAGCCGGGCTTCTACACCCGCATGGGCGCGGGTCTGCGCCATGCCGCGCGCGAGCTCGCGGCGCAGCCGCAGCGCCGGCGCCTGCTGCTCGTGCTCACCGACGGGAAGCCGAACGACGTGGACCACTACGAGGGCCGCTTCGGCATCGAGGACACGCGCAAGGCGGTGCAGGAGGCCCGCCGCCTCGGCCTCGCCGTCTTCGCGGTGACCGTCGACGCGCAGGCGCGCGGCTACCTGCCGACGCTCTTCGGCCGCAACGGCTTTGCCATGGTCGACAAGGTCGCCCGGCTGCCGGTCGCCCTGCCGGCGATCTACCGCCACCTCGTGCGCTGACGCCCGTCAGCCCGCGAGCAGCGGGAAGGTCACCCCGAGCGCCCAGGCGAAGGCGACGGCATCCACCACTGCGGCCGCCGCGGGGTGGCCCGTGCGCCGGTACACCCACCCGCTCATCAGGCCGAAGACCAGCATGAACAGCAGGATCACCGGCACGATGATGATCAGGAAGAACAGCCGCTCGAAGTCGAGCGCCACGGCGATGCCGAGCGACACGAGGAAGGCGGCCTGAGACGCGGCATGCATGCCCCGGCCGGCGCCGGGCCCGCGCGTCAGCCACTCGTTGGCGAGGAAATAGGCGAGCGTTCCTGCCAGCATGGCCAGCATCAGCACGAGGCGTCCCGGCGTCGGCATGAAGGCCGTCACGTGGAGGTCGATCGGGATGAAGAGCGCGACCACGACGAAGGCCACGCCCGCGCCTGCCGCCAGCGCAAGAGCAACCGGCCTCAGCCTCCCACGGGGCGCCGCGGGCCGCCGCACGAGGACGAGACAGGCCGCCGTGAGCGCGCCGTAGGCCGCGAAGTGGAAGGCGAGGTAGTCGGCCACCAGCACCGGCAGGACGTGCGTCGGCACCACCCGCAGCACCAGCGGCGCCGCTACCGTGGGCACCAGCAGCAGCCAACCCTGCCGCCACGCGAGCCCAGCCCCCGTGGGCGGCGCGGCCACCACCGGCAGCAGCCGCGACGCCGGCCATGCCAGCAGCACGGCCGCCGCCATGAGCGCGAGGATCCATGGCCCTCGCGTGCGGGGCTGGCCCGGCGGCCGGTCGATCCCGAACGCCGTGTCGAACCATGCGCCTGCCTCGCGGACCGAGTGGGCGCTGAACAGCACGCCGACGTGCTCGACATGCGGGCTGAAGGTGACGCGGCGCGCGGTGCCGGCGGCGGCATCGCCGGTGGTCACGTCGGGGCGCGGCGGCTCAGGCGCGGAGGCGAGGCCCGCGACCCGCAGCGCCTCCGTCTTCAGCATGCCCTCCCAGTCGCCGACGATGACCAGGAGGTTGCGCGGGCTCGTCGTCGTGACGACGGGCGAGAACATCGAGACCGCCACCGTCGCAGCCACCTCCGGCCGGGCCTGCGCGGTGCGGATCACGATGTCGGATGCCATCGAGTGTCCGAGCAGTCCCACCCGCCCGTCGCCCAGCCGCTTCGCCGCCTCGACGATGCGCCCCGTTTCCGCGACGAGGACGGCCGTCGCTCCCGTCTCCTGCGTGATGCTGCCGCCGAGCGGCCGCGGGTTGCGGCCGTGGCCGGCGAAGTCGAACGTCACCGCGACGTAGCCCCGGCGCGCCAGGAACAGCGCGAAGGACTGCATCAGCTGCTGCGAGCCGGCGAAGCCATGTGCGATGACCACGGCCGGTCCGTCCGATCCCGACGCGGAGCGAAACACCGTGGCCGGTGTTCCCTCGACGACCAGGGTTTCGCGAGTGACGCCCTCCTCCGCGATGTCGAGGCGCCACAGCGCCACGGCCCCCAGCACGAGGGCGACGACCGCCGCCAGCCGGCTCAGGCGCGACACGCCCGCCGGCGTCATGGGTCAGCCTTGTCGGGACGGGCCAGCGTCACCCGAGCGACCGAAGCCTGGCCTCCTGCCGGGAGAGCAGGCGCTCCACGTCCGCGATGTCCGCGGCCGACAGGCTACCCGCCGGCTTGCGCAGCGTGGGGCTGGCGATGGCGCCGCGCTTGGCCAGGATGTACTTGCGCACCAGCAGGCCGAGGTTGGGCTGCTGCTCGTAGCGGGCGAGCGGCAGGTAGGCGTCGAAGATGTCGTGGGCCCGCTGCAGGTCGCCGGCATCGGAGGCCGCGCAGACATCGCGCATCATCTCGGGGAAGGCGAAGCCGGTCATCGCGCCGTCCGCGCCGCGGCCCATCTCCTCGGGCAGGAACAGCCCGCCATTGCCGCACAGGATCGAGATGCGCCGGATGTCCCCCGCCGCCTCGGCGGCGCGGATCGCCGTGATCTTGGCGAGGCCCGGCCAGTCCTCGTGCTTCAGCATCACGCAGGTGGGCAGCGACCGCACGATGCGCTGGATCACCGGTGTCGCGATCTGCACGCCGCTCGCCAGCGGGTAGTCCTGCAGCACGAACGGGATCGGCCCCAGCATCGCGGCGGCCGTCTCGAAGTAGGTGAAGATCTGGTCGTCCGTCCGCAGCGTGCCCGGCGGCGCGATCATCACGCCCGCCGCGCCGAGGTCCATCACCGCGCTGGCGAGTTCCTTCATCGGCGCGAAGCCCGGGGCCGAGACGCCGACGACGACCGGCACCCGTCCGCCCGTGCGCGCGATCACCCGGCGCACAAGGGTCGCGGACTCCGCGGCCGTCAGCTTGGGCGCCTCGCCCATCATGCCGAGCAGGGTCAGCCCGGTCGCCCCGCGCTCCATGTAGAAGTCGACCATGCTGTCGACGCTGCCGAGGTCGAGGCCGCCATCGGCGGTGAAGGGCGTGACGGCGATGACGTAGACGCCGCGGGCGGTTTCGTCGAGCAGGGGCATGCGGTCCTCCGTTGTCGGTCAGCTGGCGGCGGCGAGGCGGACGCGGCCCAGTGCCATCGCCGCCGCCGCCTGGGTCGGTTCCACGACGGGTATGCCGACGGCGTCCTCGAGCGGCCTGCGGTAGCGGGCCATGCCGGCACAGCCCATGACGAGCACGTCCGCCCCGTGCGCGTCGCGCAGGCGATGGCCGACGTCGATCATGCGCGACAGCGTGCGCTCCCCGTCGGCCAGTTCCGCCACCCCGAGCCCGATGGCGAGGTCGCCGGCGAAGCGCTGCATGACGCCCATGGCGCCGAAGTAGCGCAGGTGCCGCGGGATGGACGTCGGCAGGATGGCGATGACGCCGAAGCGCTGGCCCAAGGTCAGCGCCTGCAGCACGCCGCATTCGGCGATGCCGAGCACCGGCCTGCGGCTCTGCTCGCGCAGCGCGTGCAGGCCCGGGTCGCTGAAGCAGGCGACCACGAAGGCCGCCGCCTCGTTCTCCAGCGCCGCCGCGCGGCGCAGCAGCGGCCCGATGACCCCGTCCACGTCGCGCTGCGACTGGATTCCGGGCGGTCCTTCTTCCAGCGTGACGCAGCGAATGGCGGGCCCTCCCGCCATCCGCAGCGGCTCCATCGCCGCATCGATCCCGGCCGTCACCGTCGTCGATGAGTTGGGGTTGATGACGACGATCGCCCCGTGATCCGCCATGGCGTCCTCCTGCCCTCCGGCCTAGTGGATGCCGATCTGGTCCGTCGCCCGCACGTGCCGCCAGAAGGTCGGCGGCGTGTCGAGCAGCGAAGCGAGACCGGCGCGGGCGATGAAGGCCTCCGCCTCCCGCTGCGCGTCGTCGAGCACCTCGTCCTCGTTCACGAACACCGCCTTGCGGTCCTTCAGCGCGATGCGGCCGTCGACGATCACGGTGTGAACGTCGTTGCCGTTGGCGAAGTAGACCAGCCGGAACACCGGCATGTTGAGCGGATAGATGTGCGGGCGCCGCATGTCGAGCAGCACGACGTCGGCCTTCTTGCCCACCTCGAGCGAGCCGATCTCCTTCTCCATTCCCAGCGCGCGGGCGCCGTCGATGGTGCACATCTCCAGCACGCGGCCCGGCGGCAGCCAGGAGGGGTCGTGGTGGAAGGTGCGGTGGTAGTGCATGCACTGCTGCATGTGGCGGAACATGTCGCCCGACCGGTCGGGCGCCGTGGCGTCGGAGCCGAGGCAGACGTTGGCGCCCGCCTCCAGCAGCTCCGTCACCGGGCAGCGCGCCAGGATCGACGCCACCGCGCTCGGGTTGTGCGCGATGTGCGTCCCCGTGTCGGCCACGATGCGGATCTCGTCATCCGTCAGCCCCGTCGAGTGCGAGAGGAGGGCGTTCGGTCCCAGCACGCCCATGCCGTGCGCATAGGCGACGCTGCCGCGCGTATGCCCGTCCTGCGTGAAGACCAGCCCCGCCTCCTTCGCGAAGGCCGCGAGTGCCTGCGTCTGCTGGCGCGCGAGCGCAAGGTCCGACGCGCCGAGGCTCTTCTCGTGTTCGTCGCGCAGGGTGGGCGTGATCATCGCCATCCGGATGCGGTCGCCATGCGAGCCATGCCAGCGGCTGACGAGGTCCTTGCAGGTCGCGAACTGCTCCTCGAACGTCACCGGGCGCTCCACCGCCTTGCCGTCGACGAACCGCGCATAGGTCCGCGGGAAGGGCGGGCGTGTGGTGCCGATGGCGACGACGGAGCGCGTGCCGACCTCGCGAACGCCTTCGGCGTGGGCGTCGCCGTACACCGGCTCGTCCGTGCGCAGGATCGTGTCGCCGCCACCCAGCAGCGAGACGCCGGTGGTCACGCCGAAGCGCAGCCGCTCCAGCGCCGCGAGCCGCGCTTCGGCCCGCCAGAACTCCGGCGGCGAGGCCACCGTGTAGGCGATGCCGCAGGCGTCGTACCACAGGTCGCTGCGCCCGCCGCCCATGGTCTTGATGAGGCCGTGCCCGGCATGGGCATGGCCGTCGACGAGGCCCGGCATCACCACCTTGTGCCGGGCGTCGAGCACGGTCGGAGCCGAATGGGCCGCCTGGATCTCGGCGGTCGGCCCCACGGCGACGATCCGGTCGCCGGTGATGGCGACCGCCCCGTCCTCGATGACCCGCCGTTCGCCGTCCATGGTCACCACGATGCCGTTGACGATGATGATGTCGGCCATGGGCGTCTCCTTGTCTGTCGTTCAGGCCTCGCCGCGGATGCGGTCGAGGGTGGGGACCAGCGAGAGCAGGTCCCTCGTGTAGCTGTGCCGCGGCGCGGTGAAGAGCGTCTCGGCCTCGGCCATCTCGACGAGCTGGCCGCTCTTCATCACAGCCACCCGGTCGCACATCTGCCGCACCACCGCGAGGTCGTGGCTGATCAGCAGCAGCGTCAGGCCGGTGGCGTCCCGCAGGTCCTTCAGCAGGTTCAGGATCTGTGCCTGCACCGAAACGTCGAGCGAGGAGGTCGGCTCGTCGCAGACGATCAGGCTCGGCCGCGCGCCGAGGGCCCGCGCGATGGAGAGGCGCTGGCGCTGCCCGCCGGAGAACGCATGCGGGAAGCGCTGCGCGGCGTCGGTGCCGAGGCCCACCGCCTCGATCAGTGTCTCGACGTCCCGCTTCGCCTCGTCCCGCGTGGCGGCGAGCCGGTAGAACAGGATCGGCTCCGCCAGGATCGCCCCGACCCTCATCCGCGCGTTGAGCGAGGAATAGGGGTCCTGGAAGATCATCTGGATCGCCCGGCGGGCGCGGCCGGGCCGCGGCCGCTCGTCGCCGCCCGCGACGCGACGCCCCTTGTAGAGCACCTCGCCCGCGGTCGGCTTCAGCAGCCCCGCGACGACGTTGGCGATGGTCGTCTTGCCGCAGCCCGATTCGCCGACCAGCCCGAAGACCTCGCCGGGACGAATGGTGAAGCTCACCGCGTCGACGGCGCGGAACGCCGGCTTGCGGCTGCCGGGGAGCCACGACGCGGCGCCGTAGTCGACGACGAGGTCGCGGACCTCCAGCAGCGGCGTCTCTTCGGCGGCCTCCGTGGCGGCGGCCTCGGCTGCCAGCGAGGCGCGGAACCGCTCGCGCGCCGCCTCGGCCGTGCGGTGGTTGGCGCCGTCGAGCATCGGGAACCGGTCGAGCCGCATGTCGACCCGCGGCACGGCGGCGATGAGCGCCCGCGCGTAATCGTCCTGCGGGTGCCGCAGCACCTGCGCCACCGGGCCCGTCTCCACGATTCGGCCGCGGTGCATGATCGTGACGCGGTCGGCGATCTGGGCCACGACACCCATGTTGTGGGTGACCAGCAGCACGCCGATGCCACGCTCGTCGGCGAGCCGCCGGAGCAGGTCGAGGATCTGCGCCTGCACCGACACGTCGAGCGCCGTCGTCGGCTCGTCCGCCACCACGAGCCGCGGCGAGCAGGCGAGTGCCGCGGCGATGACGACGCGCTGGCGCTGCCCGCCCGAGAGCTGGTGCGGATAGGCGCGCAGGCGCCGCCGCGGCTCGGGGATGCCGACGGCCTCGAGCAGCGCGAGCGCCCGCTCCCGCGCTTCCGTCCGGCTCACCGGCGCGTGCGCGAGGATCGTCTCGACGAGCTGGCTCTCCACCGTGAACAGCGGGTTCAGGCTCGTCATCGGGTCCTGGAACACGGCGCCGATGTCGCGCCCCAGCTTCACCGCGACGCCATCGACCGGCCGGCCGCCGACGAGGATCTCTCCGGCGGCGATGCGGCCGGGCTTCTCGATGAGCCCCAGCACGGCGTTGCCCACGGTCGTCTTGCCGGCGCCGGACTCGCCCACCAGCGCATGGATCTCGCCCGGTCCGATGGCCAGCGTCGCGTCTTCCACCGCCACGAAGACGCCGCCGTCCGCGAGCGGGTACTCCACCCGCAGGTTCCGGACGTCGAGGACGGGCGCAGCCGTGTCCATCATCGGCCCCGCAGCTTCGGGTTGAAGCGGTCGCGCAGCCAGTCGCCGACGACGTTCACCGCGAGCACCAGCATCACCAGCAGCAGCGCGGGGAACAGCGCGATCCACCAGATGCCCGAGAACACGAACTCGTTGCCGATGCGGATCAGCGTGCCGAGCGACGGGTAGGTCGGGGGCATCCCGACGCCGAGGAAGGACAGGGTTGCCTCGGTCAGGATTGCCGCGGCGAGGTTGATCGTCGCGATGACGAGCACCGGGCCCATGACGTTGGGCAGGATGTGCCGCAGCATGATGCGGTGCGACGGCAGCCCGATGACGCGCACGGCGCGCACATAGTCGCGCGCGCTCTCCACCATCGTCGCGGCCCGCACGGTTCGCGCGTACTGCACCCACTCGTGGATCGAGATGGCGCCGACGAGGATCACCGGTGCCCACTCCGCGCCCCCCGCCGCGGGGAACAGCGTGCGCGCGATGCCGGCGACGAGCAGCGCGAGCAGGATGGTGGGGAAGCTCAGGATCACGTCGCCGACGCGCATGATCACGGCGTCGACCCAGCCCCCGAGATAGCCGGCGAGGAGGCCGAGCAGCACCCCCACCGTCGCCGCGACGAGGACGGCGCCGCCGCCGATGGCGATCGAAACGCGCGCGCCGTAGAGCATCGTCGACAGCAGGTCGCGGCCCTGGTTGTCGGTGCCGAGCAGGAAGCGCGGGTCGCCGTCGGCCGTGAAGCGCGGCGGGATCTCGGCGTCGATCAGGTTGAAGCTCTTCAGGTTCGTCGGGTCGAAGGGCGACAGCACCGGCGCGAGGCTCGCCGCGCCGATGATGACGAGCGCGGCCAGCGCCGCCAGCAGCACGGAGAGGGGCACGTGGCGCAGCGCCTTCATCCCGCCCTCACGCGCAGCCGCGGGTCGACGACGGCGTAGAGCATGTCGACGACGCTGTTGATCGCCACGAACATCAGTCCGACGAACAGAAGGTACGCTGCCATCACCGGGATGTCGGAGAATGTCACGGCCTGGATGAAGAGCAGCCCCATCCCGGGCCACTGGAACACCGTCTCGGTGACGATGGCGAAGGCGATGAGTGAGCCGATCTGCAGGCCGGTGACGGTGATGACGGGCATCAGCGCGTTGCGCAGCGCCAGCCGGTAGTGGATGTGCCGCGCCGACAGCCCGCGCGCCTTGGCGAAGCGGATGTAGTCCGTCGACAGCACGTCGATGAGCTCGGAGCGCACCAGCCGCATGATCAGCGTCAGCTGGTAGAGCGCCAGCGTGATGCCCGGCAAGACGAGGGCCTTCAGCCCGCTTGCGGTGAGCAGCCCCGTCGTCCACCAGCCGAGGTCGACCGTCTTGCCGCGGCCGAAGGAGGGCAGCCAGCCGAGCGTCACCGCGAAGATGAGGATCAGCACGATCCCGGTGACGAAGGTCGGCGTCGAGATGCCGATGAGGGACACGGCCTGGATCAGCCGCGCCGCGATCCCGTCCGGCCGCAGCGCGCAGATCACCCCCAGCGGGATACCGACCGAGAGCGAAAGGAGGGTGGCGACGAACACCAGCTCCAGCGTCGCCGGCAGCCGCTCGGCGATCAGCGCCGTCACCGGCCGCTGGTTGCGGTAGCTGATGCCGAGGTCGCCGCTGAGCGTGCGCTGCAGGAACCGGCCGTACTGGACCAGGACCGGCTGGTCGAGGCCGAGCGCGGTGCGCAGTTCCGCCTTCTCCTGCACCGTGGCGTTCTCGCGCGACATGGCCGCCACGGGATCGCCGACGAAGCGGAACATGGCGAAGGAGACGGCCGAAACGGCGAGCATCACCAGCGCCGCCTGCGCGAGGCGTTCGAGCACCAGGCGGATCATGCGGCCCTCCCGCGGCGGCGGGGCGTGACGCGCGCCCCGCCCGAACCGCGCCGGCTCACTTGACCTGCGCGAACCAGAGGCGGACGTACTCGTCCGGGAACTGGGGCACGTCCACGCCGGCGCGCGCCGCCCAGGCGACGGGCTGCGTGTGCAGCGGGATGTAGGCCACCTGGTCCTTGGCGATCTTCATCGCGTCGGCCAGCATGGCGCGGCGCTTGGGCTCGTCGAGTTCCACCGCCGAGGCACGGGTCAGCTCCTCGATCTTCGGGTCGGTGTAGCCCGTCGGGTTCGAGCCGCCGAAGTTGTCCTTCTGGGCGGTGAGCAGCGACGACAGCACGCTGAAACCGTCCATCGGGGGCAGCGTCGCCCAGCCGATGATGAACGTGTCGAACTCGCCCTTGTCCATCCGCGGGAAGTAGGTGGCGCGGGATTCGGTCTTCAGGTCCGCCTGGATGCCGACGCGGCTCCACATGGCCGCGATGGCGACGCAGATCTGCTCGTCGTTGATGTAGCGGTCGTTGGAGCAGTTGAAGCCGGTCTTGAAGCCGTTCGGGTAGCCGGCCTCGGCGAGAAGCTTCTTGGCGAGCTCGGGATCGTACGAGACGAGCTTGTCGTTCTCGGCGGAGAAGCCGGGCACCGGCGGAGCCACCAGCGTTCCCGTGTTGCGCGACTTGCCGCGCATCACGCGCTTCTGGATCGTGTCGAGGTCGATGGCGTGCCACATCGCCTGCCGTACCTTGAGGTCGAGCATCGGGTTCTTCTGCCCGGGCGTCGCCTTCAGTTCGGGCCGGAAGTTGAGGCCGAGGAAGATGAGACGAAGCGACGGCTCCTCGATCACCTTGAAGCCGTTCGACTGGCCGATGCGGGCGAGATCCTGCAGAGGCGCCGGCGCGATCAGGTCGAGTTCGCCCGACAGCAGCGCCGCGACGCGCGTCGCGTCGGACTTCACCGGCTTGAACTCGATGCGCTTGAGGTTGTGCTCCGGCTTGTCCCACCAGTTCGGGTTGACGACGAGGTTCATGCCGACGTCGGGCTTGAAGGACTCGACGATGAACGGCCCGGTTCCGATGGCGGCCGTGGAGGCGGCGGTCGTGACGCCGGTGGCGATGTTGCCGGGCTTCGTCGCCCCGTTCGCCTCCATCCACTCCTTGTCCATGATGTAGATGCCGGCGAGGTCGTTGAGCAGGAGCGGGTAGGGCCCCTTCGTCTTGATGTCGACGGTGTAGTCGTCGACCTTGGTGACGCCGGTCACGGTCGAGAGGTTGCCGCGGGCGCGGGCGCCCGGGTCGAGCAGGCGGGTGATCGAGGCGACCACGTCGTCGGCGTTGAAGTCGTTGCCGTTGTGGAACTTGACGCCCTTGCGCAGCTCGAAGCGCCAGGTATCCGGCGCCACCGTCTTCCAGCTCGTCGCCAGCGCCGGCTCCAGCTCGAGCTTGCGGTTGCGCCGCACCAGCGGGTCGAACACGTGGTGCAGCATGCTCGTGGTGAAGCTCTCGGTGTGGGCGTACGGATCGAGCGTCGTCACGTCCGTGGGCGCCGACCAGCGCAGCGTCTGCGCCGAGGCGCCGGTCGCCAGCAGCGCCGCCAGGGCGGTCGTTGCGCCAAGCAGCGCGACCCGACCGGCTGCTGCGATGTTCCACGGGACTGACTTGCGCATGACGGACCCCCTTCCGAGTGCGTATTGACTGATTGTCTAACAATGGCACCCGGCTCTCCGGCCCGTCAACGTCCGAGCCCGCTGGCCGGGAGCGGGTCGCTGCACGGCTGCCCCGCACGCGGCCGCGTTGTGCTCGCCTCCGATGCCATGTTGGATGGGCAGAAGACCGGGAGGAGCTGATGACCTACGCACCCGCGCCCGCGCGCTACGACGCCATGACCTACCACCGCGTCGGGCGCAGCGGCCTGAAGCTCCCGGCGATCTCGCTCGGGCTCTGGCACAGCTTCGGCGAGGACCGCCCGCATGATGTGGCCCGTGCCATCTGCCGCCAGGCCTTCGACCTCGGCATCACCCATTTCGACCTCGCCAACAACTACGGCCCGCCTCCCGGCGCGGCCGAGGAGGCGTTCGGCGACATCCTGCGCGGCGACTTCCGCGGCCTGCGCGACGAACTCGTCATCTCCACGAAGGCCGGCTACCGCATGTGGGCCGGCCCCTACGGCGAGTGGGGCAGCCGCAAGTACCTGCTGTCGAGCCTCGACCAGAGCCTGCGGCGCATGGGGCTCGACTACGTCGACATCTTCTATTCCCACCGCTTCGATCCGGAGACGCCGCTCGAGGAGACGATGGGCGCGCTCGATGCCGCGGTGCGGCAGGGCAAGGCGCTCTACGCCGGCATCTCCTCCTACAATGCCCAGCGCACCCGCGAGGCGGCGGCGATCCTGCGCCGGCTCGGCACGCCGTGCCTCATTCACCAGCCGAGCTACTCGCTGATCAACCGCTGGATCGAGGACGACGGCCTGCTCGACGTGCTGGACGAGGAGGGCATCGGCTCGATCGTCTTCTCGCCGCTCGCGCAGGGACTGCTGACCGACAAGTACCTCGCCGGCGTGCCCGCCGACAGCCGCGCCGCGGCGGGCAAGTCGTTCCGCACGGCATTCCTAACCCCCGACAACATCGAGCGCGCCCGGGCGCTCGACGCCATCGCCCGGCGCCGCGGCCAGACCCTGGCGCAGATGGCGGTGGCTTGGGTGCTGCGCGGCGGCCGCGTCACCTCGGCGCTGATGGGGGCCAGCCGGCCCGACCAGATTGTCGAGTGCGTGGCGGGCCTCGCCAACCGCGACTTCTCGCCGGAGGAACTGGCGGAGATCGACACCCACGCCGTCGAGGGCAACATCAACCTCTGGGCTGCGTCGGCCGAGCGGCAGGGCCCGGCGCGCTGAGCGTCGCGGTCACCGCCCCTTCGCCCGCTCCTCGGGGCCGATGCTGACGACGGTGGCCCGGCGGCTCGGCGGGGCGGTGCTTTCGCGCTGCAGCACCTCGACGGGCAGGTGGATGACGCGGCGCGACGGGTCGAACGAGCCGTCGATCATGCCGAGCAGCACCTCGGCGCCGGTGCGCCCGAGGTCGTGCCGCGGCTGGCGGATGGTCGAGAGCACCGGCTCGGTGAAGTCGGAGAGGTCGTTGCCGTCGAAGCCGATGATCGAGACGTCCTGCGGCACCCGAAGCCCCGCCCGGCGGACGGACTTGAGGAAGCCGATGGCGATCTCGTCGCTGGCGCAGAACACGGCGGTGGGCCGGTCGGAGAGCGCCAGGAACGCCTCCGCCGCACCGAGGCCCGCGGCGAAGGTGTAGCGCCCTCCCGGCGGCCCCTCGAGCCGCAGGATGTCGGCGGCGTCGATCCCGCCCTCGACCGCCGCCTCGCGCATCCCGGTCCATCGCAAGGTGTCGACGCTGTGGCCCTTGGGTCCCGCCGCATAGGCGACGCGGCGGTGGCCGAGACGGGCGATGAGCCGGCCCGCCTCGCGCCCGGCCGCGCGGTCGTCGACCGAAATGTCCGGGATGGCACTGTCGCCGATCGGCGAGAGAAGCGACACCATCGGCAGGCCCGCGTCCGCCAGCGAGCGACCGCGTGCGCGCGGGACGTAGCCGCACAGCAGGATGATGCCGTCCACCTGCCGCGAGAAGGCAAGCTCGACGAAGCCCGCCTCCTTGTCCGGCGCGTTGTCGAGGTTGCCGATGATGACGCCGTAACCGGCCGGGGCGAGCCCGGTATCGATGCCGCGCAGCACGTGGGAGTACATCTGGTTGGCGATCGAGGGCACGACCACGAGCACCATGTTGGTGCGCTGGCGGCGCAGGTTGCGGGCGCTGCTGTTGGGCGTGTAGCCGCTGGCCTTAACGGCTTTCATCACGAGCGCCACGGTTTCGGGCCGCACGCTGTCCGGCTTCGCCAGCGCCCTGCTCACGGTGGCCGTCGAGACGCCGGCGAGCGCCGCGACGTCGGCGATGGTTGCCGGCACGGTCCTTGGCTTCCGGGTCACCGCGCGCCTCCCGCTGCAGCGTGCACGAGGAGATGGCGTCTTTTCTTGTTGCGTTGCAGCATCGTCTGCCTCTTGACAGCGGTTCTTGCCGACATCACTGTCCAAGCCAAGTTGTAATCGATTACAACGTTCGACCGCAAACAGGTCGGCAAGGGGAGAAACGCCATGAAGCACGCTGCCATCCAGCACACCGCATCCGCGCTCGCGCTCGTTGTCGGCCTCGGCTGGTCCGTCGCCGCCTCGGCGCAGGAGATGAAGGCCGAGGTGATCCACTGGTGGACTTCCGGCGGCGAGTCGGCTGCCGTGAAGGTGTTCGCCGACCAATTCAACAAGGCGGGGGGCACCTGGGTCGACACCGCCATCGCCGGGGGCGCGAATGCCCGCACCGCCGCCATCAACCGCACGGTGTCCGGCACGCCGCCGGTGATGATGCAGTTCAACACCGGCAAGCAGTTCGACGAGCTCGTCGAGAACAACCTGCTGACCGACGTCGACGCCATCGCCGCCGAGCAGAAGTGGAAAGACAAGATCCCGGCGGCCATCGTCGCGGCCACCACTCGCAACGGCAAGATGTTCGCCGTGCCGGTCAACATCCACGGCCAGAACTGGCTCTTCTACAACACCGACGTGCTGAAGAAGGTCGGAGCCGAGGAGCCCAAGACCTTCGACGACCTCATCGTCATCCTCGAGAAGCTGAAGGCCGCCGGCCTCGTTCCGCTCGCCTTCTCCGGCCAGAAGACCTGGGAGCGCGGCCTGTTCAACGCCGTGATGCTCGGCCAGGGCGGCCCGAAGCTGTGGATGTCGGTCTACGGCGACAAGGATCCCAAGGCGGTGAAGAGCCCCGAGTTCAAGAACGTCGCCGAGACCTACGCCAAGCTGCGCAACTTCGTCGACGCAGGCGCGCCGGGCCGCAACTGGAACGACGCGACCGCGCTCGTCATCCAGGGCAAGGCCGGCTTCCAGATCATGGGCGACTGGGCCAAGGGCGAGTTCATCGCCGCCGGACAGACGGCCGGCAAGGAGTATGGCTGCACCATCCTGTCGAAGGCGGGCGGCGGCTACGCCATGGGCGGCGACGTCTTCGCCTTCCCGAAGGTGAAGGACGCCAACGCGCAGAAGGCGCAGGTCGTGCTCGCCAAGATGCTGCTCGATCCGACCACCCAGATCGAATTCAACAAGAAGAAGGGCTCGATCCCCGTCCGAACGGACGTCGACACCTCGTCGATGGATGTCTGCGCGCAGAAGGGCGCCAAGATGGTTGCGGACAAGAGCCAGCAGGCGCCTGCCATGGAACTGCTGACGCCGCCGGCCGTCACCGGTGCCGTCGAGGACGTCATCTCGTCCTTCTGGAACAACCCGGGCCAGAGCATCGACACCTTCCAGGACAAGTTCGCCGCCGCGCTGAAGACGATCTGAGGACGTCACCCGCCGGCCCGCCTCCGGGCGGGCCGGCACTCCTGCCGCGACCGTCCCCATCCCCGTTGCGCCGCCACCCCCGGCGCTGGACGACCCGCCATGTCCGTGCTCAGGCCACGCCTCGCCTCGAGATTGTCCGCGTGGATTGCCCTCATCCCGGCGATCGCGGTCTTCCTCGTCGTCTATGTCGGATCCACCGCCTGGACGATCTGGATCTCGATGACGTCCTCGCGGATGCTGCCGAGCTCCAACTTCGTCGGGCTCCGGCAGTACGAGGCGCTGTTCGCCAACGAGCGCTGGCTCGTCTCCGTTTCCAACCTCGCCGTCTTCGGCGTGCTGTTCCTCGCCACGAGCCTCGTGCTCGGCTTCCTGCTGGCGGTCGCCATCGACCAGAAGGTCCGCGCCGAGAACATGCTGCGCTCGATCTTCCTCTACCCGTTCTCGATGTCGTTCATCGTCACCGGCCTCGTCTGGCAGTGGCTGCTGAACCCCACTTTCGGCGTGCAGGAAATCGGCCGACGCTTGGGCTTTTCCGACTTCACCTTCGACTGGATCGTGCGCCAGGACACGGTGATCTACTGCCTCGTCATCGCCGGCGTGTGGCACGCTGCCGGACTCGTCATGGCGATCATGCTCGCCGGCCTGCGCGGCATCGACGAGGACATCTGGAAGGCCACCCGCGTCGACGGCCTGCCGCCCTGGCGCGTCTACGTCTCCATCGTCATCCCCATGATGGGCGCGAGCTTCGCCACGGCGACCGTGCTGCTCGCCACCAGTGTCGTGCGCCTCTACGACCTCTCGGTCGCCATGACCAACGGCGGCCCGGGCATCGCCTCCGAGGTGCCCGCCAAGTTCGTCATGGACCACCTGTTCGAGCGCCAGAACATCGGGCTGGCGACCGCCGCCGCGACCTCGATGCTCATCACCGTCGCCGCCGTCGTCGCGCCATGGTTCTACTGGCGCAGCCGCCGGAGGGCCGCGTGATGGTCGCCGCCGCCGGGCCCACCGGTCCCCGCCCCCGCCCGGTCACGCCGGCGCGCGTCGGGCTCTACGCCTTCCTCGCCGTCACGGCGCTGTTCTTCCTCGTGCCGCTCTACGTGATGGTCGTCACCTCGCTGAAGACCATGCCCGAGATCCGGCAGGGCAACCTGCTCGGCCTGCCCTCGGCGCCGAGCTTCGCAGCCTGGGCGCATGCGTGGTCGTCGGCCTGCACCGGCCTGCAGTGCAACGGCATCAGCGTCGGCTTCTTCAACTCGGTGAAGATCCTCGTGCCGTCGGTCATCGTGTCGATCGCCGTCGGCTCGCTCACGGGCTACGCGCTGTCCTTCTGGCGGGTGCGGGGCGCTGGCGTACTCTTCGGCACGATGATGATCGTCGCCTTCGTGCCCTACCAGATCTTCATCTACCCGCTGGTGCGCGTGTTCGCGTGGGGCGGCATCAGCAACTCGCTGCCGGCCATCGTCATCATCCACACGGTGTTCGGCCTGCCGACGATGACGCTGCTCTTCCGCAACTACTTCGCCTCGCTGCCGATCGAGCTGTTCAAGGCGGCGCGTGTCGACGGGGCGGGGTTCTTCCGCATCTGGTGGTCGGTGATGATGCCCATGGCGACGCCCATGCTCATCGTCGCCGTCATCCTGCAGGTCACCGGCATCTGGAACGACTTCATCCTCGGCCTCGTCTTCGCCGGGCGCGAGAACCTGCCGATGACGGTGCAGCTCAACAACATCGTCAACTCCACCCAGGGCGAGCGCCTCTACAACGTCGACATGGCGGCGACGCTGCTCACCGCGCTCGTGCCCCTCGTCGTCTACTTCGCGTCCGGACGCTGGTTCGTGCGCGGCATCGCCGCAGGAGCTGTCAAGGGATGAGCCGTCAAGGGATGAACCAGGCAACCGCTCCCCGCCCGGCCACCGGCCGGTGCGACGTCTCCGTCCGGGGCGTCGAGATCAGCTTCGGCCAGGTCCGCGTCCTCGAGAAGCTGGACCTCGACATCCGGGAATCTGAGTTCGTCGTCCTGCTCGGCCCGTCGGGCTGCGGCAAGTCGACCCTGCTCAACGCCATCGCCGGCCTGCTCGACGTCAATGCGGGGCAGATCTGGATCGGCGGCCGCAACGTCACCTGGGAGGAGCCCAAGGACCGCGGCATCGCCATGGTGTTCCAGTCCTACGCGCTCTACCCGCGCATGAGCGTGCGCGGAAACATGTCCTTCGGGCTGCGCGTCGCGGGCCTGCCCGCCGCCGAGATCGAGAGACGGGTGGCGGAAGCCGCCGCCATGCTCAAGATCACGGAGCTGCTCGACCGCCGGCCCTCCGAGCTCTCCGGCGGCCAGCGCCAGCGCGTCGCCATCGGCCGCGCCCTCGTGCGCGACGCCGGCGTCTACCTGTTCGACGAGCCGCTCTCCAACCTCGACGCCCAGTTGCGCGCCGAGCTGCGGGTCGAGATCAAGCGCCTCCACCAGCGCCTGTCGGCGACGATGATCTACGTCACCCACGACCAGATCGAGGCCCTCACGCTCGCCGACCGCATCGCCGTGATGAAGGACCGCATCATCCAGCAGCTCGGCACGCCGCAGGAAATCTACCAGCGGCCCGCCAACCGCTTCGTCGCCTCCTTCGTCGGCTCGCCCGCCATGAGTTTCGTGCCCGGCGTCCTGCGCACGGGTCCCTCGGGCCCCGTCTTCGAATCGGGCACCTTCTCCTGCTCGCTCGCCGGCTACGGCTTTGCCGCCCCGCCGCAGGACGGCCACGAGGTCGAGCTCGGCATCCGGCCCGAGCACATCGAGCACGGCCCGGCCGGCACTCATCAGGCCACCGTCGAGATGGTCGAGCCCATGGGCAGCGACCAGCTCGCGTGGACCTCTCTGGGCGGCGCCCCCGTGTCGCTGCGCCTGCCGGCCGAGTCGGCCGTGGCCACGGGCCACTCGCTCGCCATCACCATCCCGGCCCACCGGGTCAGCCTCTTCGACCGCGCCGGTGGCCAGCGCCTCTGACACGACGCCTCCATTTCGACCACCTCGGGATACCGCCATGACACGTCCGATCGACGGCCTTTCGTTCCAGTTGTACTCCGCCCGCTCCCTCGAGGGGCTGGAGCGGCAGTTCGAGCTTCTCGCCGGGATCGGCTACCGCAAGGTGGAGCCCTTCGGCGGCCTCTTCGGCGACCCGGCGGCGCTGAAGGCCCTGATCGCCCGCCACGGCATGACGGCGCCCACGGCCCATGTCGGTCTCGACCGGATGCGAGCCGATGCCGCTGCCACCTTCCGCATGTGCCGCGACATCGGCATCGAGACCGTCTACGCCCCGGCCCCGCCGATGGGCGAGCGCGACGGCGGCGAGAAGGAGTGGCGCGCCATCGGCGCCGAGCTGGCAAAGTTCGGCAAGGTCGCGCGCGAGGAAGGGCTCGGCTTCGGCTGGCACAACCACCACTGGGAGTACGGCAAGGCCGCCGACGGGCGTCTGTTCCTCGACGTCATGTTCAACGAGGCCCCTGACATCCTGTGGGAGGCCGACCTCGCCTGGATCGTGCGCGGCGGGGCGGACCCCGTCAGCGAGGTGAAGCGCTACGCCGGCCGGGTGAAGGCCGTGCACATCAAGGACATCGCGCCCGCCGGCCAGTGCCTCGACGAGGACGGCTGGGCCGACGTCGGCCACGGCACGCTCGACTGGGGCACCATCGTCCCGGCGCTGAAGGCCGTGGGCGTCACCCTCTTCGTCGCCGAGCACGACAAGCCGAACGACGTCGCCCGCTTCGCCCGGCGCGCCTACGACGCCGTGGCGGCGTGGGCCTGACCGGGGCGAACACAGGAGGACCAGCCATGGACACGCTCGGCGTCGGCATCATCGGATGCGGCAACATCTCCACCATCTACATGCTCAACATGCCGAAGTTCGCCGGCTTGAAGCTCGTCGCCTGCGCCGACGTGCGGCCGGAGGCGGCGAAGGCACAGGCCGACAAGTTCGGAATCGCCGCGCTCGGCATCGACGAACTGCTGCGGCGCGACGACATCCACGTCGTTGTCAACCTCACCATCCCCAACGCCCACTTCGAGGTGAGCCACGCCGCGCTCACCGCCGGCAAGCACGTCTTCTCCGAGAAGCCGATGTGCGTGCGCGCGCAGGACGCCCGCCGCCTGCTGCAGGAGGCGGGCGCGCGCGGCCTGAAGATGGGCTGCGCCCCCGACACGTTCCTCGGCGCCGGCGGCCGCCTCGCCCGCGAGCTCGTCGATGCCGGCCGCGTCGGCAAGGTGCTCTCCGGTTCGTGCTTCCTGATGTCCCACGGGATGGAGCACTGGCACCCGGACCCCGAGTTCTTCTTCAAGCCCGGAGGCGGGCCGATCCTCGACATGGCGCCCTACTACCTCGGCGCGCTGGTCAACCTCATCGGCCCGGTCGCCTCGGTCCAGGCGCGCGCCTCCGCCGGCTTCGCCGAGCGGATCGTGACGGCGGAGGGCCCGCGCAAGGGCCACGCCATCAAGGTGGAGACGCCGACGACCGTCATGGCGTTGCTCCACTTCGCGGGCGGGGCGGACATCATGTTCACGATGAGCTGGGACGTGTGGAAGCACGGCCACCCGCCGATCGAGCTCTACGGCGCGGATGGCTCGCTGCGCGTGCCCGACCCCAACTTCTTCGGCGGCACCGTCGAGGTGACCGACAAGGGCGGCGACTGGCAGGTGCTGGACAGCGCGGACAAGCCCTTCGGCAAGCCCAACTGGCGCTCGCCCAACTGGGCGCCCTCGATGCCCGACCGTGCCAACTACCGCTGCCTCGGCATCGCCGACCTCGCCAGCGCCGTGACGAAGGGAACGCCGCACCGCTCGTCCGGCGCGCTCGCCTCGCACGTACTCGACGTGATGGAGGCGATCCTCGAGGCGGGTTCCAACGGCCGCACCGTCGAGGTGGCGTCACGGGTCGACCGTCCCGTTGCCCTCGGGGATACGGAAGCCGCCGCCCTCTGGCACGGCTGAACGCTCGCCGCCCCTCAAGGGGGCGGCGGCGGCTCCCTTCTCCCCGCGAGCGGGGAGAAGGTGCCCCGAAGGAGCGGATGAGGGGCGGCGCCGAAGGAGCCTCCCGACAGCCGCCCCCTCATCCGTCTGCGCTATCGCGCAGCCACCTTCTCCCCCGGAGGGGGCGAAGGTCATCGGCACCGTCGCGGCGGTGCCTGCAGCATCGTGTAATCAAGCCAACGCAGCGGCGGCCGCTCCCTTCTCCCCGCTGGCGGGGAGAAGGTGGCGCGAAGCGCCGGTTGAGGGGCGGCGGTAACCGGCCTCAGCCCCCCAGCGGATAGCGCGCCAGCCGTTCGCACAGCAGGTCGAAGAAGCCGTCGCCGTCGGCGTCCTTCAGGAACAGGCAGTTGGGCTTGCGCCCCGTCACGCGCCACCAGTCGGCCACCGTCATGCCGCGCGTCAGCGGGCTCTGCGTCTCGATCTCGACGTTGATGTCACGGCCCTGGAACAGATCCGGCTTCAGCAGGGAGGCGATGACGCAGGGGTCGTGCAGAGGCGCGCCGTCCCAGCCGTACTTCTCGCGGTCGAAGCGCTCCGAGAACGACACCATCTCCGCCACCGCCCGCGCGGCCGGGTTGTCGAGCGCGCGGATGCGCTTCAGGCGCTCCGGGGTCACCAGCACCTTGTGCGTCAGGTCGAGCGGCGCCAGCACGATGGGCACGCCGCACGCCATCACCGTCGCCGCGGCCTCGGGGTCGACGTAGACGTTGAACTCCGCCGTCGGCGTGATGTTGCCCACCTCGAAATAGGCGCCCGCCATCGCCACGATCCGGTCGATGCCGCGCACGATGCCGGGCTCCTTCACCAGCGCCATGGCGAGGTTCGTCAGCGGGCCGAGCGTGCACACCGTCACCGACGACGGCTCGGCCTTCATCAGCGTCTCGACGAGGAAGTCGACCCCGTGCTGCGGCTGCACCGGCAGCGTCGCCTCCGGCAGATGCGGGCCGTCGAGCCCCGTCGGCCCGTGCACGTGCTCCGCCGTCACCAGCGGCCGCATCATCGGCCGCGGGCAGCCGGAAAAGACCGGCACATCCCTGCGCCCGGCGAGTTCCACGATCCGCCTTGCGTTGAGGAGCGTGCGCGGCAGCGGCACGTTGCCGGCGACGGCGACGATGCCCAGCACGTCGAGATCCTCGGGCGAGGCGAGCGCGAGGAGGATCGCCACGGCATCGTCCTGGCCGGGGTCGGTGTCGATGATGATCTTGCGGGGCACGGCGGACCTGCGGGAATCCGGGAGGGAAGGGGCTCCAGTTCAGGGACCCGGCGGCGCGCCGTCAAGCCTCAGTGGATCGCCCACCGGATGACGAACGCGACGACGCCGAGGCTGGCCACGCCGCCCGCCCACAGCAGCACGAACCAGCCGAGCTGCCGCGCCCAGGGTGCCAGCGTCAATGGTAGCCCCCGCCGTGGGCGTTCACCTTGCCGCGGAACACCCAGTAGGAATAGGCGGTGTAGGCGAGGATGAGCGGCACCAGCACGCTCGCGCCGGCGAGCAGGAAGGCGAGGCTGTTCTCGGGCGCCGCCGCCTCCCGGATCGTGACCGACGTCGGCACGATGTAGGGATAGAAGCTGATGCCGAGCCCGACATAGCTCAGCACGAACAGCGCCAGCGCCGCGAGGAAGGGCGTCAGCTCGCGCCGCGCCGCGATCCCGCGGAACAACAGCAGCGCCGCCAGCCCCACCAGCAGCGGCACCGGCGCCGTGTAGAGCAGCTGCGGCATGGCGAACCAGCGCCCCATGAACACCGGGTTGAGGAACGGCGTCCACAGGCTCACCGCGCCGATGGCGCCGAGCGTGGCGACCGCGGTGATGCCGGCGAAGCGGTAGGCGTCGTCCTGCAGGCGGCCTTCGGTCTTGTAGATCAGCCACGTCGCACCGAGCAGCGCGTAGCCGGCGACGAGCGCCACGCCGGTGAGCAGGCTGAAGGGCGTCAGCCAGTCCCACCAGCCGCCCGCATAGGCGCGGCCCTCCACCGGGATGCCCTGCACCAGGGCCCCCAGCGCGATGCCCTGCGCCAGCGCCGCCGCGAGCGAGCCGCCGAAGAAGGCCCAGTCCCAGAAGCGCTTCGCCCGCCGCGTCCGCCAGCGGAACTCGAACGCGACGCCGCGGAAGATGAGGCCGAGCAGCATGGCGATGATCGGCGCGTAGAGCGCCGTCATCACGATGGAGTAGGCGAGGGGGAACACCGCCAGCAGCCCGCCGCCGCCGAGCACGAGCCACGTCTCGTTGCCGTCCCACACGGGGGCGACGGCGTTCATCATCTCGTCGCGCTCGGCCTCGTCGCGGCCGAAGGGGAACAGCAGCCCGACGCCGAGGTCGAAGCCGTCCAGCACCACGTAGGCGAGCACCGCGAAGGCGATGATGCCGGCCCAGACGAAGGCGAGGTCGATGGCCATGCTCCCCTCCTCAGCGCGCCGGCAGCGCGTCGTGCGCGTCCATGGCCGGGCCGGGCGTGATGCCGCTCGCGCGCAGCGGCTTGTCCGGCTCGAGCTCGGGCTCGCCCCGCTCCACGCCCTTGTTCATGAGCCGCAGGATGTAGAAGGTGCCGGCGCCGAACACGGCGAAGTAGACGACGATGAAGGCGACGAGTGACGCTGCGACCGCCTGCGCCGCGATGGGCGACGCCGCGTCGGCCGTGCGCAAGTGGCCGTAGACCGTCCACGGCTGCCGCCCCACCTCCGTCGTGATCCAGCCCGCCAGCACGGCGACGATGCCCGACGGCCCCATGGCGAGGGCCGAGCGGTGCAGCCAGGGCGCCTCGTAGAGGCGGCCGCGCCAGCGCAGCCACAGGCTCCACAGGCCCAGCGCCGCCATCAGCATCCCGATCCCCACCATGATCCGGAAGCTCCAGAACACGACGGGCGCCGGTGGCCGGTCCTGCGGCGGCCATTCCTTGAGGCCCTTCACCACGCCGTCGAGCGAATGGGTGAGGATCAGGCTGCCGAGCTTCGGCACCTCGATGGCGTAACGGGTGGTCTCGGCCGTCATGTCGGGCCAGCCGAACAGGATCAGCGGCGCGCCGGCGCGGGTCTCGAAGTGGCCTTCCATCGCGGCGATCTTGGCCGGCTGGTGTTCAAGCGTGTTCAGCCCGTGCATGTCGCCGGCGAGGATCTGCACCGGCGCGACGAGCGCCGCCATCCACATCGCCATCGAGAACATGGTCCGCGCCGCCTCGTCCCGCCGGTCGCGCAGCAGGTGGAGCGCGCCCGTCGCACCGACGATGAAGGCCGTCGTCAGGTAGGCCGCCAGCACCATGTGCACGAGGCGGTAGGGGAAGGACGGGTTGAAGATGACCTGCCACCAGTCGACGACGACGAACTGGCCGGCATCGTTCATGGCGTGGCCCTGCGGCGTCTGCATCCAGCTGTTGACGGACAGGATCCAGAAGGCCGACAGCGCCGTGCCGGCCGCCACCATGGCGGTGGCGAACATGTGCAGCCCCCGGCCCACGCGGCGCATGCCGAACAGCATGACACCGAGGAACCCGGCCTCGAGGAAGAAGGCCGAGAGCACCTCGTAGCCCATCAGCGGGCCGATGACGGGGCCAGCCTTGTCCGAGAACACGCTCCAGTTCGTGCCGAACTGGTAGCTCATCACGATCCCCGACACGACGCCCATGCCGAAGCCGACGGCGAAGATCTTCTTCCAGTAGGTGAAGAGATCGAGGAAGACCTGCCGGCCCGTCCACAGCCACAGCGCCTCGAGCACCGCGAGATAGCTCGCAAGGCCGATCGAGATCGCCGGGAAGATGATGTGGAAGCTCAGCGTGAAGGCGAACTGCACGCGGGCGAGCATCAGGGCGTCGAGGTCAGGCATGGCGATCCTCGTCGGGGGCTCGGATCCGGACTCCTGCATGCAACGCGCGAGGAGTCCGCTCAGTCTCGACCACGGCCCAGCGGGAGGCAAGGATGGGTTTCGCGCCCCCGCCCCGCGCCGGACGGGGGCGCCAGCCCTGTCGCATCGATGATTCGTCGCCGCTTCGTTCCCGTGCCGGTCCCTCGGGTGCCGGCGCGGGACGGTGCCGGCGCCCGGGTTTTCATGTCTCGTTGACCATGATCCGCGGCCGAAGGCGACACGACGGCGCCCGAACCCGCGAAGCGATTCGTCGACGC
>NZ_JBTSWJ010000018.1:0-104333 GCF_054612375.1 Alsobacter sp. R-9 | reverse complement strand
GCGCGTCAACGACAATGATCCTCTGTTGAGGACAGCGATCCTGTGGATGCTTGGTCGGGGAGGCCCTCATCCCCCTCCGCTTCGCTCCGGGACCTTCTCCCCGCAGGCGGGGAGAAGGGGGCGCCCTTCCGGCGGAAGACCGAGCCCGGTCCCGACGTGGTTCACGCGCGCCGCAGCTTCCTTCTCCCCGCTCGCGGGGAGAAGGTGGCCCGCAGGGCCGGATGAGGGGCGGCACCCCGCAGGGCCGGATGAGGGGCGGCACCCCGCAGGGCCGGATGAGGGGCCTGGCCAGCAAGCGATGGTGAAGGGAAGGGCGGCCTCGCCGCTTTCCGCCCGTCCCTCAGTACACCACCACCGAGCGGATCGACTTGCCCTCGTGCATGAGGTCGAAGGCGGTGTTGATCTCGTCGAGCGGCATGGTGTGGGTGATCAGGTCGTCGATGTTGATCTTCCCCTCCATGTACCAGTCGACGATCTTCGGCACGTCCGTGCGGCCCCTGGCGCCGCCGAAGGCCGAGCCCTTCCAGACGCGGCCCGTGACGAGCTGGAAGGGGCGGGTGGCGATCTCCTGGCCCGAGGGCGCGACGCCGATGATGATCGACTCGCCCCAACCGCGGTGGCAGCACTCCAGTGCTTGCCGCATCGTCGTCGTGTTGCCGATGCACTCGAAGGAAAAGTCGGCGCCGCCGCCGGTGAGGTCGACGATGGCCTGCACCACCTTGTCCCGGCCGACCTCGTCGGGGTTGACGAAGTGGGTCATGCCGAAGCGCCGCGCCATCTCCGCCTTGGCGGGGTTGAGGTCGACGCCGACGATCCTGTCCGCGCCCACCATGCGCGCGGCCTGGATGACGTTGAGGCCGATGCCGCCGAGGCCGAACACCGCGACGTTGGCGCCCGGCCACACCTTCGCGGTGTAGATGACCGCGCCGACGCCCGTCGTGACGCCGCAGCCGATGTAGCAGATCTTGTCGAACGGGGCGTCCTCGCGGACCTTCGCGACGGCGATCTCGGGCAGCACGGTGAAGTTCGAGAAGGTCGAGCAGCCCATGTAGTGGAACACCTCGCCGCCCTCGCAGGAGAAGCGCGACGTGCCGTCCGGCATCAGGCCCTGGCCCTGCGTCGTCCGGATGGACGTGCACAGGTTGGAGCGGCGCGACAGACAGGTTTTGCAGGTGCGGCACTCGGGCGTGTAGAGCGGGATCACGTGGTCCCCCGGCTTCACCGTGGTGACGCCAGCGCCCACCTCGCGCACGATGCCAGCGCCCTCGTGGCCGAGGATGGCCGGGAACTTGCCCTCCGAATCGAGGCCGGAGAGCGTGTAGGCGTCGGTGTGGCACACGCCCGTCGCCATGATCTCGACGAGCACCTCGCCGGGCTTCGGGCCTCCGATCTCGACGGTCTCGATGGTGAGCGGCTTGTTGGCGGCCCAGGCGACGGCGGCACGTGACTTCATGGCGGAAAGGCTCCCGTTCGGCAGGAGCGGGAGCCTTCCAGATTTCGCGGCCGCGCGCCAGCCTCGCGCCGGAAGGCACCGGCACGCGGGACGCGCATGGCGTCAGGCGGCCTCCGGCATCGGTTCCAGCGCCGCCGGCTCGGGCGCGGCGACGTGCACGAGCTCCCAGATGTGGCCTTCGGGGTCGACGAACCCGTGCTGGTACATGAACCCGTAGTCCCGGGCCTCCAGCGGCGCGGTGGCGCCGGCGGCGACGGCGCGCTTCACGAGGTCGTCCACTGCCTCCCGGCTGTCGCGGGACAGGCAGACGATCGCCTCCGTGGCCTTGGTGGCGTCGCAGACCGGCTTGGGCGTGAAGCCCTGGAAGAAGGTCTCCTCCAGCAGCATCACGTAGATCGTCTCGCTGACGACCATGCAGCCGGCCTTGTCGTTGGTGAAGCGCGGCTCGAACGCGAAGCCGAGCTCGCGGAAGAAGGCCATCGACTTCGCGAGGTCCTTCACCGGCAGGTTGACGAAGATCTGTGTCGCCAAGGCGCACCTCCATGGGCTTGGCGCCACCGAGGGCGGCGCAGGGGAAACAACGCCCGCAGGCGAGCCCGCGATCCCGGCGAGCGTGAGGCGAAGGCGTGTTCAGGGTCTGGCAACCCCGTCGGCAGGTGCGGCTTCAACGCGGCGGCCGGCTGTGGTGTGGTGGAAACCGGGTGGGAATTCGGCCATGTCGTGGCGTACCGTCGTCTCCGTCGCGATCGCAGCGGCGTGCCTTCCGGGCGCCGGCCTCGCCGCGCCGTCCCTTCAGCTCGGGGGATCGGAGCGGTGGGTGGTCCTCGCCGCGCGCCAGGCGCTGGACGAGGCCACCGACCTTGCCCGCCGCTACGGGCGGGAGGTGGACGGCCTGCGCGTCGTGCGATCGGCCAACGGCTGGTTCGCGGTGGTGCTGGGCCCGATGCCGGTCAACAGCGTCGCGGCGGCGCAGGCCCGGCTGGACAAGCGCCTGTGGCTTCCATCGGACGCGTATCTGTCCCGGGGCGAGAAGTTCGTCGAGACGGTCTACGAGGCGCCTCTGTCGCCTGTGCGCGCCTTCGCGGCCTACGAGGGCAAGGCGCCGGTCACGGTGACATGGGGCGACGTGCAGCTGACCCTCGAAGCCGCCGGCGGCAAGGAGGGGCGCGTGCCCACGCTCGTGGGGCGCACCGGCGGGCGGACCGTGTTCTCGACGCGGCTCGAGGACGCCGCCCGCGAGACGCCCAACGGCGAGGCGCGTCTCGTGCGGCTCGATCCGCGGACGCCGTCGCCGCAGATCGTCTTCTCGGCCCACTGGGGCGGAGCTCATTGCTGCACCGTCACCCACGTCCTCACGCCGCTGGCGCCGGGCCAGTGGCACGTCGTGGAGGCGGAGACGCTCGACGGCAGCGGCTACGCCTTCGAGGACATCGACGGCGACGGCGCCGCCGAACTGGTGAGCGTCGACAACAGCTTCCTCTACGCCTTCGACAGCTATGCCGGCTCGTTCGCTCCCGCCCGCGTTCACCGGCTGGAGGGCGCGACGCTGCGCGACGTGAGCGACGACCCGCGGATGCGCGCCTTCATGAGGACGGACCTGGCCCGCATGGAGGCGGCGGCCCGCGCCGACACCGCCCTGTGGCGCTCCAACGGCTTCCTCGCCGGCTGGGTCGCCGCCAAGGCCCGGGTCGGTGAAGGCGACGCGGCGTGGGCCCGCATGCTCGAGAGCTACGACCGCAACTCCGATTTTCCCACCACCGAGTGCACGCTGCCGCTCGCCCTCGACAAGTGCCCGAAGGACCGGCAGCGAACCGTGCCGTTCCCCGAGGCGCTGCGGGCGCACCTGCTGAAGAACGGCTACCCCGCGCCCGGCGGGGGCGAGATCGTCGTCAGGCCCCGCGCCGCCGAGGTTGCGCCCTCGGTTGTCGGGGCGACGCCCGTCGGCGCCTCATACCAGGACGCCGAGGCGGCGTTCCTGCGCCTGCCGGAGGCGTCCCGCTATGACCTGCAGATGATGATGATCGCCGCCGGTCATTGGCCCGCGGTGAGCACCGACACGTTCAGCCGCCGCCTGCACGAGGCGATCCAGAAGGCGCAGGCGGACGCGGGACTGCCGCCGAGCGGCGTGCCTGACGCGGCGTTCGTCTCCGCCATGCGCGCCGCGGCGGCTCCGCAGCTCACGCGATGGGGTCTTGCGGCCGTGCCGCATCCCGCCGCAGGCGGCCTGCGCCTTTGGGTCCCGCGCGGGCTCGGCCTGACGCAGACGGCCACGCGAAACGGCATGGAGTTTGCGACGTCGCCGCGGACGCTGCGCGTCAACTACGGCTTCTATCCCGGCCTCACCGTGAAGGCCGCCTACGACGCCGCCCTGTCGGCGCTGCAGGCGCCCACCGTCATCCAGTACAAGGTCCAGCGGCCGGACTTCTTCGCGATATCCTCGGCCAAGGGAGAGGTCGGCTCCTACGCCCGCTACCACGCCGTGCGCGGCGGTCTCCTCGGTTTCACCCTCGACTGGGCGAACGACGACGCGGTCCGGGGCGACCGTCTCTCGACGCTGATGTCCGACCTCTTCCGCGCCGAAACCATGGGCATGGACCGCCGGCCGCCCGTTCCTGCGCCGGCCATGGTCGCGTCGCTGCCGCCGTCCGCGGCGGCGGCTCCGCCATCCACCCCCGCGCCCGCGCCGCAGGTGTCGCGGCGTTCCACGGGGACGGCCTTCTTCGTGACGGGCGAGGGCCACGCCCTCACCAACCACCACGTCGTCGACGGCTGCACCATGATCACGGTCTCGCTCGGCACCGAGGGACCGCGCCCCGCGCGTGTCGTGGCGCGCGACACGACCAACGACCTCGCGGTGCTGAAGGTGGACACGCGGCCCGCCGCCATCGCGCCGCTGCGGTCGGGCATCCGGCTCGGCGACGGCGTCGCGGTGTTCGGCTTCCCGCTGACCGGGCTGCTCACGACGAGCGGCAACTTCACGCTCGGCAACGTGACCGCGCTCGCCGGCATCCGCGACGACAGCCGCATGCTGCAGATCTCGGCGCCGGTCCAGCCCGGCAACAGCGGCGGCCCGCTGCTCGACGAGACGGGCGCCGTCGTCGGCGTCGTCGTCGCCAAGCTCAACGCCCTGAAGCTCGCCGCGGCGACCGACGACCTCGCGCAGAACGTCAACTTCGCGATCAAGGGCAGCGTCGCGCAGGCCTTCGCCGAGAGCCAGGGCCTGCGGCTCGACACGGCGGCACCCGACCGGCCCGCGCTGAAGCCGGCCGACCTCGCCGAGCGCGCCAAGGCCTTCACCGGCCTCGTCGACTGCGCGAAGTAGTCCTCCGGACCGTCAGCCGGGTCGGCGTGGCGTCGCCCACGGGCGCGCCGTCGCGTCGGCGGCGACGAAGCGGGCGATGGCGTCGGCGTTCGAGCGCGTCAGGTCGATGTCGTCCCAGCCGTTGAGCAACTGCGTGCGCCAGACCGGCTCGATGGCGAAGTCGAAAGAGCGGTTGCCGCGGCGGATGGTCTGGCTCTCCAGGTCGACGGTGATCTCCCCGCCCTCCGCCAGAAGCGCCAGCAGTTCCTCGGCGTCGGCCTCCGAGACCCGGGCCGGCAGCACGCCGTTCTTGACGCAGTTGGAGGCGAAGATGTCGCCGAAGCTCGGCGCCACGATGCAGCGGAAGCCGAAGTCGGCCAGCGCGTAGACCGCCGCCTCCCGCGACGAGCCGCAGCCGAAGTTGCGCCGCGCCACCAGCACCTGCGCGCCGGCGTAATTCGGGTCGTCGAGCACCTGAGCGGCATGGCCCGCCGTCGCCCGCAGGTCGTTGAGCAGCACGGGCCCGTAGCCCTCGGCGCGCGAGCGGCGCATGAAGCGCGCCGGGATGATCTGGTCCGTGTCGACATTGGCCAGCGGCAGCGGCACGGCGGGGGCGGTGACGAGGGTGAGGGGGGTCATGGCTGGCGTCCCTGCAGCAGCGGCCGCACGTCCGTGAGGCGGCCCGTGACGGCGGCGGCGGCGACCATCGCCGGCGACATCAGGTGCGTGCGGGCGCCGGGGCCCTGCCGCCCCTTGAAGTTGCGGTTCGTCGTCGAGGCGCAGCGCTCGCCGGGGCCGGCGATGTCGCCGTTCATCCCGACGCACATCGAGCAGCCCGACTCGACCCATTCGAGCCCGGCTTCGCGAAAGATGCGGTCGAGCCCCTCCTGCTCCGCCTGCTGCTTCACCGCGGCCGACCCCGGCGACACGAGGCCGGGGACTGCGGCGCGCCGGCCGGCGAGCACCGCGGCGGCCGCGCGCAGGTCCTCGATGCGGCTGTTCGTGCACGAGCCGATGAAGACGCGGTCGATGCGGATGGCGTCGAGCCGCTGCCCGGGTTCGAGGCCCATGTAGGCGAGCGCGTCCTGCCACGCCGCGGCGCGGCCCTCGTCCCCGGCCGCCGCCGGATCGGGCACCGACGCGTCGATGGGAAGCGCCTGCTCGGGGCTCGTGCCCCATGTCACCGTCGGCGCGATGTCGCGGCCCGCCAGCACGACCTCGCGGTCGAAGGCGGCGTCGGTGTCCGTCGCCAGGCGGCGCCAGTCCTCGACGGCGCGGTCGAAGTCCGCGCCCTGTGGCGCGTACGGCCGCCCGCGCAGCCAGGAGAACGTCGTCTCGTCCGGGGCCACCAGCCCGAGCCGGCCCCCGGCCTCGATGGAGAGGTTGCACAGCGTCAGCCGGCCCTCCATCGACAGGGCGCGGATGGCGGACCCGGCATACTCGATGGCATGGCCCGCCGCGCCGTCGGCACCGATCCGGGCGATGATGCTGAGCGCGATGTCCTTGGCCGTCGAACCCGGCGGCAGGGCGCCGTCGACGGTGATTCGCATCCGCTTGGGCCGCTTCTGCCACACGGTCTGCGTCATCAGCACGTGCGCCACCTCGGAGGCGCCGATGCCGAAGGCGTAGGCCCCGAGCGCGCCGTGGGTGGAGGTGTGGCTGTCGCCGCAGACGACGAGCAGGCCCGGCAGCGTGATGCCCTGCGCCGGCATGGTGACGTGCACGATGCCCTGGCGCGGGTCGTCGAGCCCGAACAGCGGGATTCCGTGGGCGGCGGTGTTGTCGACCAGCTGGTCGACCATGTCGCGGATTTCGGGCGTCAGCGCCGTGCGGTCGCGCGTCGGCACGTAGTGGTCGGCGACGCCGAAGGTGAGGTCCGGCCGCTCGACCCGGGCCCCGCGGGCCTTGAGCTGGTCGAAGGCGAGGAACGAGCCCTCGTGCAGCAGGTGGCGGTCCACCCACAGCAGCGTCTGGCCGTCCTCCCGCGTGGTCACGGCGTGGGAATCCCAGATCTTGTCGATGATGGTGCGCGGCTCGCTCATCCCCGGCGCTGCTCCCATTCCTCGCGCCACTCCCTTGACCGGCGCAATTTGTATCCTAGCATAGACAACTCAATGTACACGGCATCAGTCAACAGGTGTCCGTGTCGACGAGGGTGGAGGAGAGCGGTCGCGGTGTCCGTCGCGGAGAGCAGCAAGTCCCGGCAGGTGTATCTGGTGCTGCGCGACCGCATCGCCAGTGGCGCCTATGCGGGAACCGCCGCGCTGCCGACGGAACAGGCGCTGGCCGCCGAGCACGCCGTCTCCCGCATGACCGTCCGCCGCGCCCTCGCGGCGCTGGAGGACGAGGGCCTCATCAGCCGCCGGCAGGGCTCAGGCACGTTCCTCGCCGACGCCCGGCCCCGCCCCATCGTCGCCGACCTGTCGGACGCGCTGGCCAACCTCGTCGCCATGGGGCGCACCACGACGGTTCGGCTGCTCTCCTTCGGCTACGAGGAGCCGACGCCCGCCGTCGCCGAGGGGCTGGGACTGGAGCCCGGCGAGCGGGTGCAGCGCTCGGTGCGCGTGCGCTTCATCGACGAGGCGCCGTTCTCCTTCCTCACGACCTTCGTGCCCGAGCGCATCGGGCGCACCTATTCCGAGGCCGACCTCGCCTCGCGGCCGCTGCTCTCGCTGCTGGAGCGTTCCGGCATCGTCGTGCAGCGCGCCACGCAGGAAATCGGCGCCCAGCTCGCCTCGCCGGAGGTGGCGGAGGCGCTGGGCGTCGAGGTCGGCTCCGCGCTGACCGCCCTGACCCGCGTCGTCCACGACGGGCGCGGCCACGGCGTCGAGTACCTCTCGGCCCTCTACAGGCCGGACCGCTACGTGTTCCGCATGGACCTCGTGCGGACGCAGGACCGCAACGGGCGGCGCTGGTCGCCCGCTGCGGGGGCCGTCGCCACGCCGAAGAGCGCCGGGACGCGCCGAACCATCGAGACCGACGCCCGCGGGACACGGGCCGCACGACAAGGGAGAGGATCATGATCAACGAGACCCGCGTTTCACGCCGCACCGTCCTGCGGACGGGCGTGGCCGCCGCCGGCGCCGTCGCCCTGCCGGGCTACCTGCGCGCCCAGGCCCCCGCCATCAAGGTCGGCATCCTGCAGCCGGTCACCGGCGCGCTCGCCTTCGACGGCCAGGCCGGCCAGATGGGCGCCGAGATGGCGATCAAGGCCATCAACGCGGCCGGCGGCATCAAGTCGCTCGGCGGCGCGAAGATCGACATGGTGTTCGGCGACGCCCGCTCGACGCCCGAGGGCGGCACGGCCGAGGTGGAGCGCATGAACGGCGAGGGCGTCGTCGCCATCGTCGGCGGCTTCGCCAGCCCGATCTGCCTTGCCGCCACCCAGGCAGCCTCGCGCTACGACCTGCCCTACATCGTCGACGTCGGCGTCAACGACCAGATCGTCTCGCGCGGCCTGAAGAACACCTTCCGCTTCGCCCCCGGCTCCTCGATCGTCAGCGGGCTGGCGCTGGACAACCTCGCCAAGCTGAACGAGGCGGCGGGCAAGCCGGCCAAGACCGTGATGCTGGTGCACGAGGACGGCCTCTTCGGCTCCGGCCTCGCCAAGCTGATGCAGGCCGAGCTGCCCAAGCGCGGCTTCGAGATCATCGACACGCTGTCGCACCCGACCCCGGCACGCGACATGACCAACATCGCCCTGCAGATCCGCGCCAAGAACCCGGACCTGCTGATCCCCTCGAGCTACTACGGCGAGTTCGTGCTGCTCGCCCGCACCATGCAGCAGCAGCGCATCCGGCCGAAGGGCATCTACGCCGTGCTCAACGGCGCCGCGTCCAACTACCGCTTCGTCAAGGAATTCCCCGAGGCGGCCGAGAACGTGATGGACTGCAACCACTGGTACGACCCCCGCAACGCGACCGCGCAGGCGCTCAAGAAGGAGGTCGAGGCGCAGGGCAAGTTCTTCACCTACAACGTGGCGCTGAACTACTCCTGCGTGATGCTGCTCGCCGATGCCATCGAGCGCGCCGCCGCCGCCGACCGCGGCAAGATCATCGCGGCGCTGGAGAGTTCGACCTTCTCCAAGCACATCATGCCCTACGGCCCGACGAAGTTCGTCAACGGCCAGAACACCGGCGCCGCGCCGGTGAACACCCAGGTGCAGAAGGGCGACATCAAGGTGATCTTCCCGGAGGCCTTCGCCGACGCCAAGCCGGTCTTCCCGGTCCCGGCGTAAGCCGGCCCGGCACCCGCCGGGAGCGCGACGGCGAACCGGAGCGCCGTCGCCTCCCGGCGGATCCTGCCCTTCCTGGACGGACCATGCTCGCGCCCGACATCATCCTCGCCGCCGTGCTCAACGGCCTCCTGACGGGCGCCGTCTACGCGCTGATCGCCGTCGGGCTGACGCTCGTCTACGGCGTGCTGCACATCATCAACTTCGCCCACGGCGCGATCCTGACGGCAGCGATGTTCGCCGCTTTCTTCGCATGGAAGGCGGGGATCGACCCCTACATCGCCGTGTTCTTCCTGGCGCCGCTGTTCTTCGGGCTGGGCTACGGCGTGCAGCGCCTCGTCATCGGGCCGTCGAGCCACGGCGAGGACCGCAACATCCTGCTCGTGACGCTCGGCCTCTCGATCGTCATCGAGAACCTGCTGCTGGCCGCCTTCCGCTCGGACACGCGCTCGATCGACGTGCCCTACGGCTTCTCGGTGGTCGACCTCGGCTTCACCTTCCTGTCGCTGCCCAAGGTGGTGGCGGCCGGCGCCTCCTGCGTCGCCGCGGTGGTGCTGTGGGCGATCCTGACGCGCACCGACACCGGCAAGGCCATCCGCGCCGTCGCCAAGGAGAAGCTCGGCGCCTCGCTGGTGGGCATCGACGTCGCCCACATCTACGCCGTGACCTTCGGCCTCGGCGCGGCCTGCCTCGCGGTGGCGGCCTGCCTGCTGCTGCCGACGTTCTACGTGCACCCGCGCGTCGGCAACGCCTACGTGCTCGTGGCCTTCACCATCGTCGTGCTGGGCGGCATGGGCTCGGTGCCCGGCGCCCTCATCGGCGGGCTCTTCATCGGCGTCGTCGAGAGCCTGTCCGGCCTGTGGCTCGGCGAGAGCCTCGGCCAGATCGGCATCTTCCTCATCTTCATCCTCGTGCTGCTGGTGCGGCCGACGGGCCTGTTCGGAGCCCGCGCATGAGTGCCCTGCGCGCCTACGGGCCCATCCTCGCCTTCGGCGTCCTGCTCGCCGCGCTGCCGCTGTTCGCGACGTCGAACACGCTGATCAACGCCATGGTGACGGCGCTCATCATCGCGCTCGCGGGGCAGGGCTGGAACCTGCTTGGCGGCTATGGCGGGCAGTTCTCCTTCGGCCACGCCGCCTTCTTCGGCGTCGGCGCCTACGGCACCGCGCTGCTGCAGGCCCGCCTCGGCGTCAACGCCTACGCCGCCTTCGCCGCGGCCGCCGCGATGGGCGCCGTGGCCGGCCTCGTCATCGGCACGCTGAGCTTTCGCTCCGGGCTGCGGGGGTCCTACTTCGCGCTCGTCACGCTCGCCTTCGCGGAGGTGCTGCGCATCCTTGCCAACGCCGCAGCCTTCACCGGCGGCGCCGCGGGCGTGCTGGTGAAGCTCGACGTGCGGCCGGACAACTTCCAGTTCGCGAGCCGCGCGGTCTACTTCTGGATCGCGCTCGGGGTCGTCGTCGCGGTGATGCTGCTCAACCGGGCCATCGAACGCTCCCGCTTCGGCGCATGGCTCGTCGCGGTGCGCGAGAACGAGGACGCGGCAAAGGCGCTCGGCGTCGACACGCTCGCCGTGAAGCTGAAGGCGATCACGCTCTCGGCCGCGATCACCGCGCTCGCGGGCGCCTTCTACGCCCAGTACTTCCTCTTCGTCGACGCCGGCATCGCCTTCGGGCCGTGGATCTCGGTGGAGGCGCTGCTGGCGCCGATCATCGGCGGGCTCGGCACGGTGTTCGGCCCGGTCATCGGCGCGCTGGGCCTGCATGCCCTCTCCGAGCTCACCAAGCTGGCCGCCGGTCGCATCCCGGGCATCGACCTCGCGCTCTACGGCATCCTGCTCGTCATCATGGTGGCCTTCGCGCGCGACGGGATCCTCGGCATCGTCTCCGGCGTGTGGAAGCGCGTTGCGGGGAGGCCCGCATGAGTGCCGCACCGCTGCTCTCCGTCGAGCAGGCGTCGAAGCGCTTCGGCGGCCTGCTGGCCGTCGACGGCGCGAGCCTCGTCGCGCAGAAGGGCCGCATCACAGGGCTCATCGGCCCCAACGGCGCCGGCAAGACCACGCTCTTCGCCATGATCTCCGGCTTCGAGACGCCGACCTCCGGGCGCATCGTGTTCGAGGGGGCCGACATCGCGGGCCTGCCGCCGCACCGGCGCGCCGTCGCCGGCATCGCCCGCACCTTCCAGATCGTGCAGCCCTTCGCCGGGCTCAGCGTGCGCGAGAACATCGCGGTCGGCGCCCACCTGCGCCACCCCGGCCGGGCCGAGGCGCTGGCGCGCGCCGAGGACGTCGCCCGCCTCGTCGGCCTCGCCGACCGGCTCGACGCGCCGGCGGCCGGGCTCACGGTGGCGGGGCGCAAGCGGCTGGAACTCGCCCGCGCGCTCGCCACGGAGCCGAAGCTCCTCCTTCTCGACGAGGTGCTCGCCGGCCTCAACCCTTCCGAGGTGCGCGACATGGTGCCGGTGGTGCGCTCCATCCGGGACGCAGGCGTCACCATCGTCATGGTGGAGCACGTCATGCAGGCGGTGATGAGCCTGTGCGAGGACATCTACGTGCTGGCGCAGGGGCGCATCATCGCCAGCGGCAGCCCGCGCGAGGTGACGCGCGACCCCAAGGTCGTCGAGGCCTATCTCGGCCACGGCGCGGCGCAGCGCATCGCGGAGCGGTCGGAGGCCGGCCATGGGTGAGCCCATCCTCGCCATCGACGGGCTCGTCGCCGGCTACGGCGGCGTCGACGTGCTGCGCGGGCTCGACATGCAGGTCGCGCAGGGCGAAATCGTCGCCGTGCTCGGCTCCAACGGCGTCGGCAAAACGACGCTCAACAAGGTGCTGTCCGGCGTCCTGCGCGCGCGGGCCGGGCGGGTCCGCTTCGACGGAGCCGACGTCACGGGCGCCGCGCCCTCCGCCATCGTCGAGGCCGGGCTGATCCACGTGCCGGAAGGCCGCAAGATCTTCCCGGACATGAGCGTGCGCGAGAATCTGGAGCTCGGCTCCTACCGCCGGGCGACGAAGAACCGCGCCGCCAACATCGAGAAGGTCTTCGCCACCTTCCCGCGGCTGCGCGAGCGCGTGCGCCAGCGCGCCGGCACCCTGTCCGGCGGCGAGCAGCAGATGCTGGCCATCGGCCGCGGGCTGATGGCCGAGCCGCGCCTGCTGATCCTCGACGAGCCGTCGCTCGGCCTCTCCCCGCTGCTCGTGGAGGAGATGTTCGGGCTCGTCCAGGCGTTGAACCGCGACGGCCTGACGATCCTGCTCGTCGAGCAGAACGTGATGCAGTCGCTCGGCCTCGCCCACCGCGCCTACGTGCTGGAGACGGGGCGCTTCGTGCTGAGCGGGACGGGCGAAGAGCTCGCCCGCAATCCGGACCTCGAGAAAGCCTACCTGGGGATGTGACCGCCATGGACACCGCACCCACCGCCAACGCCACCACCGCGACCCTGGAGACGACCTGGCTCGACCGCTGGTCGTCCTTCGCCGCAGGCTTGCGCTTCGCCGACCTGCCGGCCTCCGTGGTCGAGCGCACCAAGCAGGTGCTCTTCGACAGCATCGGCGCCATCGCGGCCGGCGCGCGCGAGCCGGAGATGATTTCGCTCACGCGACGGCTCGCCGAACTGGGCGGCACCGGCGGATTCGCGGCGCCGGTCATCGGCGGCGGCTGCCGCCTGCCGGCGGGCACGGCCGCCTTCCTCAACGGCACCGCCGGGACGATGCTGGAGATCGACGAGGGCAACCAGTTCGCCCGCGGCCACCCCGGCATCCACGTCGTGCCCGCGGCGCTCGTCGCCGCCGAGCGCTGGGGCCGCAGCGGCGCCGACCTCATCACGGCGGTCGCGCTCGGCTACGAGGTCGGCGCGCGCGTCGGGATCGCCTCGAAGCTGCGCGTCACGATGCATCCGCACGGCACGTGGGGCACGGTGGGCGCTGCCGTTGCGGTGGCGTGGCTCGCCCGCGCCGACGAGCGGCGCATGCGCGAGGTGATCAACGTCTCCTCGTGTCTTGGCCTTTCCACGAGCCGCCAGACGATGCTGCAGGGCGGCACGGTGCGCAACAGCTACGCCGGCTTCTCCAACGAGATCGGCCTGCGCGCCTGGGAGATGGTGGAGGCGGGCTTCGTCGGCGAGGCCGACGGCGTGGCCACCGTCTACGGCAAGGTCATCGCCGACCAGTTCTCCCCGGCCGCGATGGTCGAGGACCTCGGCGTGCGCTGGGAGATCGCCCGGAACTACTTCAAGCGCCACGCCGCGTGCCGCTACAACCATGGCGCCATCGACGCGCTGCTCGACATCGTGCGCGGGGAGGGCGGGAGGCTCGATCCCGCCGCCATCGAGCGCATCGACATCGCCACCTACGTCTGGGCGGCCGAGCTCTCCGGGCAGGAGCCGCGCAACATGCTGGCGGCGAAGTTCTCGCTGCCGTTCTCGCTGGCGACGACCATCGTCAACGGAGCGGCGACGCTGGAGGCCTTCCGCGACAGGGCCCGTACGGACGCGGCCATCCGCGACCTCGCACGGCGGGTCTTCGTCACCGAGGACAAGGCGCTCACCGCGCTCCTGCCGGGCCTGCGGCCCGCGCGGGTGACGGTGACGCTCACCGGCGGGCGCACGCTCACCGGCGAATCGATGGTCAACAAGGGCGACACGGAGAACCCGTACGCGCCCGAGGAGATCGTCGAGAAGTTCCTCGAGGTGGCGACGCCCGTCTACGGCGAGGCCCGCACCCGCGCCATCCTCGACGCCACCCTCGCGCTCGACGCCGCGCCGCAGGTCCGCGACTTCGCGGCCCTGCTCGCGGCCTGAGGACCCATGATGACACAGGCCTCCCCCTCCGCCGCGCCCCTGCGGGAGCGGCTCGCCAAGAAACCCATCGTTCTGGCTCCCGGCATCTACGACGCGCTCTCCGCGTCTCTGGCGCAGGCGGCCGGCGCGGAGGCGCTCTACCTCTCCGGCGCGGCCATCGCCTATACGCGGCTCGGGCGCCCCGACATCGGCCTCGTCGCCATGAGCGAGGTGGCGGACGTAATCGCCGCCGTGCGCGACCGTGTCGACCTGCCCGTCATCGTCGATGCCGACACCGGCTACGGCAACGCGCTCAACGTGCAGCGCACCGTGCGCGTCTTCGAGCGCGCCGGCGCGACGGCGCTGCAGCTCGAGGACCAGACCTTCCCCAAGCGCTGCGGCCACCTCGCCGACAAGAGCCTCGTCCCGGCAGCCGAGATGGCCGGCAAGATCCGCGCCGCAGTCGATGCGCGCCACGACGCGTCGACGCTCATCGTCGCCCGCACCGATGCGGTGGCCGTCGAGGGCTTCGACGCCGCCCTGGAGCGCGCCGCGCGCTACGCCGAGGCCGGCGCCGACGTGCTCTTCGTCGAGGCGCCCCGCACGCGCGACCAACTGGCGAAGGTCGCGGCCGCGCTCGGCGGCGGCCTGCCGCTCATGGCCAACATGGTGGAGGGCGGGCAGACGCCGGTGGTTCCCGCTGCGGACCTCGAGGCCATGGGCTATGCGCTCGTGATCTTCCCCGGCGGCATCGTGCGCGCCATCGCCCGCGCCGCGCAGGACTTCTACGCGACGCTGCTGCGCGATGGCACGTCGGACGCCTTCCGCGACCGCATGTTCGACTTCGCCGGCATCAACGGCGTCGTCGGCACCGAGGCGCTGCTGCAGGCCGGCCGCCGCTACGAGGAGGGCGGGGCATGAGCACGCCCGCGATCGACCCCGTCACGCTCGCTGTCCTCAAGGGCCGTCTGGAGCAGATCGCCGACGAGATGGACGCGACGCTCTACCGCTCGGCGTTCAACCCCATCATCGCGGAGGCGCGCGACGCCTGCCACGGGCTCTATCATGCGCAGACGGGCGCCACGCTCGTGCAGGGCACGACGGGCCTGCCGATCTTCGTCGGCGCCATGGCCTTCGCGGTGAAGGCCGTCATCGACAAGGTGGCGCGCGAGGGCGGGCTGGAGGAGGGCGACACCTTCCTCTTCAACGATCCCTACGACGGCGGCACGCACCTCAACGACTTCCGGCTCGTGCGCCCGATCTTCCGCGACGGCCGGCTGTTCTGCTGGCTCGCCTCGGTCGGCCACTGGCTCGACATCGGCGGCAACGTGCCCGGCGGCTTCAACGCGCGGGCCACCGAGAGCTTCCAGGAGGGCGTGCGCATCCCGCCGGTGAAACTGATCGCGCGGGGCCGGATGAACGACGACATCGTCGCCATCCTCGCCGCCAACAGCCGCGTGCCGCAGTCCAACTACGGCGACCTCAACGGCCAGCTGAACGCCCTCGACCTCGGCGAGAGGCGCCTCCGTGATGTTCTCGACGAGTATGGCGACACCGTCGTCTCCGCCGCGCTCGACGCCTTCACCGCCCGCGCCGAGGCGCTGATGCGCCAGACGGTCGCGGCCCTGCCGGATGGCACCTACTCCTTCGAGGACTTCCTCGACAACGACGGCGTCACCGACGCGCCGCTGACGATTGCGCTCGACCTGACGATCGCGGGCGACCGCATGCGGCTCGACTTCTCGCACTCCTCGGCGCCCTGCGCGGGCCCGCTCAACATCGCCCGCTCGACTGCCGTCGCGTGCTGCTACGTGGCGCTGAAGCACGTCTTCACCGACGTGCCGGCCAACGCCGGCTGCCTCGCGCCGATCGACTTCGTCATTCCCGAGACGACGCTGCTCGGCGTGTCGGCGCCGCGTCCGGTCGGCGGCTACACCGAGACGATCCTGCGCGTCATCGGCGTCGTCTTCGGCGCGCTCGCCAAGGCCATGCCGGACCGCGCCACGGCGGCGCCCTTCGGCACCATCAACGCGCTCTCCATCGCCGGCCACCGCGACAACGGCCAGCGCTTCGTCATGTTCTCCTTCTTCGGCGGCGGGCTCGGCGGCAATCCCGAGACCGACGGGCTCAACCACGGCAACAACCCGATCTCCATGGCGACCATCCCGCCGGCGGAGATCCTCGAGGCGTCCTATCCCGTCATGTTCACGCAGTGGGCCTTGCGCCCCGACAGCGCCGGTCCCGGCCTGCACCGCGGCGGCCTCGGCGCCGTCTACGAGGTCGAGGCGCTGGCGGACGCTGGCGCCGACGTGTTCCTGCTCGGCGAGCGCGGCAAGTTCGCGCCGTTCGGCGTCAACGGCGGGGAGCCCGCCGCGCTCAACCGCTTCTTCTGGCAGACGGACGACGGCGAAGCCTCGCCGCCGCTCGCCTCCAAGGTCGCCGACGTGAAAATCCGCAAGGGACGGCGTGTGCGCCTGGAGTCGCCCGGCGGCGGCGGCTGGGGATCGGCCTTCGAGCGCGACCCTGTGCAGGTGGCTCGCGACGTCCGGCTCGGCTACGTCAGCCCCGCTGCTGCGCGGGAGCGCTACGGCGTCGTGCTCGACGCCGCCGGCGGCGTCGATGCCGCGGCCACCGCGGCGCTGCGGGCGGGGAGGGGCGCATGAGCAAGCGCGGCCCCATCGTCGGCGTCGACGTCGGCGGCACCTTCACCGACCTCTTCCTGTTCGACGAGCAGGAGCGCCGGTTCCGCACGGCCAAGGTGCCGTCGAACCGCGGCAACGAGGCGGCGGGCTTTCTCGACGGCCTCGGCGCGCTGGGCGACCTGAAGACCTTCTCCTCCATCGTCCACGGCACGACGGTGGGCACCAACGCCCTGCTGGAGCGCAAGGGCGCCCGCATCGGCGTCATCACCACGCGCGGCTTCCGCGACGTGCTGGAGATGCGCCGCCGCGACCGGCCGCGCACCTGGGGGCTGTGGGGCGACTTCACCCCCATCGCCGACCGCGACCTGCGGCTCGAGGTCGACGAGCGCGTCCTCGCCGACGGAACCGTCCGCGTGCCCGTTGACGCGACCGAGGTGGCCTCGGCCGCCCGTGTCCTGCTGGAGAAGGGCGCACAGGCGGTGGCCGTGGTGTTCATCAACGCCTACGCCAACGACGCCAACGAGCGCGCCGCCGTCGAGGCGGTCCGCTCCGTGTGGCCCAACGACCATGTCGTCGCCTCGTCGGAGATCCTGCCGGAGATCCGCGAGTTCGAGCGCGCCTCGACGACCGCCGTCAACGCTTATCTCCAGCCGGTGGTGGGCTCCTACCTCGCGCGGCTGGAGGAGGCGCTGGAGGGCGCGGCGTTCCGCGGGCAGTTCCACATCGTGCAGTCGAACGGCGGCGTCATGTCGACGGCGACGGCGCGGCGCCTGCCGGTGCGCACGGCGCTGTCCGGCCCCGCCGCCGGCGTCATCGCCGCCGCGGCCATCGCGAAGGCGGCGGGCTACGACAATGTCATCACCGGCGACCTCGGCGGCACCTCCTTCGACGTTTCTCTGATCGCCGGCGGCCGCTCCGTGCTGGCGGCGCAGACCACCATCGACTTCGGCCTCGTCATCCGCACGCCGATGATCGAGATCTCCACCATCGGCGCCGGCGGCGGGTCCATTGCCCACGTCGACAAGGGAGGGCTGCTGCAGGTGGGGCCGGAGAGCGCCGGCTCGGTGCCGGGTCCCGTCTGCTACGGGCAGGGCAACGACCGGCCGACGCTGACCGACGCCAACGTCGTGCTCGGCCGCATCAACGCCGACCGGCCCATCGGCGGCAAGCTGGCGCGCCTCGACGTCGAGGCGGCTAAGGCCGCCATCGCGCGGCATGTGGCCGAGCCGCTCGGCATCGATCCGATGGCGGCGGCGGAGGCCATCGTGCGCGTGGCCAACGGGCGCATGGCCGGCGCCATCCGCCTCGTCTCCATCGAGCGTGGGCACGACCCGAAGAGCTTCGCCGTGATGCCCTTCGGCGGCGGTGGCGCGCTGCATGCCGGCGCGCTGATCACGGACGTGGGCCTCTCCTGCGCGCTGGTGCCTCGCTTCCCCGGCATCACCTCGGCGCTGGGCTGCGTCATCGCCGACCTGCGGCACGACCAGGTGCGCACGGTCAACTGGATGCTCGACGGCCTCGACGTCGCCGCGCTTGACGCGCTGATGGCGGCGCAGGGCCGGCAGGCGGAGACGGTCGTCGCCGGGGCCGGCGTCGCGGTGGAGCGCATCGACGTGCTCTACGAGCTCGACATGCACTACCTCGGCCAGACGCACACCATCTCCGTGCCGCTGCCGGTGTCGCTGCGCGAGGGGACGACCGGCGTGACCGCCGCCATCGTCCGCGCCGCCTTCGAGGCGGCCTACCAGTCCTCCTTCAGCCGCCTGCTGCCGGGCATCCCGGTGCGCATCGTGACGCTGCGCACGGCCGCGATCGGGCGGCGCCCGCCCTTCGACCTCTCCGCGCTCGCCCCTGCCGAGGGTGCGACGCTGGAAGGAGCGCGCCGCGGCAGCCGCCGCGTGTGGTTCGCCGGCGCGTGGCACGACGCGGCGGTCTGGTCGCGACTCGACCTGCCGGTCGACGCGCGGATCGAGGGGCCGGCCATCCTCGAGCAGCCGGACGCCACCACCATCGTCGACCCGGGGCTCGTCGCGCGCGTCGACCGGCTCGGCAACGTCGTCATCGAGAGACTTCCGTGAGGCGCCCGACATGAGCCAGACCGTCGTCCCCCTCCAGCGGACCGCGCTGCTGATCGTCGACCTGCAGAACGACTTCATCCATCCGAAGGGCGCCTACGCCCGCGGCGGTCAGGCGTCGGCGGCCATCGCCGCGCTGCCGGCCCGCGTCGCGCCGCTCGCCCGCCGCCTGCGCGAGAAGGGCGGCTGGGTCGTCTCCACACAGTTCACGCTGGTGCCCGGAAAGGGCGGCGAGCCGCTGATCTCTCCGCACCTCAGGGCGATGCGGCCGTTCCTCAGCAAGGGCGACTTCGCGCCGGGAAGCTGGGGCCACACGCTCGTCGACGAACTCCAGCCGGCCGACCTCGTCGTCGAGAAGGTCGCCTACTCGGCCTTCTACATGACCCGCATGGAGTGGGTGCTCCGCAAGGCCGGAATCGACAAGCTCTACGTCTGCGGCATCGTCACCAACGGCGGCGTGGCCTCGACCGTCCGCGACGCCCATGTCCGCGACATCGACGTGACGCTGCTGTCAGACGGATGCGCCGCCTTCAGCGAGGAGGTGCATGCCGTGTCCGTCGCCGCCCTGAAGCCCGTCGCGCGCGTCATGACGGTCGCCGAGGCGCTCGCCGAGGTGGAGGCCGCATGAGCGCGCTCGTCCGCCCGGCCGTCGAGGCGACCTTCGGCGCGGAGGCCGAGGTGCTCGTCGTCGGCGCCGGCGCCGGCGGCCTCACCGCGGCGCTGGCCGCGCGCGAGGCGGGCGCCGATGTCGTGGTGCTGGAGCGCGACCCCGTGCCGCGCGGCTCGACGGCGCTCTCCGCCGGCCTGATCCCGGCCGCGCCGACCCGCTTCCAGGCCGAGCGCGGCATCGACGACAGCGCCGTGCTGTTCGCCTCCGACATCCTGCGCAAGGCGAAGGGCGAGCCCGACGCGGCGCAGGTCGCGGCCATCGCCGCCCGCTCCGGCCCTGTCATCGAGTGGCTCGCCGACGCGCACGGCCTGCCGTTCTCGGTGGTGCACGACTTCAGCTATCCTGGCCATTCGGCCCGCCGGATGCACGGGCTGCCGTCGCGCTCGGGCGCCGAACTCGTCGACAGGCTGCGCCAGGCCGTGGAGGCGCAGGACATCCCCATCCTCACCGAAGCCACGGTGACCACGCTTTATCGGACCCCGGACGGGACGATCGCCGGCGTGCGCGTGGAGCGGCCGGGCGGGGCGGCCGAGGACATCGGCTGCCGGGCGCTCGTGCTCGCCTGCAACGGCTACGGCGGAAACCCGGACCTCGTGCGCCGCCACATTCCCGAGATGGCGGACGCGCTCTACTTCGGCCATCCGGGCAACCGCGGCGATGCCGTGCTGTGGGGCGAGGCGCTCGGCGCCGGCCTCGACGCCATGTCCGGCTACCAGGGGCACGGCTCCGTCGCCCACCCGCACGGCGTGCTGGTGAGCTGGGCCGTGGTCATGGAGGGCGGCTTCCAGGTGAACCGCGACGGCCGCAGGTTCAACGACGAGACGCACGGCTACTCGGAGCAGGCGGCGGTGGTGATCCGCCAGCCCGACGCCGTCGCCTTCGACATCTTCGACGCCCGCATCGCCGGCATCGCCCGGCAGTTCGAGGACTTCCGCAACGCCGAGGCCATGGGCGCGGTGCTCACGGCCCCCGACGCCGCCTCGCTCGCTGATCTCGTCCACGTGCCCCGCGCGGCGCTGGAGGAGACCTTCGCCGAGGTCGCGGCGGCCCGCGCGGCGGGCGCGAAGGACCGGTTCGGGCGCGACTGGAACGGCGTGACGCCGCTCGAGGCGCCGCTGCACGCGGTGAAGGTCACGGGCGCGCTGTTCCACACGCAGGGCGGGCTGCTGGTGGACACGGAGGGCCGGGTGCTCCGGTCCGACCGCAGTCCCTTGCCGAACCTCTTCGCGGTGGGCGGCGCGGCGGCGGGCGTGTCGGGCTCGACCGCCGCCGGTTACCTCTCGGGTAACGGCCTCCTCACGGCGACCGTGCTCGGCCGTGCCGCCGGCACGGCGGCCGCCGGGCTCAGTGCCCGCCCCTGAGCGACCCCGCCACGTGAACGACCGGCGCGATGACGCCGCCGAGCGCGATGCCGACGACGGCGGAACCGGTCGCCGACACGAACCAGCTGGCGAAGCCGGCGAAGGTCTCGCCGGCTCGGGCCGCCGCCCACGCGCCGGCGTCGTGGATCCAGTGGCCGAGCGTGGCGAAGCCGAACTCCTCGAGCCCATGCACGACGATGCCGCCGCCGACCCATAGCATCGCGGCGGTGCCGACGACGCCGAGCAGCGACAGGATCAGCGGCATGGCCTTGACGAGCCCGCGCCCGACGTGCCGCAGTCCGAGCGCGCGCACGAGGCCGTTCTCGCTGCGGGCCAGCTTCACGCCAGCATCGTCCATCTTCACCAGAAGGCCGACGGCGCCGTAGACGAGCACGGTGATGCCGACGCCGACGCCCACCAGCACGGCGAGCTGCGTCCAGAACGTTGCCTCCGGGACGGTGGACAGCGTGATCGCCATGATCTCGGCGGAGAGGATGAAGTCCGTGCGGATGGCGCCGGACACCATCGACGTCTCGTGGGCGACGGGATCGGCAGCCGGCGCCGCATCGGCCTCGGGAGCGTCCTCCGCGTGGGGGCGGATCGATTCCCACAGCTTCTCGAAGCCCTCGAAGCAGAGATAGGCGCCGCCGGCCATGAGCAGGGGCGTGATCGCCCATGGCGCGAAGGCGGACAGCGCCAGCGCGGCCGGGGTGAGGTAGATGAGCTTGTTGCGCAGTGACCCCACCGCGATCTTGCCGATGATCGGCAATTCGCGGCTCGCGGCGAAGCCCACCACGTAGCGGGGCGTGACGGCGGCATCGTCGATGACGATGCCGGCGGCCTTGGCGCCCGCCTTCGTCGCCTGGGCGCCGATGTCGTCGATGGATGCGGCCGCCACCTTGGCGATGGCGGCGACGTCGTCGAGCAGCGCGAACAGTCCGGTCGCCACGGGTCCTCCGTCGGGTCGTTGCGGGCGGCCGACACCGTGCTATGGACGGGCCGGGCGGGCAAGCCCGCGCGCCGAGGGGACCGCATGAGCCACGAGACCGCCCGCGTCCTCGCCGTCTGCCGGCATGGCGTCCACGCCTTCAGCAAGGCCACGGCCGGGGAGGTCATCCTGCGCGAGGGCCTCGGCGTGGAGGGCGACGCCCACGCCGGCGCCACCGTGCGACACCGCTCGCGGGTGAGGGTGGACCCGACGCAGCCCAACCTGCGGCAGGTGCATCTCATCCACGCCGAGCTGTTCGACGAACTCGCGCCGCGCGGCTTCGCGCTCGGACCCGGCGACCTCGGCGAGAACGTGACGACGCGCGGCATCGACCTGCTCGGGCTGCCGACCGGCGCGCTGCTGAGGCTCGGCGGGGACGCGGTCGTGGAGGTCACGGGGCTGCGCAACCCCTGCCAGCAGATCGAGGACTTCCGACCCGGCTTGCTCGCCGCCGTCCTCGGGCGAGCGCCCGACGGGTCGCTCATCCGCAAGGCCGGGATCATGGGCATCGTGCGCGCCGGTGGGGTGGTGCGCCCCGGCGACGGGATCGAGGTGACGCTCCCGCCGCCGCCGCACCGCCCGCTGGAGCGCGTTTAGGCCGTGCGCGTTAGCGCTCGACGAGTTGCACGCCGAGCGACGCCAGGGCGTCCCAGTACCCGGGGAAGGTCTTGGCCACGCAGTTGGCGTCGCGGATGGTGATGCCGCCGATCATCAGCCCGGCCAGCGCGAATGACATCGCGATGCGGTGGTCGGCGAAGGTGTCGATCTCCGCCGGCAGCGTCTGCCCGGCCAATGCCGGGTCGCCGGCCACGACCAGGTCGTCGCCCTCCTCGCGGGCGAGCCCCGGCCGGATGCGCACGAGGTTCGACGACAGCGCGTGGATGCGGTCGCATTCCTTGACGCGCAGGTTGGCGATGCCGGTGAAGCGCACCGGCGTCTCGTTGAAGGCGGCGAGCACCGCAATCGTCGGGATCGCGTCCTGCATCTGCGAGCCGTCGATCACGGCGGGCAAGCGGGGGAAGGCCGCGATGACGTCGTGCGCCTTGGCGTCGGGCTGGGTGAAGGCCGAGGCCGGCACGCCGAGGTCGATGGCCCCGCCCGTCAGCACCTCCGCAGCCCAGAGATAAGTCGCCGCCGACGCGTCCGGCTCGACGAGGAAGTCCGTCGCCCGGTAGCCCGTCGGCTGCACGCGCCAGGCGCCGGCCTCGCGCACGTCGGCGCGCCCGCCGAAAGCGGCCATGGCGGCGACGGTGAGGTCGATGTAGCCGCGCGCACCGATCTCGTCGCCCTCCGGCCCGACGAGGCGGATGTCGGTTGCCGCCGCGCCGCACCCGGCGGCCATCAGCAGCGCGGACACGTACTGGCTGGAGAGCCCCGCGTCGATCGCCACGGCCCCGCCGGGAAAGGCTCCCCGCCCGTGCACGGTCACCGGCGGGCAGCCGGTCGGCGCCTCGATGCCGATGCCGAGCCCGCGCAGCGCCTCGACCAGCGGCGCGATGGGACGCTTGCGCATGTGCGCGTCGCCGTCGACCACCACGTCGCCGTCGACGAGGCAGGCCGCCGCCGTGAGGAAGCGCGTCGCCGTGCCGGCGTTGCCGAGGAAGAGCGGGCCGGCGGGCGCCTTCAGCCGCCCCTCCGCCGTCACCACGAAGGTGGTCGCGTCCGGTTCGTCGATGGCGACGCCCATCTCGCGCAGGGCCTGCGCCATGTAGCGCGTGTCATCGCTCTTCAGCGCGCCGGTGAGCCGGCTCGTGCCCCGCGCCAGCGCCGCCAGCAGCAGCGCGCGGTTGGTGATCGACTTGGAGCCCGGCGGGCGGACCCGCCCCGCGAGCGGCCGCCCGGGCGGGACGATGGTGAGGATGCGTTCGGCGGCGGTCATGGCTCGGGCTCCGGCAGGCGCGAGCGCTTGTCGCAAATTCAGGCGCCGGGATGCAAGCCGGGCGTTCCGGGGGAGGCCCTAGCCGCTGCCGGCGACCAGTTCCGCCAGCCGATCCTGCCGGCTCCGCGCCGGCCGGAAGCCGACCTCGTCGCGCAGCCGGCCGACCGCCGCCACCATGCGCGGGATCTCGCCGGCCGGATCCGGCCGGGCGCCGAGCCGCAGCAGGTCCAACCTGCCCGCGAGGCCCGCGATCTCCCGGGCGAGGTCGGCAATGGCGATGCCCTCGCCACTGGCCACGTTCACGGGGCCCTCAACGTGGCCGGCCAGCACCAGCGCCGCCAGCGCCGCGCCGGCGTCGACGCTGCACAGGAAGTCCCTGACGGGTCGGCCGGAGCCGAGCTCAGCCGGCGTGCCCGCGCGCATCGCTCGCACGATGGACCCGACGAGCCGGCGCTCGTCCTCGCCGGGGCCGAAGAGGTGGAACGGGCGTGCCCAGCCGAAGCCGAGGCCGGCGACCCTGGCGAACGCTTCCAGAGTGCCGGCGGTCGACGCCTTGGCGGTGCCGTAGAGCGTCGCCGGGCGCAGCGCATCCGCCTCGGCGCGGTCGCGTCCGCCGCCGTCGCTCCAGTCGTACTCGACGCAGGTTCCGACGCCGACGAAGCGGCGGGCCCCAGCCTCCGCCGCCGCGCGGGCGAGGTGGAGCGTCGCCGCCGTCCAGTCGAGGTTGAGCGGCGACGTCCAGAAGACGCCGTGCTCGACGACCCATGCGCAGTGCAGTACGTGCGTCGGCCGCACCCCTGCGACGGCCGCGCGTAATGCGGCGGGATCGAGGAGGTCTGCGGGGTGGAAGGTGACGCCGGCGACACCCGGGTCGTGCCGCCCGACGGCGTGCACCGCGGCGCCGGCCGCGACGAGCGGGCCGAGCGCATGCCGGCCGATGAATCCGCTGGCACCGGTCACGAGGATCCGCTCGCTCACCGGGTGGCCTCCGTCACTGGCCCGCCGTCCACGCCGGCCAAGTCTCGTCCTTGGGTGCGATCACGCGCGGTGCCGCGGGCCATGCGATGCCAAACGCGGGATCGTCCCACCGCGCCCCGCGCGCGGCCGCGGCCTCGTAGGGCACGTCCATGGCGTAGAGCACCTCTGTGCGGTCCGCGAGGGTCAGGAGCCCGTGCGCGAACCCGGGCGGGATGAGGAACGCGTCTCCTGTCTCCGCATCGAGCGTCACGCCATGCCAGCGGCCCCGCGTCGGCGAACCCGGCCGCAGGTCGACCGCCACGTCGAACGCCGCGCCGCGCGTCACGCGCACCAGCTTCGTCTCCGCGTGTGGCGCGTCCTGCCAGTGAAGGCCCCGCAGCGTGAAGGCGCGCTCGCTGAAGGAGGCGCTCATCTGCCGGGGCTGGAAAGGATGACCGGCTGCGGCGAAATCGTCGGCGCACCACGTGCGGGCGAAGAAGCCGCGCGCATCCTCCCTGCGCTCCTGCCGCACCAGCACGAGGCCGGGGAGGGGCGTGGGCTCCAAGATCACGACAGCACCGCCGCGATCTGATCGTGCGTCAAGCGGGCGACATCGGCGCCGCCGGCCCACGCCTCGTACCACGCGGCGGTGGCACCGACGGCGCCGTCACCCGCGAGACGCGGCTGCCACCGCAGGCGCTGGCGCGCGAGGGTCGCGTCGAGGGCGAGGCGCGGCGCCTCGCCGTAGACCGGCCCCGGCACCGGCTCCCATGCCACGGGCCGGCCCCGCGCCGCGCCGTAGCGCCGGAGCAGGTCCCGCACGCTGGTCTCGGGCTCGGAGGGGCCGAAGTTCAGGGCCGTCGGCGCGTCCGGGCGGTCCATCAGGTCCTCGGCGAAGAGGACGTAGCCGAGGAGCACGTCGAGCACGTGCTGGAATGGCCTGGTCGCGTCGGGGCGGCGGATCAGCAGCGGCCGGCCGGCCCGGTCGGCGCGCACGAGGTCGGGGATCAGCCTGTCCTCGGCGAAGTCGCCGCCGCCGATGACGTTGCCGGCGCGGGCTGTCGCGATGCGCGGCAGCTCGCCGCCGAAGGACGAGGCCCACGACGCGACGGCGATCTCGCAGGCCGCCTTGGAGGCCGAATAGGGGTCGTGCCCCCCGAGCGGGTCGTCCTCGCGGAAGGGCCGGCCGCTGCCGTCATTGCGGTAGACCTTGTCGCTGGTCACCACCAGCGCGGCGGCGCAGCCGGCCCGCCCGCGCAGCGCCTGCATGAGGTGGATGGTGCCATCGACATTGGTGGCGAAGGTGCCGGCGGGATCGCGGTACGACACGCCGACGAGGGCCTGCGCGGCGAGGTGGAACACCACCTCGGGGTCGGCCTCGGTCACGGCGGCCGACAACGCCGCGCCGTCCCGGATGTCGAGGATGCGATGGGAGGCGAGCCTGTCCCGCACGCCGGCAAGCGCGAAGAGCGACGGCCCCGGCGGCGGCTCCAGCGCCACCCCGTGCACCTGCGCCCCGAGCCGGGCGAGCAGCAGCGCCAGCCACGACCCCTTGAAGCCGGTGTGCCCGGTGACGAGGACGCTGCGGCCGCGCCACGCCTGCGGGTCGGGGGCGCGGCTCATGCCGGCTCGTCCATCCACGCCAGCAGCGTGTCCTGGAAATCGGCGACGAAGAGGTCGGGGTTGCCGAGCGGGTGCTGGCGCAGCCGCTCGCGCATCGTCCGGCGCAGCTCGGTCCGCCATTCGGTGCGCCGTGCCGTCTCGACAGCCGTGGCGACGAAGGCGTTGCGGTCGAAGGCACAGAGCTCACCGAGGCCGGCATTGTTGAGGTTCGAGTAGGAGAGGCGCTCGTAGAACGCCTCGCCGACGAGCGTCACCGTCGGCACGCCCATCCACAGCGTCTCGCAGGTGGTGGTGCCGCCCGTCTGCGGGAAGGTGTCCAGCGCCACGTCGATCTCGTTGTAGTGCGGGAGGTGCACGCCGCGCACCGGCACGTAGCCGATGCGGTCGCGCGACACGCCGTGCGCCTCGAACCGCGCCTCGATGTTGGCGCGGAAGGAGGCGACACCGCCCTCGGGCCGCACGAACAGGAAGCGCGAGCCGGGGACGGCGTTGAGCACGGCGGCCCAGGTCTCGATGACGCGGGCATTGTACTTGTAGGGGTTGTTCATCGTGCCGAAGGTCACGCGCCCCGTGCGCTCCTGCGGCGTCAGCGGGTCGATGTCCGGCAGGCGCCCGAAGGTGGGCTGGCGCAGCGCCACCCAGGTGCGCGGCATCAGGAACGGCTTCTCGACGAGCAGCGCCGGGTCGTCCGGCTTGATGAACGGGTCGACGAGGATGCGGTCGATGGTCTCCAGCCCCGCCGAGTGCGGGTAGCCGAGCCAGCTCGCCTGCCGCGGCGCCGGCTTCCACGCCATCACGTCGAGCTTGTTCATGTCGGTCGAGCCGCCGAGCTCGAACAGGATGTCGAGGTCGTCGTCGGCGATGATCTGCGCCGCCGTCCGGTCGGACACGAGCGGCTTCAGCCGCCACCCGTCGACGGTCGAGGCGATGGCGTTCTGGATGCCGTCCGCCGGCCGTGTCGACCAGGAGTAGGCGTAGAATTCGAAGCGCGACTTGTCGTAGCGGGTCAGCAGGTCGAAGGCGAAATAGGCGACCGGGTGGTCGCGCAGGTCCGACGACATGAAGCCGACGCGCACCTTTGCCCGCTCCGTCCGCACGGCCGGCCGCGCCAGCGGCGTCTGCCGCGCCACGGCCTCGATGCGGCGGCCCCACAGGCGGTGATGCTCCACGAGGGTGCGGCGCTGCTCGCGCGTCTGGACCTGCCCCATCTGGTGGTGCAGCCCGGCGATCTCGCCGGTGGACGCCCAGTAGGCGCCGAGCTCGTCGAGCCCGCCTATGGCGGCGGCGCGATCATAGTCGCCGGAGCGGATGAGGATGCCGCGCAGGGTCTTGGCGTCCGGCTTCAGGTTGCCGCCCATGGCAAGGCGGCGCACGGCGAGGTCGTAGGCGGCGGCGATGTTCTCCGCCTCCTTCGATCCGCGCGTGCGGTCGAGACTCTCGGCGAACTCGGCCACCAGCTTCGGGTTGTTCGGCTCCAGCCGCAGCGCCTGCGCGAAGCTTTCGTTCGCCTTGTCGCGATCCACGGGCGCGATCGTGCGCGCCATCTGCAGGTGCTGCCAGGACTCGTGCGGCGAGATCGCGATGAGCGAGGCCAGCAGCTTGGCCGCGTCGTCGCGCCGGCTCATCCGCCGCAGCAGGATGACCTGGGTCTCCATGAGCTCGCGCACCGGCCCGATGACGCCCACCGCCTTCTGCAGCAGCGCCAGGGCCTCTGCGGAGCGGCCCGCTTCGTCGAGCGTCGCCGCCAGCTCCCGGTAGGTCGAGGCCATGCGCGGATCGAGCTTGAGGGAGGCCTCGAAGCGGGCGATGGCCTTGTCGAACTCGCCGATCATCCGGTGGGCCGTGCCGAGCAGGCGCTGGTACTCCGCGTTCTTCGGCTCTTGCCGCGTCACCCGCGTGAAGCACGCCACGGCCTCCTCGCCCTGGCGCAGGGTGATGTGGATGTTGCCCTTGTTGATCGACGGCGAAAGGTTCTGGGGCTCGATCGCGGCGGCGGCGTCGAAGGTCGCGAGCGCCTCCGCGTAGCGGCCGAGGGCCTTCTGGATCACGCCGAGCAGGTTGACGAGCGCGAACTCCTTCGGCCGACGGGCGAGGCCCGATCGGGTCACGCGCTCGGCGTCGGCCAGGCGTCCGAACTGGAACAGAAGCGCGCCGAGGTCGAACCACGCGCCCCGGTAGATCGCCTCGCCGGTCCGCTCGTGCTGGGCGACGGCCTGCGACAGCAGGCGGGCGGCGTCGGCGCCGCGTCCGGCCTTCCGCGCTTCGGTGGCGGCGGCCACGAGGGATGCAACGCTGGAAACGGTTTCGGTATCGGACACGGCGCACCCGGAAAGGGATGAAACAAGCGGGAAGGCAAAATGGCACGCCAGCCGTCGAAAAAGCGTTGACGGCTGGCGTCGGCAGAAAACGTCGCCTCAGAGGCCGAGGCAGCCGTACTTCACGTTCAGGTAGTCATCGAGGCCGTACTTCGAGCCCTCGCGGCCCATCCCGGACTCCTTCACGCCCCCGAACGGCGCCACCTCGGTGGTGATCAGGCCTGCATTGATGCCGACCTGCCCGTACTGCAGCCCCTCCATGACGCGGAAGGCGCGGCCGAGATCGCGCGTGAAGGCGTAGGCGGCGAGGCCGAACTCCGTGTCGTTGGCCATGGCGATGGCCTGCTCCTCCGTCTCGAAGCGGAACAGCGGCGCCAGCGGGCCGAACGTCTCCTCCCGCGCCACGGCCATGGCCGTGGTGACGCCGGTCAGGATCGTGGGCTCGAAGAAGGAGCGGCCCAGCGCGTGCCGCTTGCCGCCGGCGGCCACCGCCGCGCCCTTGGAGACGGCGTCGGCGATGTGCTCCTCCACCTTCTTCACGGCGTTCTCGTCGATCAGCGGGCCCTGGACGGTGCCCGGCTCGAGGCCGTTGCCGACCTTGAGCCCCTTCACCGCCGCGGCGAACTTCGCTGCGAAGGCGTCGTAGATGCCGGCCTGGACGATGAAGCGGTTGGCGCAGACGCAGGTCTGGCCGGAATTGCGGTACTTGGACTGCATCGCCCCCTCGACCGCGGCGTCGAGGTCGGCGTCGTCGAAGACGATGAAGGGCGCGTTGCCGCCGAGTTCCATCGACACACGCTTCATGGTGCCCGCGGCCTGGGCCATGAGCATCTTGCCCACCTCGGTCGAGCCGGTGAACGTCACCTTTTTCACGATCGGGTTGCGTGTGATCTCGCCGCCGATGGCCGAGGCGGAGCCGGTGAGGATGTTGATGACGCCCGGCGGAATGCCCGCCTCCTCGGCGAGAAGGCCCCAGGCGATGGCGGAGTAGGGCGTCTGCGTCGCCGGCTTCGTCACCACCGTGCAGCCCGCCGCGAGCGCGGCGCCGAGCTTGCGCGACAGCATCGACGAGGGGAAGTTCCACGGCGTGATGGCGGCGACGACGCCCACGGGCTCCTTCGTCACGATGATGCGGCGGTTCGGCCACGGGGACGGGATCGTGTCGCCGTAGATCCGGCGGGCCTCCTCCGCGAACCAGAGAACGTAGGCGGCCGAGATCGCGATCTCGCCGCGCGCCTCGGCCAGCGGCTTGCCCTGCTCGGAGGTGAGCAGCACCGCGAGGTCTTCCTTGTTCTTCTCGATGGCGGCTGCGAGCTTGCGCAGCTTCTCGGCGCGCTCCGCCGCCGTGGTGCGGCTCCAGCCGACGAAGGCCTTCTGCGCCGCCTCGATGGCCCGGCGCGTCTCGGCGGCGCCGCAGCGGGGCACCTGGCCGAGGATTTCGCCGGTGGCGGGGTTGGTGACCTCGATGGCGCCGCCGTCGTCGGCCCCCACCCATTCGCCCCCGATCAGGTTGGCATCGCGCTGGAACGGCAGCTTGCCCATGGCGGTCTCCTCGTCCGTCGTGTCGTTTGTGCCTCCGGGATTAGCCCGCGGCGGGCGCCGCGTCCACCGGGGACCGGGCGGCGAACGGTTCGTGCTTCCTTCGGTCCCGGGGCCGCCGGGGAGTATGCTGCGATAAGGTGGAAACCGGTTCTTCGCGAAAAGCAAACGACCACCCACGAAACCGGAGCATGCTTCGTTTCCATCATGACGAAGCATGGTCTAGCGTCCTCGCAGGCTGATTCCGGAGGCTTCCGTGCCGATCCCCGCCATTTTCCAGGGCCGCCTGACGGTCCCGGCCATCGCCTCGCCGATGTTCCTCGTCTCCGGGCCCGACCTCGTCGTCGAGACGTGCCGGGCGGGCGTGATCGGGACGTTCCCGGCGCTCAACCAGCGGACGAGCGAGGGTTACGCCGACTGGCTGACCGAGATCGAGGAGCGGCTGGCGCTGCCCTCCGACGGCGGCGGACACCTGCCGGCGCCCTTCGGCGTCAACCTGATCGTCCATCGCAGCAACCCGCGGTTGAAGGAGGATCTGGAGGTGACGGTGGCGCGCAAGGTGCCTCTGGTCATCACCTCGCTCGGCGCGGTGCGCGACGTGGTCGACGCGGTGCACTCCTATGGCGGGCTCGTGTTCCACGACGTCATCAACGTCCGCCACGCCGAGAAGGCGGCGGCGGCCGGCGTGGACGGGATCATCGCCGTCTGCGCCGGGGCGGGAGGGCATGCGGGGACGCTGTCGCCCTTCGCGCTCGTCCCCGAGATCCGGCGGTTCTTCCCCGGCACCATCGTGCTCTCCGGCGCCATCTCGACGGGCGACCACATCGCCGCCGCGCGCGTGCTGGGCGCCGACCTCGCCTATCTCGGCACCCGCTTCATCGCGACGCGCGAGAGCCTTGCGCCGGACGCCTACAAGGAGATGATCGTCGGGGCGCAGGCCTCCGACATCGTCTACACGCCGGCGATCAGCGGCGTGAACGCCAACTTCATGCGCCCCTCGATCGTCGCGGCCGGGCTCGATCCCGAGAACCTTCCCGAGCACGGCCGGATGGACCTCTCGGAGGAGGCGAAGGTGTGGAAGACCATCTGGTCCGCCGGGCAGGGCGTCGGCAGCGTCGCCGACGTGCCCTCCGTGGCCGACCTCATCGCCGACCTTCGCCACGACTACGCCGCCGCGCGCGCCCGGCTGTCCTTCTGATGCGAACCGTCCTTCTGATGCGAAGGAACGCCTGAGCGGATGAGCGCGGCACCGGAATTCCGCAGCGTCGGCGACGACCCGCTGCACGTGCTGACGGCCGTGTTCGGCCACCGCGCCTTCCGCGGCAGGCAGGAGGACGTGGTGCGCCACGTCGCGGCGGGCGGCGACGCGGCCGTGTACTTCCCCACGGGCGCCGGAAAATCCGTGTGCTACCAGGTGCCTGCGCTGTGCCGGCCGGGCACCGCCATCGTCGTCTCGCCGCTCATCGCGCTGATGCGCGACCAGGTCGAGGCGCTGCGGCAGGCGGGGGTGGCGGCAGCGGCGCTGCACTCGGGGCTGACGGGGCAGGAAGCGTTCTCCATCCGCATGGACGTGCGGGAAGGGCGCGTGAAACTGCTCTACGTGACACCGGAGAGGCTCGTCTCCGAGGGGTTCCTCGACCTTCTCTCGACCGTTCCGCTCGCCCTGTTCGCCATCGACGAAGCCCACTGCGTGAGCCAGTGGGGCCACGACTTCCGTCCCGAATACATGGGGCTGGCGGTGCTGGGGAAACGCTTTCCCGGCGTCCCGCGCGTCGCGCTGACGGCAACGGCCGACCCCCAGACCCGGGCCGACCTGCTCGTCCGGCTGGGGATGGAAGGCGCCGCGGTGTTCACCACGAGCGCCGACCGGCCGAACATCCGCTACGCGATCGCGCCGCGCGACCATCCCCGCCGCCAACTGCGCGACCTGCTCGCCCGCCATCGGGGCCAGAGCGGCATCGTCTACTGCCTCAGCCGGCGGAAGGTGGACGACACGGCCGCCTGGCTCGCGGAGGAGGGGTGGCGGGCGCTGCCCTACCACGCCGGGCTCGACCGGGCCGTCCGCGACGCCAACCAGGACGCGTTCGTGCGCGAGGACGGCGTGGTGCTCGTGGCGACCATCGCCTTCGGCATGGGCATCGACAAGCCGGACGTGCGCTTCGTCGCGCATCTCGACCTGCCGTCCAGCATCGAGGCCTACTACCAGGAGACGGGGCGGGCCGGCCGCGACGGCCTGCCGTCCGAGGCGTGGATGGCCTACGGCCTCGGCGACGTCGTGCAGCGGCGCCGCATGATCGACGAGCGCGACGCGCCCGACGACGTGAAGCGGGTGGAGCGGGCCAAGCTCAACGCACTGCTCGGCCTGTGCGAGACGCCCGGCTGCCGGCGGCAGGCGCTGCTCGCCTATTTCGGGGAAACCCACCCCGGCCGCTGCGGGCGGTGCGACACCTGCGAGACGCCCGTGGAGACATGGGACGGAACGGTGGCGGCCCAGAAGGTGCTCTCCGCGATGGTCCGCACCGGCCAGCGCTACGGCGCCGGCCATGTCATCGACGTGCTGCGCGGGGTCGAAAGCGAGAAGGTGACGCGGGCCGGTCACGACAAGCTGCCCACGTTCGGCGTCGGCCGGGATATCGACGAGCGGGGATGGCAGTCCGTCATCCGCCAGTTGGTGGCAGCCGGCCTCGTGCTCGTCGACCACGACGAGCACGGCGCGCTCGTGGCGGGGGAGGATGCCCGTTCGGTGCTGCGCGGCGATCGGCCGGTCGCGCTGCGGCGCGACCCCGTGTTCCGGGCCGAGAAGGCACGGTCGGCCCGCCGGGCAGAACCCGCCGGAGGAGGCGATGCCGGCGAGGATGCGCTGTTCGAGCGGCTTCGCGCCGAGCGCCTGCGGATCGCGCGCGAGCAGGGCGTGCCTCCCTACGTGGTATTCCACGACTCGACGTTGCGCGAGATGGCCCGGCTGCGGCCGCTGGACCTCGACGCGCTCGCCGGGGTGCCCGGCGTTGGCGAGGCCAAGCTGCGGCGCTACGGGGATGCGTTCCTCGAGGCCATCGGACGCGCCATCGACGAAGGCATCGTCGGGGCCGGCTGAGCCGCCGCATCACGATTGACGCCGGGGCAGTGCCGTCGGGACGGTTTCCACCGCGGGATTTCGTTCAAATGCATGTTGCACTGCCGCAACACGCCTGCGGTTGCGTGCGCTGCTCTCCGGAGCGTGAGGGGCCAGGGCTCGCCGGATGGCTGACAGCGCAGACCGTCGTCCTTAGAAGAGGCGCAAATTGCGGCACTCCAGGACGACAGTGATTCGATGCTGACCCGACGCATGCTCCTCGGCGCGATGGCCGGCGCCCCCCTCGCGGCCTGCAACACGGTGCCCCATCCCAAGCCGGCCTTCGACTCCGACCCGGACCTCGCGGCCTGGTACATCGGGTCCAAGCCGGATCAACCGCACGACATCCCGCTGGTCGACAAGTCGAAGATCGATCCGGAATTCCACCGCCAGACGGTCAAGTACAACGGCCCGGAGGGGAAGGGCACGGTCGTCGTCGACATCGACCAGCGCAAGCTCTTCCTCGTGAACGGCGACGGCACGGCCATCCGCTACGGAGCGGGCGTCGGCCGGCAGGGGTTCTCGTGGCGCGGCCGGGCCTATGTCGGCCGCAAGTCGGTCTGGCCGGACTGGAGCCCGACGCCGACGATGGTCCGCCTGAAGCCCGAGCTGCCGCGCTTCGTGGAGTCCGGCATCGACAACCCTCTGGGTGCCCGGGCCATGTACCTCTACCAGGACGGGCGCGACATCCTGTTCCGCATCCACGGCACGAACGAGCCGTGGAGCATCGGCGAGATGGTGTCGAGCGGCTGCATCCGGCTCCTCAACGAGGACGTGGCGGACCTCTACGAGCGCGTTCCTGTCGGCACGACCGTTCTCGTAAAGCGCAACGGCGTCTATCGCGTCTGAGCTGCGGTTGTTTTTCTCGCAACCGCGAAAGAGATCTTTCGCCCTGCGGTATGTTTGATTCCTGCGACAGTCCGTCGCAGGCTTGACCTTCGCTTTCCGCCCGTGGGACACGGGGCTATGCTTTCCACCTGCCTCGGGCGGGTTTCAAATCATCGCTTCAGACTGTTCAGCCGATGCGCCTCTCCTTCGACAGCCGGGTCGCCCTCGTGACCGGCGACTCTCCCGAAATCTGCAGCGCCGTGGCCGAAGCGTTGAAGATGTCGGGCGCGGCGGTCCACATCACCGGTGACGGCGCCGCGCTCGGCGACCTCGCCAGCCGCATCGGCGCCCGCTTCCACCGCTTCGACGTCCGGGACCGCCACGACGCCCTCGAGGCCGTGCGCTTCGTCGTCGAGACGGAGGGACGGATCGACGTCCTCATCCACACGGCCGCCACTTCCGACCCGCTCGAGGGGGAAGTGCCGGAGAGCCTCGACCAGGACAGCTGGCGCAGCATCATCTCGAGCGGCGTCGAGACGGGCTTCTGGCTGGCGCAGGCCTGCGCCCCGGCCATGAAGCGCGCCGGTTTCGGCCGCATCGTGCTCGTCGCCTCGCCGTCCAACGGCTCGGCGGACGCTGCCACCGACACCGCCCGTCACGCGCTGATCGGGGTGACCCGCCGCGTCTCCGCCGACGTCGCGCCCTATGGCGTCACCGTGAACGCCATCCTGCCGGGCCCCATCGAGGACGCGGCCGGCCCGACGGACCAGGAGGGCGGCGCCAACGCGCAGCGCCGCGGCAAGGCGGCCGACGTCGCCGCCGCTGCGGTGTTCCTCGCCAGCGAGCAGGCGGCCTGGATCAACGGCCACGCCCTGCCGGTCGACGGGGGCGGGCACTGACCGCGCCACTCGCGGCCGGGCCCGGACGGCGGGCATGACGGGCGCGGTGCCCTCCGACCCCCGCTTTCGCGAACGCATCCTCGGCAGCTTCGCCCGCCAGGGCCTGATGCGCACGCTCGGCGCCAGCATCGCGTCGGTCGAACCCGGAGCGGTCGACATCGTGCTGCCGACGGGGGAGGCGGTGTCGCAGCAGCACGGCTTCGTCCACGCCGGCGCCGTGTCCGCCATCGCCGACTCCGCGGCAGGCTACGCCGCGCTGACCCTGATGCCCGCCGGGCGCGGCGTCCTGACGGCGGAATTCAAGATCAACCTCGTCGCCCCGGCGGCGGGTGAACGCCTGATCGCGCGCGGGCGGGTCGTGAAGGCTGGGCGCACGCTGACCCTCTCGCAGGCCGAGGTCCATGCGGTGGTGGAGGGTCGCGAGAAACTCGTCGCGCTGCTCACCGCCACCATGATGGCGATCGAGGGCCGCGACGGCGTGGCGGACTGACCGCCGGCTTCAACCCGCCGAAGCGGACACGGGCATCGCCAGCGGCGGCGTTTCCACCTGCGTCAGAGCGGCGTCCGCCGTCACCTCCTCGGCTCGATCGGGCGCGACGGCCCGCGTCACCGCCTCGACGGTGGCCGCGACGCTGACGGTGACGGCGTCCAGCCCGAGGGCCTCGCGCAGCCGCTCCGCCGCGCCTTCCGTGGCATCGAAGGCAACCAGCACCACCGGAACGTCCGGCAGCTGGCGGCGCAGGCGCCGGATGGCGTAGCGGACATGGCCCGCCGCGCTGGTGTCGAGATAGCAGACCACCGCCAGCGCAGCCGGCCCCGGCCGCTCCGGGCGGCGCCCTGCGGCGAGTCCGCCCGCACGCACGCCCGCAATCCCGGCCTGCGACAGGGCGTCGCCGACCATGACGGCGGCCGCCTCGTCGATCGCATGGCGACCGCCGAGGCAGAGCACGGCCGGTGGCGACGGTGCGGGTTGATCCTCTTCGGCCTTCGCCTGGTCCGGGTCCGGATCGTGGAGGTCGGCGACGAGGTCCCCGACAGCCTCGCGGATGCAGACGACGCGGGTGTCGTCGAGCGCGCCGCGGGCGAGGTCCGCCTGCGCCAGAAGGAGACCCGGGATGGCGACGCCGTCATAGTAGGCGGCGACCGGGTGCCCCTCGGCGAGGAAGTCCTCGGCCTGGTCCGCCGCCTCGATGGGGTCGCGCGCCAGCATGCGCTGGTAGAACACCTCGGGCGGCGACAGGGCCGGCGTGGAGCCGAACATCACGTCGAGGAACTGCAGCCGCTCGACATGGCGGCCCAGCACGACGAGGCACACCGTGAGCGGCGTCGCCAGCACGAGCCCCACCGGGCCCCACAGCCACGTCCAGAAGGCCGCCGACATGACGACCGCGACGGGCGAGAGGCCGGTGGAGCGGCCGAACAACAGCGGCTCGATGACGTGACCCACGAGCGGCTCGCCGAGGGCGAAGAGCGCCAGCGTCCAGCCCACCATGCTCCAGCCGGGATCGACCGCTACCGCCAGCGCCAGCGGGAACAGGGCCGCGATCACCGCCCCCACATAGGGCACGAAGCGCAGCACGGCGGCCAGGATGCCCCACAGCAGGGGGCTGGGCAGGCCGATCAGCCAGCACCCGAGCGCGATGACCGAGCCGAAGGCCGCGTTGAGACCCAGTTGCGCCAGGTAAAGCCGGCTCAGCCGGTGCGCGGCGTCGTCGATGGCGGCGGTCGTGCGCTGGATGTCGTGGGAGCCCGCGAGCCGGATCAGCCGGTTCCTCAGGTCCTCGCGCTGAAGCAGGATGAACACGACGAAGATCACGATCAGGCCTGCCGTCGCCAGCGGATGCAGGATCGGCGATACGATGTCGCTGAGCGCCTGAAAGGGCCCCGCTTCCGGCGGATGAACCTCGACCGGCAGGGGCTTGGCCGGCGGGATGTCGGCCGGAGGCGACGGGGGCGGAGAAGAGGCGGCCGGCGGCGCGGGGGCGGCGGCGGGCGGGGCCGCGGGCGTCGCCGCCGGACCCGGCTCGGAGGCCGGCTGCTTCAGTTCGCGGCCGAGGTTCTCCAGCATCTCGGCGGCCCGTCCGAGCGCCCCGGTCCCCGCCACCGTGTCGCGCGCGGTGATGGCCTTTTCGCGGATCGTGGTCTGGTAGAGCGGCAGGTTGGCAGCCAGCTCGCGCAGCTGCAGTGCCACGATGCCGCCGATCACGAGGATGACCGCGAAGGCGAAGAGAACCACGAGCGGCACCGCCGCCGCCCTCGGCATGCGCCAGCCCTGCAGCCAGCGCACCGCGGGCGCAAGGACGAAGCTGAGCAGGATGGCGAGCGCGATGGGGACGAAGATCTCCTGCCCCGCCCACAGCGCAGCGACGAGGGCGACCGCGAGCACGGCGGTGCCCGGAGAGGCCGGGGCGACGGGATCGTGACTGGGCACCACGCGGCGGAGGCCGGCGAGGGGAACGCCGTCGGTCGGCGGGGGGGTGGCGGGTCGATGCATCCGCTGACAACAGGCGAAGGCTCAGTCGGGTTCCTCTCCCCACCGCGGGCCGCGACCCTGGCGATTCTGCCTTCGAACGCCCCGGACCTTGCCGAAGTCCTGCGGCGCCGCCCGCTTCTCAAGCTTTGGTTCACCTTGACGGGCGTCGAGGTTCCGCTCCGCCTTTTCCGCGCCATCGTTGTCAATTTGCCTCGGACATCGTGGAGATGCGGCGGTAGTCTCGGCGGCCTGATGGTCCCGGTTCGATCCGGCGTCGGTGCGCGCCCCCGGGCGTGCTGATCCCGGCGGAGGGGGAATGGCCTGCGGAGTGGGGCGCGGTCTTGTCCGCGCGGTAGCGTGTGGCGTATGCGTGATGGTGGCGCTCGGTGCGCCGCCCGCGCTGGCGTTCGACCCGCTCGTCTTCCTCGGCCTGCGCGAGGAACCGCCGCCGGCCCCCACGCCGACCACGCTTCCGTTCGAGCTGAAGGTCGAGGTCGAGGGCGGCGACAAGGCAGTCGTCCAGGGCCTGAAGGACGCCTCCACCCTTGCCCGCCTGAAGCAGGACCCGCCGGATACGGCCGAGACGCTGGTGCGCGTGGCGGAAGCGGACCTGCCGCGCCTCGTCGACGCCCTGTGGGGGCTCGGCTACTACGACGGCACCGCGGGGTTCGACATCGCCGGGGCGCCCCTCGTCATCGGCTCGCCCATCGCCCCCGCCATCCGCGCCGCGGACCGCTATCGCGGCCGCGCCCCGGTGCCCGTGACCATCGCAGCCCGGCCGGGCCCGCTCTTCACCTTCCGCACCATCGCCGTACTCGACGCGCGCACCGGCCGGCCGTTCGCGCCGGACGTGATGCCGCCGCGTGCGATCCGCATGTCGCCGGCAGAGCCGGCCCGGGCCGCCGACATCCTCGCCGCCGAGGCGAGCATCGTCGACCGGCTGCGCGCGCTCGGCCACCCCTTCGCCAAGGTCACGCTGCGCCAGCCCGTGGTGGATCACCCGGCGAAGGCTTTCGACATCACGCTGACGGTCGAGCCAGGGCCGAAGGCAGACCTCGGCGCCATCGCGACGGGAGGGCTCACCACGGTCGATCCGGCTCCGGTCCGCAGCTTCATCTACGCTCGGCCCGGCGACCCCTATTCGCCCGAGGCGCTGGAGGGCATCCGCAAGTCGGTGTCGCGCGTCGACATCATCGGCGGCGTGCGCGTGAAGGAGGCCGACCGGCTCGACGCCGCAGGACAGCTGCCGATCTTCGTGGAGCTGACGGAGCGCAAGCCGCGCGCCGTCGGCGCGTCGGTCAACTACTCCACGATCGACGGCCCGGAACTCCGCACCTACTGGGTGCACCGCAACCTGTTCGGCGCCGCCGAGACGCTGCGGCTGGAGGCCTCGCTGTTCTACGCGCAGCCGTGGACCGGCCACACGGGGAGCACCTTCAGCCGGGACAACCTCGGCGGGCGCTTCGCCGCAACGTTCGTCAAGCCGGGGCTCGGCGGCACGCCGAACGACCTGCTAGCGTCCGCCCTCGTCGAGCGCACGAGCACTGTGGGCTACACCGTCCGCCACGCGGGCGCCGACGCGGGGCTGCGCCACCGTTTCTCGGACACGACATCGGTCCAGGGCGGCGTGCGCTTCGACCGCGGCCAGTCGAGCGACCTGCTCGGCGAAATCGACTACACCCTCATCGGCATCCCGATCTCGGGCACCATCGACACGACTGACAACCTGCTCGACCCGACGCGCGGCTTCCGCTTCAACGCGAACGTCACGCCCTATCCGGCGGCGCTGGGCTCGACCGTCAACATGACCGTGGCGCGTGCCACCGGCTCCACGTACTACGCCGTGGACGAGGACGCCCGCATCGTGCTTGCCGCCCGCGCCAGCCTCGGTGTCATCCTCGGCCCCGACCTCGACGAGATCCCCGCCAACTACCGCTTCTATGCCGGCGGCGGCGGCTCGGTCCGCGGCTACCGCTACCAGAGCCTGTCGCCGCGCATCTACCGCACGCCCATCGGCGGGCGCAGCATCGCCGAGGCGTCGTTCGAGGCGCGCATCAAGATCACCGACACGATCGGCATCGTGCCCTTCGTCGACACGGGCATGGCCTTCGACGAGGCCTTCCCGCGCTTCGACAACCAGTTGCAGACGGCGGTCGGCCTCGGCCTGCGCTACTATACCCCCATCGGCCCCATCCGCGTGGACGTGGCCGCTCCGATCAACCGGCGCCCCGGCGACAGGCCGGTGGCGCTCTATGTCAGCATCGGGCAGGCCTTCTGATGACGAGCCGCGCGACCATGCCGAAGGCCCGCTGGCGCCGCAGCCTCACCCGCTGGACGGCGGGCGCGGCGCTCGCAGCCGCCGCCGCCGTGCCGGTCGTCGCGCAGGGCACCGACGTGACCTCGCTCGGCGGCCTCCTCTCCTGGGCCCTGTCGACACCGGAGAACCGCGTCAGCATCGGCGCGGTGGAGGGGGCGCTCTCGTCCGTCGCCACGATCCGCGACGTGAAGATCTCCGACCGGCGCGGCGTCTGGCTCTCCGTCGACGAGGCCAGGATCGACTGGAGTCGGCTGGCGCTTTTCCAGCGCAGGCTCGAGGTCAACACGCTGGAGATCGGCCGGCTCGACATCGCCCGCCGGCCGGAGGGCGAGGAGGCCGCCGCCGCCGGCGCGGCCGAGGCGCCGGCCTTGCCCGAACTGCCGGTGAAGGTGATCGTCAAGTCGTTCCGCCTGCGAGAGCTCGCCCTGGGCGAGCCGGTGATCGGCACCGCCGCACGCATCGGCGCCAGCGGCTCGACAGTGCTCGGCTCGCCCGCCGAGGGCCTGTCCCTCGACTTCCGCGCCGACCGCCTCGACGCCCCCGGCCGCTTCGCGACGAAGCTCGGCTACGTCCCGCAGGGCGGCCAGCTCGACCTGTCGGTGCAACTCGACGAGCCCTCCGGCGGCCTGCTCTCGCGCACCATCGGGCTCGCCGGCGAGCCGCCCATCCGCCTCTCCGTCGACGGGAAGGGTCCCATCGACCGCTGGGCTGCGAAACTCGACTTCAACTCGGGTCCCGACGTCGACGCCCAGGGCAAGGCGACGATCACCCGCGAGGGAACTGCGCGCCGCGTCGCCGTGGACCTCGGTGCGCGCCTTGCGCCGCTTCTGCCGCCCGCCGTGGCGCCGATCTTCGCCGACCGCACGGCGCTCGTCGGCGACGTGCTGGTCGGTGACGACCTGTCGCTGGCCATCCGCCGCTTCGACCTCACCTCCAGGGCGGGACGTCTTGCCGCCTCGGGCACGCTCGACGCCGCGCGCAAGGCGGACCTGCGCGTGAACCTGTCCGCGCTGCCCACCGAGGCCGGGCTCACTCGTTCTGGCGACGTGACGCTGCGGCGTCTTTCGCTCGACGCCGCCGTCACTGGCGACCTCTCCGTGCCGCGCGTCGACGCCACGCTGGCGCTCGCCGACTTGGCCTCGCCCGGCCTGCGGATCGACGCCATCGACGGGCGCCTGGCCGTCGCGCCGCCCGGCGCCAACGGCGACCGGGCGCTCTCCTTCGCGCTGACGGGGCGGGGCCTGAAGCCGGCCGACGCGGCCTTGGCCCGGGCGCTGGGCGACCGCCTGTCCGTGACGGCCGACGGCACGGTGACGCCGGACCTCGTCCTCGTGACGCCGGCCGCCCGGCTCGAGACGGCGACGGCGAGCGCCCTGTGGAACGGCCGCGCCGGCCCCCGCGTGCTGCGCGGACGCGCCGACGTCGGCGTGCCGGACCTCGCCGCGCTCTCGGGGCTCGTGGGACGCCCGCTGAAGGGCAAGGCCCGCCTCGCCGCCGACGTCGACGGCGATCCCGGCCGCTACCGCGTCACGGCCCGCCTCGACGGCGGCGTCGACAACCTCTCGGTCGGCATGGCCCCGCTCGACCGCATCCTCGCCGGGCGCCTCGCGCTCGCCGGCACGGTGGAGCGCCTGCCCGGCGGCGTCGGCTTCAGCGGCCTGACGCTCTCGGGCGGACAATTGAAGCTGGCGCTCGACGGCCCGGCGACGACGGGCGCGGCCGACCTCAAGGCCCGTCTCGACATCGGGGAGCTGAAGCGGGCCGACCCGCGTCTCAGCGGAGCGCTCGCCCTCGACGCACGCCTTGCCGGCTCGCTGATGGAGCCGGAGGTCGAGGCCAATGCGGCCCTGAAGGGCTGGGTCGGCGGTCCGGAACCCCGGCTGGCGCTGAAAGGAAGGCTCGGCGAGCGCATCGACATCGCGGCGGACCTCACCGCCCTGCCGCTGGCGCTCTCGGTGCTGGCCGTTCCCGAGCTCGGACTCGGCGGTACGCTCGACGGGCGCCTCGTGGCGAGCGGGGACCCGGCGAAGCCGGACGGCTCCTACCGCGTGAGCCTGACCCGCGTCACCGCCAAGCCTGCCGCCGAGGCGGGCCTGCAGCCCGCCGACATCAAGGCCGAGGGGAAGCTCGGGGGAGGGCGCGCGACGGTGGACGCCTCGCTGGCCGTGCCGAAGGTGGGCACGCTGCGCGCCACTGGCTCGGTGCCCCTGCGCGACGGCGCGCTGGACCTGTCCGTGCGCGGACCCGTGGACATCGCCATCGCCAACGCCTTCCTCGCCTCCGGCGGCCGTCAGGTGTCCGGGCAGCTCGCGCTGGACCTCAAGATCGCCGGCCCGCTCGCGGCGCCCAGGCTCGGCGGCGCGGCCACGCTGTCGGGCGGCACGTTCTACGATCCGGCTGTCGGCATCCGCCTCGACGGCATCGCCGGGCGCTTCCTGGCGCAGGGCGACACGGTCGTGATCGAGCGCCTCTCGGCAGGCACGCGCAATGGCGGCCAGATCGGGGTCACCGGGCGCGTCTCCACCGATGCGGCCGCGGGCATGCCCGCCGACATCCGGATCAGCGGCCAGCGCGCGCAGCTGCTCTCCAGCGACGTGATCACGGCGACCGCCGACATCGCGATGACAGTGAGCGGACCGTTGATGCGGTCCCCGCGCGTCGCCGGCCGCATCGACCTCATCGCCACCGAGATCGCCATCCCGGACCGCCTCCCGGTGCAGCTGCAGCCGCTTCCTGGCACGCGCCACATCAAGCCCGGCCGCGCCGCCCAGGCGCGGCTCAAGCTGGAGGAGAGGGCGGCCCGCGAGCGCGGGCGCGGCGGCAAGCCGTTCGTGGCCACGCTCGACCTCACGGTGAGCGCGCGCAACCGCATCTTCGTGCGCGGGCGGGGCCTTCAGGCCGAGCTGGGGGGCGACCTGCGCATCACGGGCACCAGCGTCGACCCGGTCGTCATCGGCGGATTCGAACTGCGGCGCGGCGACATCATGCTCGCCGGCCAGCGGATCAACCTCGTGCGCGGCAAGGTGGCCTTCACCGGCGACCTGACGCCGACGGTGGATTTCCTCGCCGAGACGCAGGTGACCGACGTCACGGCCCGCGTCGCCGTCTCGGGCCGCGCCTCTGAGCCGCAGTTCGTCCTCTCCTCGCAGCCGCCCCTGCCGCAGGACGAGGTCATGTCGCGCATCCTGTTCAACAAGGCGGCCGGCGGCCTCACGGGCCTCCAGGCCCTGCAGCTGGCCCAGACCATCGCGCAGCTTTCCGGCAACGGCGGGCCGGACGCCTTCGGCGCGCTGCGCAAGGCGCTCGGCGCGGACAGCCTCGACGTCTCGGCCGGATCGACCGGAGGCCCGGCGGTGGGCGCCGGCAAGTACCTCAACCGCAACGTGCGGGTCGGCGTGCGGGCCGGCGCCACGCCGGCCGACACCGGCGCCACCGTCGACATCGACGTCAACCGCCGCTTCCGCATCAAGGGCCAGCTCGGCGCCGACGGCTCGGCCTCGGTCGGCGCGGCAGTGGAGTGGGAGTACTGAGGGGGCAGCCCCGATGGCGCCGAGACGGTGCCCCGCAGGGGCGGACGAGGGGTCGCTCACCCGTCGTTGCCGGCGTTGAGCGCCTCGGGCCGCAGGCCCTCGTCGCGGCTCGGCTCGCGGCGCCACACGTGCGGCCCGCCTTCGTAGCCGAGTTCCACGCCGCGCCCGCCGAGTGCTTCGATCAGGCGCAGCACGGTCAGGTCGCGCTCCGGCAGCACGCCGTCGGCCGAATCCTCGAGATCGGCGAGTTCATCGGCACCGACTCCGGCGGCACCCGCCAGGTCGCGCCGGCTGAGCCCGGCGAGGACCCGTCCGGCATGAAGCTGGCGACCGGTGATCATCGCCGCCTCCCTCAGAACCGCACCGTCTTGTTCTCGCCCGCCTCCGGCCGCTTGCCGGTGGCCACGGCCTTCACGTAGCCGTAGGCCATGAGCATCGTGCCGGACGGGCTGTCCCAGTACTCGGCGACGTCGACCGCGACGCGCACCAGCGCCAGCGCGGGATCGTCGGCGCCCTTGGGAAACCGCACGCGCACGCCCTCCGACCACAGCTCGCGGGCCTTGGCGGTGTCGCGCACGACCTCGGCCCGGCCGCTGATCGAGACGTAGTGCTGGCGGCGCTCGTCGCTGTAGGCGAGCAGCACCTGCGGATCGCGCGCGATCTCCTCCACCTTGGGGGAGTTCACGTCGGTGAAGAACCACAGGTCCCCGTCGAAGGGAGCCTCCGCTGTCGCCATGGGGCGGGCGTGAAGCGTTCCGCTCGCGCCGCGCGTCGCCATCATCGCCACGCGGATCCCGGTCACCAGCTCGACCACCTTGTCCCGCGCGCCCTGGTCCGTCGTCGTGTGCATCGCTCGCTCTCCTCGTCCGGGGCGGCAACGGGCCGGGGAGGGCGAGGGTTCCCGCCGCGATGTCGTCGCTTGGCTGCGCGGCGCGCGCGGGCTAAATCTGTGCGCCCCCTCGGGACAGGAGCGCACCATGGCCAACATCACCGGCGAGACCATCCGCCTGACCGCAAAGGACGGGTTCACCCTGTCAGCCTACCGGGCCGCGCCGGCCGGCAAGCCCCGGGGCGGGATCGTCGTCCTGCAGGAGATCTTCGGCCTGAACCCGCACATCCGCAGCGTCGCCGACCGCTTCGCAGCCGAGGGCTACCTCGCCGTGGCGCCGGCCCTGTTCGACCGCGTTGAGCCGGGCATCGAGCTCGGCTACACGCCCGAGGACGTCACGGCCGGGGCGGCGATCCGCGCCCGCACCACGATGGATGGCGCCCTCGCCGACACGCACGCGGCGATGTGCGAGGCGGCCTCCGCCGGCAAGGTCGGCGTCGTCGGCTACTGCTGGGGCGGCACGCTGGCCTATGCCGCGTCGGCGCGGCTCGCGGGCGTGGCGGCGGCGGTGTGCTACTACGGCGGCGGCATCGCCGGCCTGCTCGGCGAGGTGCCGCACGCGCCGACGATCATGCACTTCGGCGCACTGGACAAGCACATCCCGCTCACCGACGTGGACAGGATCCGGCAGGCCTATCCGCACCTCGGGGTGTTCGTCTACGACGCCGACCACGGCTTCAACTGCGACGCCCGTGGTTCCTTCAACCAGCCGGCCGCGGACCTCGCCCGCGCCCGCACGCTGGAGTTCCTTGCCGACAAGGTGGGCTGAGCGCCTCAGGGCGCGCGGTCGGCGAGGCCCCACAGGGCGCCGAAGCCCGCCAGCAGGAGCGCGGCGACGATGAGGTTGGTGAAGGCGTAGCTGTCGGTTGCCGCCAGCACCGCCGCGTAACCGGCCGGGCCGATCACGTAGCCGGCGAAGGTGACCAGCGTCGCCCCCGCCGTCGCCTCGCTGACCCGCCCGTGCGGCGCGAGGCGCGCAATCTCGGCGAGGTGGACGCCGTTCCAGCTGGTCACCGTGACGCCCGCGACGCCGGCGAGGACCGCCAATTCGGCCACGCTCCAGCCCGGGCCGGTGGCGGCGAGGAGGACCAGTGTCAGGCTCGCGGCCAGCGCGTTGACGAGCATGGTCCGCAGGCCCGAGCCCCAGCGGTCGGAGAGCCAGCCCAGCGCCACCCGGCCCACGATTCCCGTCGCCTGCAGCACGGCGAAGACGAAGCCGGCCGCGACGAGGTCGAGGCCGACGCGGTGCACGAGGTACGTGACGAGGAAGGCGACGACGGTGCCCTGCCCGATGGCGAAGCAGCAGCCGGCCAGCGTCAGCCGGCGCAGCACCGGCGAGGCCAGCGTGTTGCGCAGCGGCCCCAGCATCGTCTCCGCCGAGAACAGGTGCCCGGCGTTGACGGGCTGCGTGGGGTCGCGGTCCGAGTCCACCTGGGCCCGCACCGGTTGCACCGCCAGCGCGGTGGCGAGCGGCAGGATGGAGACGAGCACCAGCGCGACGCGCCAGTCCATGCGTTCCACCATCCACGGCAGGATGAGGCCGGCCAGCACTCCGGCGATCGGCACGCCCGCCTGCTTCAGCGAGAAGATGAGCGTGCGGTGCGCGGCGGGGGCGTGGCGCAGCAGGATGTCGCTGCCGGCCGGCGCCGAGGGGCCATAGCCGAGGCCGAGCACGACATTGGCGAGCAGCACCCATCCCCAATGGGGCCCCGCCAGCATGACGAGCCCGACGCCCCCGAGCAGCAGGCCCGCCTGCAGCGTGCGGATGGGTCCGTAGCGGCGGATCAGCGGATGCCCGATCATCAGGAACGCCATCGAACCGACGGTGCTCAGCGCGGCGAAGTAGCCCGTCGATTCCTCCGGCAGGCCCGTCGCGGCCGTCAGCACCGGCGCGATCGTGGGCACGAGCCGCCCGAGGAAGGCGCCGGCGGTTTGCATGGCCAGGGTTGCAGCGAGCGGCCATACCCACGCCGGGGTGGTCCTGCCGTGCTCCAGCGTCGTCAAGCGCGATGTCCTTCCGCCGGGGGATGGCGTCATTCGACAGGCAACGGCTTCGTCGAGCAAGGTCGCGGAGAGGGCGCGCGCCATGCGGCTGACGCAACCGTGACCGCATTTCACGGCCCTGCAACCGGTTGCGGCGCGCTTGTTGCATCGCCGTCACTGGACAAGGCGAGGCTTCGGCCTATGGTCCCGCCCGGCATCGTCGCCGCTTGCGACGGCCGCCATCCGAAAAAGGTGCACGTCATGCCTGCAGCCCGCTCCACCGCGTCGGCCCTCCTATCGGCCGTGGCCCTCGGCGCCGTCCTGGCGGCCGGTCTGGCCGCCTGCACGCCCGAGCAGCAGGCCAGGCCCGCCCCGCCGCCGCCCCCGCCCGCCACGGTCACGGTGGCGAAGCCCGAGGTGCGGACCGTGACCGAGCGCGAGGAGTATGTCGGCCGCTTCGTCGCCACGGACACGGTCGAGATGCGCGCCCGCGTGTCGGGCTATCTCGGCAGCGTCAACTTCCGGGACGGGCAGCGCGTCAACAAGGGCGACCTGCTCTTCGTCATCGACAAGCGGCCCTACGAGGCGACGCTGGACCAGGCGCAGGCCGATATCGCCCGCGCCCACGCCCGCCTCGATTCCGCGGCGGCCGACCTCTCCCGCTCCGAGCGGCTGATCAAGGACCGCAGCATCTCCGAGCAGGTCTACGACCAGCGCGTCGCCGCCAAGCGCGACGCCGACGCCCAGCTGGAGGCGGCGGAGGCAGCGCTGCGCCGCGCCCAGCTCGATCTCGAGTTCACCGAGCTGCGCGCCCCCGTCACCGGCCGCATCGGCGATCGTCGCGTCGCGCCGGGCAACCTCGTCACCGGCGGAACGCAGGGCAACACGACGCTGCTCGCCACCATCGTCTCCCTCGACCCGATCTTCTTCGAGTTCACGATGGACGAGGCCACGCACCTGCGCTTCGCGCGCCTGCAGCGCAGCGCCGGCAAGAACCGCGACGGCCTGCCGGTCGAGCTCAAGCTGCTTGACGAGGACACCTTCACGCACCAGGGCGTGGTGGAGTTCGTCGACAACGTGCTCGACCAGTCGTCCGGCACCATCCGCATGCGAGCCCGCTTCGAGAACGCGTCGGACCTCTTCACGCCCGGCATGTTCGGCCGAATCCGCATGGCGGCGTCGCAGCCCTACGAGGCGCTGCTGATCCCGGAGGTCGCGGTCGTCTCCGACCAGTCGCGCAAGATGGTGCTCACGGTGACCCCGGACAACACGGTGGCTCCGCGCCCGGTGACGCTCGGCCCCGCCTTCGACGGCATGCGCGTGGTGCGCAGCGGCCTCAAGCCCGACGACATGGTCATCGTCAACGGCCTGATGAAGGCCCGGCCCGGCGCCAAGGTGAACCCGGTGCCGGCCGGCGCGCCGCCCGCGGCTCCCGGCGCCCCGGTCGGCCAGGCGCCCTCCGCCTCGCAGCCCCGCTCCTGAAGGCGCCCGCGATGAAGTTCACCCACTTCTTCGTCGAGCGGCCGATCTTCGCCTCGGTGCTCTCGATCGCGCTGATGATCATCGGCGGCGTCGCCTACCTGCGGCTGCCGGTCTCCCAATATCCCGAGATTTCCCCGCCCACGATCACGGTGAGTGCCACGTATCCCGGCGCCAGCGCCGAGGTCGTGGCCGCGACGGTGGCGGCGCCGATCGAGCAGGAGATCAACGGAGTCGACGGCGCCATCTACCTGTCCTCGAACTCCACCGAGGACGGCCGCATGTCGATCTCGGTGACGTTCGCGCTCGGCACCGACCTCGACCAGGCGCAGGTCGAGGTGCAGAACCGCGTGCGCGTGGCCGAGCCGCGCCTGCCGGAGGAAGTACGCCGCCTCGGCGTCACGGTGCGCAAGAACTCGCCCGACCTGATGATGGTCATCAACGTGCTGTCGCCCGACAAGTCGCGCGACAGCCTGTGGCTGTCGAACTACGCCAACATCGAGATCCGCGACCGCCTGCTGCGCGTCGACGGCGTCGGCTCCATCCAGGTGTTCGGCAGCCGCGACTACGCCATGCGCATCTGGCTCGACCCGGACCGGTTGGCGGCGCGCAACATGACGGCCTCCGACGTCGTCGGCGCGCTGCAGCGCCAGAACGTGCAGGTTGCCTCCGGCATCATCAACCAGCCGCCGGTCGCCACCACGGGCGCCTTCCAGGTGGCGGTGCGCACGCAGGGACGCCTCGCCAATCCCGAGGAGTTCTCCGGCATCGTCGTGAAGACGGATCGTGACGGCCGCACCACGCGGCTGCGCGACATCGCGCGCGTCGATCTCGCGGCACAGGACTATTCGACGAACTCCTATCTCGGCCGCGACGAGGCGGTCGGCATGGGCATCTTCCAGAAGCCCGGCTCCAACGCGCTCAGGACCGAGGCCGCCGTGCAGGCGGCGATGCGCGAGATCGCAGCCGACATCCCGGCGGGGGTGGACTACGCGATCATCTACAACCCGACGAAGATCATCCAGGAGTCGGTGGACGCGGTGTACCGCACCATCGTCGAGGCCGTGGTCCTCGTCGTCCTCGTCATCCTGCTCTTCCTGCAGAGCTGGCGCGCCGCGCTCATCCCGATCCTGGCGATCCCGGTGTCGCTGATCGGCACCTTCGCGGTGATGGATGCCGTCGGCTTCTCGTTGAACAACCTGACGCTGTTCGGGCTGGTGCTGGCCATCGGCATCGTCGTCGACGACGCCATCGTCGTGGTGGAGAACGTCGAGCGCAACCTCGCGGCCGGCCTCTCCCCGGTCGAGGCGACGAAGCGGACGATGGACGAGGTCGGCTCGGCACTCATCGCCATCGCGCTGGTGCTGTCGGCGGTGTTCATCCCGGTGGCGTTCCTCACCGGCATCACCGGCCAGTTCTTCCGCCAGTTCGCGCTTACCATCGCCGCAGCGACGGTGATCTCGGCATTCAACTCGCTGACGCTGTCGCCGGCACTCTGTGCACTGCTGCTGAAGCCGCACGTGAAGGACGCTCAGCGCTCGCTGGCGTCGCGCGTGCTCGGCTGGCCGATGCGCGCCTTCTTCCGCGCCTTCAACTGGACGTTCGACGGCATCGCGGCGGGCTACGGCTGGCTCACCGGCCGCCTCGTGCGCATCGGCATCGTCGTGCTGCTGGCCTATGCAGGCCTCGTCGGCCTCACCGTCGACCTGTTCATGAAGGCGCCGCGCGGCTTCATCCCGCAGCAGGAGCGCGGCTTCTACATCGTCGCCATCCAGCTGCCGCCGGGGTCCACCATCACCCGCACCGACGAGGTGGTGAAGCGGGCGACCGACATCATCCTCGGCACGCCGGGCTTCGACAACGCGGTCGGCATTGTCGGCTTCTCGGGCGCGACCTTCACCAGCGCGCCCAATGCGGCCGCCATCTTCGCACGCACCGAGGACATCGCCACGCTGCCCGACAAGGGCCTGACGCAGCAGCGCATCCTCGGCATGCTCTTCCAGCGGCTGGCGCCGATCCAGGAGGCCTTCATCATCCCCATCGCCCCGCCGCCCGTGCAGGGCGTCGGCAATGCCGGCGGCGTCCGCATGATGATCCAGGATCGAGCCGGCCTCGGTTCCGCCGCCCTCGGCGACGCCCTGCAGGCGATGGCGGCCCGCGCCGCCCAGACGCCCGGCATCGAGCGACCCTTCTTCACCTTCGAGACGCGGACGCCGCAGATCTATCTCGACATCGACCGCGTCAAGGCGCAGATGCTCGGCGTCAACCTGACCGAGGCTTTCCGCACGCTCGAGATCTATCTCGGCTCGGCCTACGTCAACGACTTCAATTTCCTCGGCAAGACGTTCCGCGTGACGGCGCAGGCCGACGGAGGCTTCCGCAATGACGCCTCCGGCATCCTGCGCCTCAGGGTGCGCAACCAGAACGGCGATGCCGTTCCCTTCGCCTCCTTCGCGCAGCTGCGCGAGACGGCCGGGCCGGCGCGCGTGCCGCGCTACAACCTCTACCCCGCGGCGGAGTTCGACGCGTCGACGCCGCAGGGCTACTCGTCGGGCCAGACGATGAAGGCGCTGGAGGGCATCGCGCGCGAGGTGCTGCCGCCAGGCATGGGCTTCGAGTGGACCGGCATCGCGTGGCAGCAGCAGAAGGCGGGCGACACGGGCCTCTACGTCTTCGTGCTCGGCGTGGTGTTCGTGTTCCTGGTACTGGCCGCCCAGTACGAGAGCCTGACGCTGCCCCTGGCCGTCATCCTCATCGTGCCGATGTGCCTGCTCGCGGGCGTCGCCGGCGTCACGTTCCGGGGGCTGGACGTCAACGTCCTGACGCAGGTGGGCTTCGTGGTTCTCATAGGCCTCGCGGCCAAGAACGCCATCCTGATCGTCGAGTTCGCGCGGCAGCTGGAGGACAAGGGCCTCGACGCGCGCGAGGCGGCGACGCAGGCGGCGAAGCTGCGCCTGCGGCCGATCGTGATGACGTCGCTCGCCTTCATCCTCGGCGTCGTGCCGCTGGTGATCGCCAAGGGCGCCGGCGCCGAGATGCGGCAGGCCATCGGCACGGCGGTGTTCTTCGGCATGCTCGGGGTGACCGGCTTCGGCCTGCTGTTCACGCCCACGTTCTACGTACTGTGCAGCCGGCTCGCGTCACTCGGGCGACGCAAGAAACCCGAGGCTCCCGTGCCGGCCAAGGGCGCCCACGCCTGAAGGTCCGCCGGTCGGGACAACGCATTCCCCGGCGGGCGGTGAAGCCGGCCGGGGGAAGAGAACGTCAGGCTGAAGCTGTCTCAGGCTGATGCCGTGTCATGCCGGCGCCCGCCCCGGGCGAGGCCGGCCCACGGGCGGCGCCTCAGGCGTCCGTCGTGACCTCGTCGATCAGAGGGTCAGGCATGGCGAGGCGTTCGAGCGCCGGCTTGTCGGTGATGCGGATCGTGCGTCCGTGCACCTCGACCCCGTGGCGCGTCAGCGTCGCGAAGTTGCGCGAGAGATTCTCCGGCGTCATGCCCAGCCGCGATGCGAGCGTGCGCTTGTCGAAGGGGATGTCGAACTGCCCCTCGCCGCCGGTGAAGGTGTTCTCGCGGATGATCCAGTTGGCCAGGCGCTCGACGCTGGTGCGCAGCTTCTGGCTCTTCAGTTCCTGAACCACCGAGCGGTAGGCGTCCGCCAGCTCGCAGGCGATGGCCGAGGCGAAGGCGGCGTCATCGGACAGGGCCCGGAGCACGACGTCGGTCGGGATCATGAGCACGCGCGAGGGATCGAGCGTGCGGCCGGACGTGAGCACCGGCTGGCGCTTGATCACGGCGGCGAGGATGAACGTCGAGATCGGCCTCAGCACCGCAATGGTCGTCTCGCGGTCCGCGTGGCGGGCGAACAGCTCGATCGCCCCCTCGAGCACGACGTAGAGGAAGTCCGGAGTCTGGCCGCGCTCGAACAGCACGACATGAGGCGGGAACCGCTGCAGGAAGGCCGGTTGCACGAGTGCGTCGAACCGGTCGTCCGCCATGCCCCGGAACAAGGGCAGATCCCTGATTGCTGCCGCGTCTGCGCTTCGCACCGCCATCGCCTCGCTGATTGCCTGCTTGATCGGAATCTCGCCCCTCAGGACGAGTATCACGAATGCTCGTGTTACACCTCAACTATGGAGGGTGGCCACGGAGTTTAATCGGTCGGAATACGTAAGGTCGGAACCCCACATCTGCTGCCTGCCGCCGTGCGGCAAGGACAGCCTTCATCTCCGGTAGCGCGCTGGTGCAATTCGGCTAAGTTCCGGCTCGACAAGTTTCGCGGTGACCAACGCCTTCTGTGCCGAGGGGTTCCACCCGTCTTGAAAGTCGCGGCCCGGCGTCACACAACCTCACCGCATCGACGAACCGCCAGCCAGTTCCAGCCCGCAGGAGTTCAGCCATGGCCGACCCCCAGCCGATCCTCCCCGTCGGCGTGCTGACCGTCTCGGACCGCGCCAGCCGCGGCGAGTACGAGGACAAGGGCGGGCCGGGGATCGTGGCGGCGCTCACCGACATCCTGTCGACGCCGTGGCGTCCGGTGGCGCGCATCGTTCCGGACGAGAGGCCGGCCATCGAGGCCGCGCTGGTCGATCTCGTGGACAGGGAGGGCTGCTGCCTCGTGCTCACCACGGGTGGCACGGGGCCGGCGCCGCGCGACGTGACGCCGGAGGCGACCGAGGCGGTATGCGAGCGCCTGCTGCCCGGTTTCGGCGAGCTGATGCGCACGGCCAGCCTGCGCGAGGTCCCCACGGCGATCCTGTCGCGCCAGATCGCGGGAACCCGGGGGCGGGCGCTTCTGATCAACCTGCCGGGCAAGCCGTCCGCGATCCGCACCTGTCTCGACGCCGTCTTCCCGGCCGTGCCCTACTGCATCGACCTCATCGGCGGCGATCGGTTCGAAACGAACCCCGGCGTCTGCAAGAGCTTCCGCCCGAAGGCGTGAGGCTGCTGCAGGCCTCCGGCGCGTAACCGCGAACTTGACAAATTTCACGATTTTGACACGTTGGCCCCGTCGTGACACTGCGACGTCAACCGGCGCGTTGATGATGTTGGGTACCAAGTCTGTCGTCGTGCCGGGTCGGGGCTCGCTCTGGCTCACGGTCGTCGAAGGAACGCTGGTCGTGGCGACCGTCGTGCTCCTCGGCTTCACCGCTATCCGCCTCGCCGCCGCCGATCCCACCGGACCCGCGCACGAGGTCGCGGCCGCGCAGGGCCGGGTCGTCCGCTAGATCCCGCCGTACACGCCGGCATTGACTTCGCACTTGCGAAAGCGCATGGTCCGCGCATCGCACGTCCGTGGCATCGAGGAGGCGTGACGGGACCGTGAATGGTCCGGCCTGCCGCGGACACTGGGCCTCAGCGCCCGATCGAAACCGACATCCCTCGTCGCGCGGGGCGTCCCCACGGAGCGGAAATCTCCGCTCGCGGACGTCGTGCGCCTGCGTGCGACCTTCCTCAACAGAAAGAACGACCTTGACCGACTTTTCGTCACTCGGCCTTGCCGCGCCGATCCTGAAGGCGCTTGCGACCGAGAACTATGTCACGCCGACGCCGATCCAGGCGAAGGCGATCCCCCACGTCATGACCGGTCGCGACCTGCTGGGCGTCGCCCAGACTGGCACCGGCAAGACGGCCGCCTTCGCGCTGCCGATCCTCCACCGCCTCGATGCCGACCGCCGCCAGACGCCGCGCCGCGGCTGCCGTGCGCTGGTGCTGAGCCCGACCCGCGAGCTCGCCAGCCAGATCGCCGAGAGCTTCACCGCCTATGGCCGCAACATGCGCCTGAGCGTCGCCGTGATCTTCGGCGGCGTGAAGATCGGCAAGCAGATCCGCGAGATGGCGAACGGCGTCGACGTGCTCGTGGCCACGCCGGGCCGGCTGCTCGACCTCGTCAACCAGCGCGCCGTGACGCTGAACGACGTCGAGGTGATCGTCCTCGACGAGGCCGACCAGATGCTCGACATGGGCTTCATCCATGACATCCGCAAGCTGGTCGCGATGCTGCCGAAGAAGCGGCAGAGCCTGTTCTTCTCGGCCACCATGCCGAAGGACATCGCCGACCTCGCCGACCGTTTCCTGACCGATCCGGCCAAGGTGTCGGTGGCGCCGGTCGCCACCACCGCCGAGCGCATCGACCAGCGGGTCATCTTCATCGACACGGCCCGCAAGCAGGCGCTGCTGACGAAGCTGCTGGACGACCGTTCCATCGCGCGCGCGCTCGTCTTCACCCGCACCAAGCACGGCGCGGACCGCGTCGTGCGGCGCCTTGCCGCCTCCGGCATCCCGGCGGCGGCCATCCACGGCAACAAGTCGCAACCGCAGCGCGAGAAGGCGCTGGCCGACTTCCGCGACGGCCACAGCCGCCTGCTGGTGGCCACCGACATCGCCGCGCGCGGCATCGACGTCGACGGCGTGACGCACGTCATCAACTTCGACCTACCCAACGTGCCGGAGAGTTACGTCCACCGCATCGGCCGGACGGCTCGGGCCGGCGCCGCCGGCATCGCCATCTCCTTCTGCGACAGCGAGGAGCGGGCGTTCCTGCGCGACATCGAGCGCCTCACCCGCCTGAAGGTGCCGGTCGTGCCCGCGCCCGACGACCTGCCGATGGTCGCCGACGCGCCGCGCCCCGCCCCCGAGGAGCGCCAGCACCGCGGCGGCGGACGTGGTCGCGACAACCACCGCGGCCCTCGCGATGGCCAGCGCCGCGCCGAGGGGCAGGGCAGGGGACCGCGGTCCGAAGCCCGCTCCGACCATCGCGCCGCCCCGCGCGACGGCGCCCGCGCCGAGCCGCAGGGTGGACACCGGCAGGGTGGCCAGCGCCCCGCGCAGTCAGCGCCGCGCAGCGCGGCGCCTCCGGCAGGACTTCCGGCCAGGGCCAACGCCAACCCCGGCGGCCGCATGGGCCAGGGCAAGCCTGCCGGCCGCGACAAGGCCGGAACGGCGCCGAGCGAAGCCGAGCGCGCCCGCTTCGGCGACCGCAACCGCCCCGGCAAGGGCGGCGGCAACCGCGCGAATGGTCGCCGCGGCGGCGGCCAGGGCCGCGCCTGGCAGGGCTGAGTCGGGAAGCAACCCGCGATGGCGCGGCGCCCTTCTCCCCACCGCGTGGGGAGAAGGTGGCGCGGACCGCCGGATGAGGGGCGCACCGTGCTCCATCGGTTCGCGAGAGTGGGTCACCCTCGCACCCGCGCGCCGGATGAGGGTGCGCCCGGCCGGGCCCTCCAGCCTAATGCGGCAACGACCCCTCATCCGCCTCCGCTGTCGCGGAGGGCACCTTCTCCCCGCGAGCGGGGCGAAGGGAGGCGCGGAAACCGGCGTTCGTCCTTCCGGTCGGCAGTGGGCCACCCCGCCCTGCTGCCGGATCCCGCTGTTCCACTTTCCCCTTGTCCCCCTTTGCCTCCTGTCCCCATCCCACTGCGTACATGCTGCGATGCAGCTAACATGTCAGTTGCAAGGTGCGACGGAGCGCGCTAGCCTGCCCCTGCATTCGTCAAGGACACCCCGGCCGCAACGACCGGGGATGGGCGCGAAGCGCGACCGCCACACCGTTCCTGGGGAGGAACCATGCCCGACCACACCGACAACAACGGCCGTTTCAATCGATTCAACGTGTCCCGCCGCACGCTGCTGAAGGCAGGTGCCGGCGTGTCCGCGCTCGGCGTGATCGGCGCCCCGGCGATCGTCCGCACGGCCAACGCGCAGTCGAAGTTCGACTGGAAGCGCTTCTCCGGCGAGAAGATCGACGTCATGCTGGTGAAGAACCCGCGCTCCGATCTGCTGCAGGCGGCGGAGAAGGAGTTCTTCGAGCTGACGGGGATCACGGTCTCCTCCGAGCAGATCCCCGAGCAGCAGCAGCGCCAGAAGGCGATGATCGAGTTCACCTCGGGTCGCCCGACCTTCGACGTGACGATGCTCGCCCTGCACGTGCAGAAGCGCCTGTCCTACAAGGGCAAGTGGACGGAAGACCTGCGTCCGCTCATCAACAATCCCGACATGACGAGCCCCGACTTCGACTTCGCCGACTTCGGCAAGGCGGGCCTCACCTTCGCGACGCAGGCCGACGGCGTGATGAACACGCTGCCCCACTTCGTCGACTTCTGGATGCTCTACTACAACAAGGAGATGTTCCAGGCGAAGGGTGTCGAATACCCGAAGTCGATGGACGAGATCATCACGGCTGCGGCCAAGCTCAACGACCCGTCCAAGCAGGTCGCCGGCTTCGTCTCCCGCGGCCTGAAGAACGCCAACATCCCGGTGTGGACGAGCTGGCTGCTCGGCCAGGGCCTCGAGACGATCGACCCGGCCACGGGCAAGCTCAACACGGACGGCGCCGAGGCGATCTGGGCGGCCGAGCTCTATCGCAAGCTCAACCGCGACTACGCGCCGCCCGGCACCATCGGCTTCAACTGGAACGAGTGCCAGACGACCTTCATGCAGGGCCGCGCGGCGATGTGGCTGGACGGCATCGGCTTCGCCACGCCGCTCGAGGACCCGACCAAGTCGAAGGTCGTCGGCAAGGTCGGCTACGGCATCACGCCCCCCGGCCCGAAGGCGCACCACTCGGCGATCTTCGCCGACGGCATGGGCATCGCCCAGGCGTCGAAGAAGAAGGGCGCGGCCTGGTTCTACATCCAGTTCATGGTCAACAAGAAGAACCAGCTGGCCATGCTGAAGGCCGGCGCCGGCTCCCCCGCGCGCATGTCGCCGTTCAACGACCCGGAGGGCACGAAGTCGTCCATCTTCGCGAAGGACTACTTCGACTGCATGGCCGGCTCCGGCAAGATCGGGCGCCCCGGCCTGCCGCAGATCATCCCGGTCACCGAGTTCCGCGACATCTTCGGCGTGGCGCTGACCAACACCCTGTCGGGTGCCGATCCGGCCGCCGAGCTCAAGAAGGCCACCGAGACCTTCAAGCCGGTCCTCGAGAAGTCCGAGCAGGGCTGACGGCGCGGCGGCTGCGGCCGCCGCCTCGCGCTCGCGCATGAATGACGACCCGGTCCCCGCGCGGGGACCGGGATCCCCCTCGCATGGGCCGTGAGGCCCGCCTCGTTCCGGGTGCACGGATGACGAATGCCACAGCCCAGGCCCCGAGGCCGCAGGACGTCGCCGGCCGCACGGTCGATCGCTCGGCCGCGTCCGCGAAGCCCTACGACTTCTCGCGCAAGTACTGGGTGTTCGCCGTCCCGGCGACCGTCATCGTCTGCGCCGTCATCGTCTTCCCCTGGCTCTTCACCGTCGTCATGTCGGTGCAGGACTGGAAGGTCGGCGGCGGGGCCGAGTATGTCGGCCTCGAGAACTACCGCACCCTGATCCGCGACGAGCGCTTCATCGACTCGATCCGCATCACCTTCGTCTTCACGGTGCTGGCCGTCGTCATCCCCATCGTGCTGGGCACGGCGGCGGCGCTCGTGTTCCACCGCGAGTTCCCTCTGCGCGGCGTGCTGCGCACGATCTTCGTGATGCCGATGATGGCGACGCCGGTCGCCGTCTCGCTCGTGTGGAAGATGATGTTCCACCCGCAGCTCGGCGTGCTGAACTACATCCTCAGCCTGTTCGGCATCCCGCCGAGCGCCTGGGTGTTCAGCCCGGAGACGGTCATCCCGACCCTCGTCATGGTCGAGGTCTGGCACTGGACGCCGCTCGTCATGCTCATCGTTCTCGGCGGCCTCGCCGGCCTGCCGAAGGAGCCCTACGAGTCGGCGGTGATCGACGGTGCCAACAGCTGGCACATGTTCCGTTACATCACCCTGCCGCTGCTGTGGCCCTACATCATGATCGCGCTGATCATCCGCACGATCGACGCGCTCAAGGTCTTCGACATCATCTTCGTGATCTCGGAAGGTGGGCCGGGCACGGCGTCGGAGACGCTCAACATCTTCCTCTACCTGCAGGCGTTCCAGTTCTACAAGATCGGCTACGCCTCCGCCGTCGTCGTCATCTTCTTCGGCATCATCGTCGCCCTGTCCCTCCTGCTGCTCTACACGCGGCAGAAGTCGAAGTGGAACGCGTGATGGCCGCGGATCTTCGTCACCCTCGCCGTCATCCCCTGCGGCCTGCGCAGCGGGTCGGGATTGACAGCCTTGGGATCGTCCGGCGCCGCGGCAACGAAGGACGATATGGCCTGAGCGGTCTGCCGGAGGATCGCAGGACCGCGACCAACCTCTCGGGACGACGTTCATGAGCACGCTTACCCTCAAGCGCGTGGCCCTGAAGACCGGCTTTGCCCTCTCGGTCTTCGCGCTCGTCTCGCCGGCGATCCTCGTGTTCCTGTGGATGCTGTCGCTGTCGTTCAAGAACGAGGTCGACAACACCGCGTGGCCGCCGGTGTTCATCCCCAACCCGCCGACGCTCGCCAACTACGTCGAGGTGTTCGCGCGCAACAACTTCCTGCTCTACCTGTGGAACTCGATCCTGGTGACGGGCGGCGCGGTGCTCGTCGGGCTGCTCGTCGGCGTGCCAGCCGGCTACGGCATCGCCCGGTCGAAGTCGGCGAAGTTCGCGATCCTCATCCTGATCGCGCGCATGACGCCGGCGCTGTCCTACCTGATCCCGCTGTTCATGGTGTTCCAGTGGCTCGGCCTCGTCGGCACCATCCCGGCGCTGCTGATCACCCACCTCGTCATCACCATCCCGATCATCGTGTGGATCATGATCGGCTACTTCGAGAACATCCCGCAGGAACTCGAGGACGCCGCGCTGGTCGACGGCGCGACGCCGTGGCAGGGCTTCCGCTACATCGCCATGCCGCTGGCCCGGCCGGGCATGGTGGTGGGCGCGATCCTCGCCTTCATCTTCTCGTGGAACAACTTCATCTTCTCGGTGGTGCTCGGCGGAAAGTCCACGCGCACGCTGCCCTCGGCCATCTACAACGTCCTGACCTTCGAGCAGATCTCGTGGGGCCCGCTCGCAGCCGCCGCGCTGCTGGTCACCCTGCCGGTCCTGCTGCTCACCGTCATCGCCCAGCGCGAGATCGTCGCGGGCCTGTCGGCCGGCGGCCTGAAGGACGGCTGACGCCATGACCCCGTTCCTCCCTTCCCATCGGAGCCCCTGCCATGACTGAACCCCGCAAGCGCTTCGGCCTCTCCGTCGCGCTGGCCACGCCCCTCACGGCCGGTGGCGCCATCGACTTCAAGCGGATGGCGAACCACGCCCGCTGGTGCCTCGACAACGGCTGCGACAGCGTCACGCTGTTCGGCACGACGGGGGAGGGCGCGTCGATCGGCCTCGCCGGCCGCAACCAGGCCTTCGGCGCCATGCTGGGCGCCGGCCTTGACGCCCGCACCCAGATGCTGGCCGGTGTCGCCGCCGCCTCGGTGCACGAGGCGCTGGAGCAGGCCCGCGCCGCCTACGACGTGAACTGCCGCGGCACGCTCGTCGCTCCGCCCTTCTACTTCAAGGGCGTCTCGGACGAGGGCCTCCACCACTGGTATGCGAAGCTGTTCGATGCCCTCGGCGCCCGCGCACGGGACGTGATCCTCTACCACATCCCCTCGGTGACGGCGGTCGACATCAGCCCGAACCTGATCTCGATGCTGCGCAAGAGCCATCCCGGCGTCGTCATCGGCGTGAAGGACTCCTCCGGCGACCAGGCCAACACGCAGAAGCTGCTCGACACGCACGCCGACCTCGCCATCCTCGTCGGTGACGAGCGCCAGCTGGCCGAGACCGTGCGCAAGGGCGGCCAGGGCACGATCTGCGGCGTCGCGAACTTCCTGCCGCACCTGCTGCGCCCCATGGCGCACGAGGGGCGCTCGGAGCCGCGGATCGACGCCGTGGTGGATGCGCTGTGCGCCTATCCGGTGATCCCGGCTGTGAAGGCCATGGTCGGCCACGTCCACCGCGATCCGGCCTGGCTCACGGTGCGGCCGCCGCTCGATCCGCTGCCGGCGGCCGACGCCGCCGCGCTGGGTGCCGCCGTGGACCGGATCGTGGGCGCGAAGGCCGCCTGAGGAGGAGCCATGGCCGGGCGGGGAGACGAGGGCGAGCCCCTCAAGCTGCGGGAGAAGGCGTACGACGCCTTCAAGCAGCATCTCCTCGCGCGCGACATCCTGCCCGGCCAGTTCGTCTCCCAGCGCGAGCTCGTGGAGCTGACCGGCCTGCCGCTCGGCGCGATCCGGGAACTCGTCCCGCGGCTGGAGGCCGAGGGGTTGATCCGCACCGTGCCGCAGCGGGGGATGCAGGTCGCGCACATCGACGTGCCGCTGATCCGCGACGCCTTCCAGTTCCGCCTGATCATCGAGAAGGAGGCGATGGCGCAGTTCGTCTCCACCGCCTCCGACGCGCTGGTGGCCGAACTGCTGGCCAGCCACCGCTCGATCATGGAGCGTGCCTCGACGGAGGATGTCACGCCGGCGCTCATCGCCGAGGCGCAGGCCATCGACTGGGGCTTCCACGACAATCTCGTGGAAGGGCTGGGCAACGAGATCGTCGCCAAGGCCTATCAGGTCAATGCCATCAAGATCCGCCTGATCCGCCAGCAGGACATCCGCATCCACCGCGAGATCGTCGTGCCCGTGATGCAGGAGCACATGCGCATCCTCGAGGCGCTGGAGCGCCGCGACGTGGACGCCGCGGTGGGGGCTCTCGCGTGGCACATCAACCACGCCCGCGACAAGGCGCTCGGGCTCACGGGCCGGTAGGACCGGCGGAACGATCCCTCGTCCTTCGAGGCGTGACGGACCGGTTGGCCGGTCAGCCCTCTACAGCGGCGCCAGCGGCTGCGCTTCCACGGGCGTCGTCTTCTCCGGCGCGGGCGGCGCGGCGGTGCGGGCGGCAGCGACCGAGGGGTCGATGTAGGACTGCGCCTGCTGGGCGTCCGGCGGCTCGGCGACCCGCGGCGCCTCCGCGAGCTGCGCGCCGATGGAGCGCACCACCTGCGGCGCCTCCGCGAAGGTGCCGTGGCGGAAGATGTCGCTGGAGCCGGCGCCCTTGAGGTCGTAGACGCGCACGTTGAGCCCCGCCAGCTCGTTGACATGGTCCTTGTTGTCGAGGTCGAGCGCACCGAGGCGCGTACGCGAGCCGGCGAGCTTCGACGAGACGGACAGCGCCCGGTCGTCGGCGGCCGCGAAGACGGACACCCGCGCCGCGCTGCCGACGCGCTGCATCTGCGCGCGGAAGACGTCGATGTCGATGTCGGGAGCCGCCAGCATCACCTCGCCGATGCGCCCGCCGAGGTCCGCCTTCCCGGCGATGGCGCTCTGGCGGAGCGCCTCCATGGCCAGCCACGTTCCCATCGAGTGGGCGAGGATGTGCACGCGGCCCACGCCCGGCGTCGCGGCGATGTCCTGCAGCATCTTCTCCAGCGGGTCGCGGGAGGCGGTGGCGCTCTCCTTGTCGCTGCCATAGGCAAGGATCTGGCTGCGCGACGGCCATGTGAACAGCACCGGCACGCCGGTGAAGCCGCCGTCGTTGACGATCTGGGCCAGGCGGAAGCGCGCCTCGTCGTAGCTGACGTTGTAGCCGTGCACGAAGACCAGCACGTCGCGGCTCGGCCCGATCCGGCCGGAGAGCTGCGCGGCGAGGTCCTGCTGGAACGCGTCCGGCTCGATCCGGCGGTCGCCGACGACGGTGAAATGGCGGCTGCGGCTTTCCGGCGTGATCGTGGGACGCTCGATGACGCCGGGCTCGTGCCCGGGGGGAATGCTGATCGAGGTCGACGAGAATCGGGCCGCCTTCAGCGTCTCGCCGGAGCCGGCGTCGCGGTTAGACTTGCGCGTGGAGGCCACGTACATCTGCACCGTGCGGCCCTGCGCCGCCTGCGCCTTGGAGAAGAGCCCCGTCGAGCCGGTGACGGTGTCCATCGTTCCGGCGCAGCCGGCGAGGCCGAGGCCGGAGACCCCGAGCGCGGCGACGATCGCCATACGGGCGGCAAGGGAACGGCGGACGGCAGGACGGACGCTGGACACGGCAACCTCTCGGGACGCGGACGGCCGCGGCAGGCGACGGCCCGGACCCTGTCCGTGGACCCGCAAGGGTGAATGGACGGTGAATCCCACGGGTCGCCGGTACCGCGGCCCCGGCCAGTGACACCCGATCGTGACGCAAATGGGACGACGGCCGGTTTCGGCCGTCATTCCTCCTTGAGGACGGCCGGCACGGGATCCTTGCCTTCGAGAACCTTCACCGGAGCGGCGACGACGCCCGCCGCCACGCCGCCGACCGTGTTGCCGAGCGAAGAGCCGACGACGACGAGGCTCTCGCCCAGGGTCGGGCCGCGGCCCTTGATTCCGCCGTCGTCGGCCAGCCGGCCGCCGATCATCTGCACCACGCCGGGCGCTGCGGCGAACTTGCCGTGGTTCATGCTGTCGGACGACTTCACGTCCGAGAGGTCGATGACCGTGATGTGCCGCTGCTCCAGCCGCTGCGCCATCTCCGGATCGGACACGATGAAGGCGCCGGCGCGGTTGCTGGAGCGCCAGACGAAGCGCGAGAAGGCGAGCGCCTTGTCGTCCTTCGACACGAAGACGGTGATCGGCAGGCCCGAGGTCGTGATCTTCTCGAGCTGGCGGCGGAAGACGTCGATGTCGATGTCGGGCGCGGCGAACATCGCCTGGTCGAGCTTGCCGTTGTAGCGCCCGTTGCCGCGGATCGCGGCCTGCCGCAGCACCTCGGCGGTGAGGAAGCCGCCCATCGAGTGGGCCAGCACGTCGAACTTCCGCGCGCCGGTCTTGGTGGCGATCGCGGTGAGCGTGTTGTCGAGGTCGTCGCGCGAATAGACGGCGCTCTCGCGGTCGTAGGGGTAGGCGAGAAGCTCACCCTTCGAAGGCCAGGTGAACAGCACCGGCACGCCCTTGAACCCGCTGTCGTGGACGATCTGCGCAAAGCGGTACACGGCGTCGTCGAAGCGGGTGTTGTAGCCGTGCACGAAGACGAGCACGTCGCGGTTCTGCGGCGCCCGCGACTGCACCGCCTTGCGCACCTGGGCGATGAAGTCCTCCGAGTTGACGAGGTCGCGCTCGGCCGTGACGAAGTCGGTCTTGGGGTTCCCCGGCGGGCGCGACGGCAGCTCCAGCTCGCCGGTCTTGTGGTCCGGCGGCACGGAGACGACGATGCGCGCGTGGTTGACGCCCTTCGACCGGTCCCCGCCGAACATCAGCGCCGGGTCCGCTCCGTCCTTGGCACGCGAGGTGGCGACGTAGATCGTGACCGGCGAGGCTCCGGGCGGAATGTCGGACACGGGGTCGAGCAGACCCCGAGGGGCGCCGCAACCGGCCACTGCCAATGCCGAGAGCAAGGCGCAAACACGCAACGCCGCCTGCACGCCCATCGACTGCCCCCTCCCCGGATGTGCCTCCCCATGCCGTTAGCGATCCGCCGCCGGCGTTGCAACGCGCGCGCTGCCGCATTCTCACGATTTGGCCGCCCCTGTGACGGCCAAGCCTCAGAATCGTTAACGCTGGCGAGACCTTGGCAGTAGGCGGGCGCCGGCCGCGGCGCACTTGCGCGCCGGGCGGCGCTCCGTAGACTGCGACGCCACGGAGCCGCGGGCCATCGGGCCGAACAGCGGCGGGAGGATCATCATGTCGTCAAAACGCGCGGCCCTGGCCGCATTCGCGGTCGTCGTGGGCGCTACCCCTGCGCTGGCGCAGGAGCTTCGGATCGGTGTCGCCTCGGAGGCCACCTCGATCGACCCGCACTTCCACAATGTCGGGCAGAACAACGCGCTGCGGCGCCACATCTTCGAATCGCTGGTGGCCAACGACGCCAACGGCAAGCCGGTGCCCCACCTCGCCACCTCGTGGCGCTCCGTCGACGACAACACCTGGGAGTTCAAGCTTCGCCCGGGCGTGAAGTTCACCAACGGGGCCGACTTCACCGCGCGCGACGTGATCTACTCGGTCTGCCGGATCCCCACGGTCGAGAACTCGCCCTCCAACTTCACCATCGCCACCAAGGGCATCGAGGGCATGGAAGCCCCCGATCCGCTGACGCTGGTGATCAAGACGAAGGGCCCGTACCCGCTGATGCCGCTCGACATGGGGTCGGTGGCCATCCTGTCGTCGCAGGTGTTCGGGGCGGGCGCTGACCTCGCCTTCAAGAAGGGCGGCTGCCCCGGCCTCGGCACGCCGCCGAAGTCGGCGGACTTCAACGACCCGGCCAAGGCGGTCGGGACCGGCGCCTACAAGCTGGCGGAGTACACCCGCGGCACGAAGGTCGTGCTGGAGCGCAACGACGCCTACTGGGGCGCGAAGCCCCACTGGAAGACGGTGACGTTCCGGCCCCTGACGGCGGCCGGCCCGCGCGTCGCGGCGCTCCTCGCCGGCGACGTCGACATGATCGAGAACCCGCCGATCCAGGACTTCGAGCGCATCAAGGCCTCGGGCAACACGGTCATCCAGGGCCTGTCCAACCGCGTCATCTACATCCACCTCGACCAGTTCACCGGGGCGGGCTGGACCACGCCGGGCGTGAAGGGGACGGACGGCAAGAACCCCTTCCTCGACAAGCGGGTCCGCGAGGCGATGTCGAAGGCGATCAACCGCGACGCCATCGTCGAGCGCATCATGGGCGGCGTCGCCATCCCGGCCGGCGAACTCCTGCCCGTGCCGCTGTTCGGCACCTCGCCCGACCGCAAGCCCGACCGCTTCGACCCCGAGGCGGCCAAGAAGCTGCTCGCCGAGGCCGGCTACCCGAACGGCTTCGAGCTCGTGCTCGGCTCGCCGAACGACCGCTACATCAACGACGAGAAGGTGGCGCAGGCGGTGGCGCAGATGCTCACCCGCATCGGCATCCGCACCAGCGTCGACTCGATGACGGCATCGACCTTCTTCACCCGGCGCAACAAGTACGACTTCTCGGCCTATCTCGCCGGGTGGGGCGCCGACACCAACGAGATGTCGAACTCGATCATCGCGCTGGTGGCGACGCAGGACGCGGCGCCGAGCTTCGGCAACACCAACCGCGGCCGCTACTCGAACAAGACCGTCGACGAGCTGACGATCAAGGCGCTCGGCACCATCGACGACGCCGCCCGCGAGAATCTGCTGCGGCAGGCCTCGAAGACGGCCATGGAGGACTACGGCATCATCCCGCTGCACTTCGAGGTGACGCCCTGGGCCTTCAAGCCGGCGCTCAGCTACGCCGCACGCGTCGACCAGTACACGCTGGCCTACGAGGTGAAGCCGAAGTAAGTGCGGGCGCCGGCGCGCTTCGGCGCGCCGGCGGCACGGTCCCTTCAGGGACCCCGCGGGGAGGGCGGCCATGCTCGTTTATTTCATCCGGCGTCTCGGGCAGGCGGCACTCGTCGTGGCGGTGATGGCGACGATCGTCTTCGTGTCGATCTACATGATCGGCAATCCGGTCGACGTGCTCGCCAACCCCAACGCCGACCAGAAGGAGATGGCCGAGATCGCCGCCCGGCTCGGCCTCGACAAGCCGCTGTGGGAGCAGTTCGGCCTTTTCGTCTGGAACAGCCTGCACGGCGACCTCGGCCGCTCCTTCGTGTTCAACGAGCCGGCGCTCAAGCTGATCCTCCAGCGCATGCCGGCGACGATGGAACTGGCGCTGCTGGCGCTCGTGTTCTCCATCGCCATCGGCATCCCGCTCGGTGTCATCGCCGGCCTCTATCCCAACGGCATCGTCGGCCGCAGCATCATGGGCGGCTCGATCCTCGGCTTCTCCCTGCCGAACTTCTGGATCGGCCTGATGCTGATCCTGTTCTTCGCCGTGCAGTTGAAGTGGCTGCCGTCCGGCGGCCGGGGACCGACGACGGACATTCTCGGCATCAAGGTCAGCTTCCTGACCTGGGAGGGGCTTCGCTACCTCATTCTCCCAGCCTTCACGCTGGCCCTCTACAAGGCGGCGCTGGTGATCCGCCTCGCCCGCGCGGGAACGCGCGAGGTCATGCTGCAGGACTACGTCCGCTTCGCCCGCGCCAAGGGCCTGTCGCCGACCCGCATCGTCATGGTGCACGTGCTGAAGGCGATCATGATCCCCATCGTCACCGTGCTCGGCCTCGAGCTCGGCGGCATGATCGCCTTTGCCGTCGTCACCGAGACGGTGTTCGCCTATCCGGGGATGGGCAAGCTGCTGATCGACTCGATCGGCCGGCTCGACCGGCCGGTGATCGTCGCCTACCTGATGCTCGTGGTGGTCCTCTTCGTCGTCATCAACTTCGTCGTCGACCTCATCTACGCCGCCCTCGATCCCCGGGTGCGGCTTGCCGAGGCCAAGGCGTGAGGACGCAGCCATGACCGACGTCTTGCGCCAGCCCGTTGCCGTCGCGCCGCCCTCGGTCGAGCGCGGCGAGAGCCTCCTGCGCCGCCGCGTGAGCGAGTACTTCGACACGCCGCTCGCGTGGTTCGGCGTGCTCCTGCTGCTCGCCCTCGTGATGGCGGCCATCTTCGCGCCGTGGCTTGCGCCGCAGAACCCCTACGACCTCGCGCAGCTCGACATCATGGACGGCACGCTTCCGCCGGGATCGAAGGCGGCGGCGGGCTACGTCTACCACCTCGGCACCGACGAGCAGGGCCGCGACATGCTCTCGGCCATCCTCTACGGGCTGCGCATCTCGCTCTTCGTGGCGGTGACCTCGACGGTGCTCGCCTGCACCATCGGCGCCTCGGTGGGTGTCGCCGCCGCCTATGCCGGCGGGCGGGTCGAGAACGCGGTGATGCGTCTCGTCGACCTGCAATTGTCCTTCCCGTCGATCCTGATCGCGCTCGTGCTGCTCGCCGCCTTCGGCCGCGGCATCGACAAGGTCATTATCGCGCTGGTCGTGGTGCAGTGGGCGTACTACGCGCGCACCGTGCGCGGCAACGCGCTGGTCGAGCGCAACCGCGAGTACATCGAGGCGGCCCGCTGCCTCGCGCTGCCCAAGAGCCGCATCGTCTTCCGCCACCTGCTGCCGAACTGCCTGCCGCCGCTGATCGTCGTGGCGACCGTGCAGGTCGCCCACGCGATCGCGCTCGAGGCGACGCTGTCCTTCCTCGGCGTCGGCGTGCCGGTGACGGAACCGTCCCTCGGCCTGCTCATCAAGAACGGCTACGACTACCTGCTCTCCGGCAAGTACTGGATCTCGACCTACCCGGGCGTGGCCCTCGTCGTCGCCATCGTCGCCATCAACCTCGTCGGCGACCGGCTGCGCGACGTGCTCAACCCGAGGCTCAGCAAGTGACGCCCGTCCAAGCGCCACCGGTCCTGGAGATCAGGGACCTCGCCGTCACCTTCTCCACCCGCGACGGGCTCGTCCGCGCGGTGGACGGCGTCAGCCTCTCGGTCGGCCGTGGCGAGGTTCTCGGCCTCGTCGGCGAGTCGGGGTCGGGCAAGTCCGTGACCGGGCTCGCCGTGCTCGGGCTCATCGATCCCCCGGGACGCATCGCCGGCGGCTCCATCCGCTTCCAGGGGCGCGAGCTCGTCGGCCTGCCGGAGGCGGAACTGCGCAAGCTGCGCGGGCGCCACGTCGCCATGATCTTCCAGGATCCGATGACGACGCTGAACCCGGTGCTGCGCGTCGACACGCAGATGATCGAGGCCATCCAGGCGCACGAGAAGGTGTCCGACAAGGCGGCGCGCGAGCGGGCGGCGAAGGCGCTGGCGCGGGTCGGCATCCCCTCGCCGAACGAGCGCCTGCTCTCCTACCCGCACCAGTTCTCCGGCGGAATGCGCCAGCGCGTCGCCATCGCCATCGCGCTGCTGCACGGGCCCGAACTGCTGGTCGCCGACGAGCCGACGACGGCGCTCGATGTCACCATCCAGGCGCAGATCCTCGCCGAGGTGCAGCAGCTGTGCGCCGAGACGGGCACCGCGCTCGTGTGGGTGACCCACGACCTTGCCGTGGTCGCCGGCCTCGCCGACCGGGTCGCCGTCATGTACGCCGGCCGCATTGTCGAGGAGGGGCCGGTGGACGGCGTCCTCGACGCGCCGCGCCACCCCTACACCGCCGGCCTCATCGGTTCCGTGCCGAGCCGCAACCGCCGCGGCGAGAAGCTCAGCCAGATCCCCGGCATGACCCCCTCGCTCGCCCGCCTGCCCGAGGGCTGCGCCTTCGGTCCGCGCTGCCCGTCCGTGGCCGCGGACTGCCGCACCGCGGCGCCGCAGGAGACCCGCGGCGGCGACGGCCGCCGCTGGCGGTGCCACCATCCGCTGTCCGTACCCGTGACGGAGCCCGCATGAGCACGCCCATCCTCACCATCGAGGGCGTGTCGAAGCGCTTCGTGAAGCGGGTCGACGTCGCCGGACGCATCGCCAACCTGATGGGCGCGGGGTTGTCCGACCAGGTGGTGCGCGCGGTCGACGGTGTCGATCTGGCCATCATGCCGGGCGAGGTGGTCGGGCTGGTCGGCGAATCCGGCTGCGGCAAGTCGACCCTCGGCCGCATGGTCGCCGGCATCATGGCGCCGACCGAGGGACGGATCCTCTACGAAGGCCAGGACGTCGCGAAGATGGGGCCGGCGGAGCGCAAGCGCGCCGACCTTGCCATCCAGATGATCTTCCAGGACCCGATGGCCTCCCTGAACCCGCGCATGCGCGTCGAGGAGATCGTCGGCGAGGCGCCCGTCGTGCATGGCCTCGTGAAGGCCTCGGCCCGGCGCGACTACGTCGCCGACATGCTGGGCCGCGTCGGCCTCGACCCGGCTGTCATGGGGCGCTATCCGCACCAGTTCTCCGGTGGCCAGCGCGCGCGCATCGGCATCGCCCGCGCGCTCGCCGTCAAGCCGCGCGTCCTCGTCTGCGACGAGGCGGTGGCGGCGCTCGACGTCTCGATCCAGGCGCAGGTGCTGAACCTGTTCATGGACCTGCGGCGCGAACTCGACCTCACCTACCTCTTCGTCAGCCACGACCTCGGCGTCGTCGAGCACATCGCCGACCGTGTCGCGGTCATGTATCTCGGTCGCATCGTCGAGCTCGCGCCGGCCGAGGCGCTGTTTGCCAAGCCGACCCATCCCTACACGCAGGCGCTGCTGGCCGAGGTGCCGCGCCTCGATGCCCGCAAGCGCGCTTTCTCGGCCCTGAAGGGCGAAATCCCGTCGCCCCTCGACCCGCCGCCGGGCTGCCACTTCAATCCGCGCTGCCCGCTGGCCTTGTCGGCCTGCCTGACGGGCCGGCCTCCGCTGGTGGATGTGGGTCAGGATCACCGGGTGGCGTGCAAGGTCACGCCGGCGGTGCTGGGCGCGAAAGTCGCCTGACGGGGATCAGCGGGTGACGCCGTCGGCCGCCGTGGCGGTGCCGACCAGCGGGTCCGACGGCATCCCGATCCGCCCGAAGCCGGGCAGCTTCAGCGCCGGACGACGAATGTCGACGCCGGCGACGAGGCCCAGCACGTTCATCTCCACCCCCTCGATCCACGCCACCGTCAGTCCCAGCAGTCCGCCGAGATCGACCTGCACGCCGGTTCGTGTCGGCGTCAGGCCCGCGAAGCGGCCACCGGGATAACCGTCGGTCCGGAAGTCTTTGCCGAGCGCCGTCGGCGGCAGGGCGATGCCGGCCTCGGGGATGGCCGCGACGACGTGGGCGACGAAGGTGTTGGAGTTCGGACCGGGCCAGGGCGCGTACTGGCCCATCCCGGCATAGGGGTAGGAGGCCACCGCGGCCCGCACCCGCGGGATCATCGCCTCCGCCGCCGGCCCCTCGATGGCCGCGACGAGGTCCGGCACCTGCCCGAACCAGCGCGCGTCGGGCGCCCAGTTGTCGGTGCGCACCGGCGAGCCCCAGCCCACCTTGTCGTAGCGGGTGTAGCGGGCGCCGTCCTTCTCCTTCACCACGATCCAGGTGTGGTGGGCGAAGATGCCCCGCCACCGTCCCACGCGCGCCGCGTAGACGTGCACCATCGCCTCCGGCTTCGCGGCAGGCGGCGGCAGCAGGCCCGCCGAGCCCCAGTTGGCCGACGACCAGGAGCGCGGCCGATCCTGGCCGGACCACCAGACGGCGTGGGCGGCGAGGGGCAGGATGAAGACGAGGAGGAACGCAGCCAGCATCGAACGCAACCGGAGCATGGTGGCTTTCAACCGGACATGAGCATCATCCCGCCAAGTGGGAACCGGTTGGCGGACCAAGATGATGCTACCTCGTGCACAAGAGTGGCGAAATGGAGGTCGTTTCGACGCGGCGACGCACCATGCTTCGCTTGATCATGCCTGCGACCGCGGCGTCAAGGCGCTCCTCTCCGCTCGATACGGCGTGCGGGAGTTGTGGGTCATCGACGCCCGCAGGCGGCGCGCCTTCGTCCATCGCGGGCCGCGCGAACACGGCACCTGGGTCGAGCGCCTGACGCTCGGCGAGGGCGACGTCCTCTCCCACCCGGCGGTGCCGGGCTTCTCGCCGAGGCTCGGCGACATCTGACCGCCGTGCGGGACAGGGCAGCGGACGGCGCTACTCGGCCGCGTCCTTCTGCGCGTAACCGAGGCGCCGGTTCAACTCCTCGATGAGGCCGGCGGCAGCGTCGGCGATGACGGTCCCCGGCGGGAAGATCGCCGAGGCGCCCGCCGTGCGCAGCGCCTCGAAGTCCTGCGGCGGAATCACGCCGCCCACCACGATCATGATGTCCGGCCGGCCCGCCTTCTCCAGTTCCGCGCGGAGCTCCGGCACGAGGGTCAGGTGCCCGGCCGCCAGCGACGACACGCCGACGATGTGCACGTCGTTCTCGACCGCCTGCCTCGCCGCCTCGCCGGGCGTGGCGAACAGCGGGCCGATGTCGACGTCGAAGCCGAGGTCGGCGAAGGCCGAGGCGATCACCTTCTGGCCGCGGTCGTGGCCGTCCTGCCCCATCTTGGCGACGAGGATGCGCGGGCGCCGCCCGTCGGCCTCCTCGAACGCCTCCACCAGGCGTTGCACCCGCGCGACGCTGTCGGACATGGTCCCGACCTCCCGCTTGTAGACGCCGGAGATGGAGCGGATCTCGGCGCGGTGGCGGCCGAACACGGTCTCCAGCGCCAGCGAGATCTCGCCCACGGTGGCCTTGGCCCGGGCGGCGTCGATGGCGAGCGCCAGCAGGTTGCCGTTGCCCCGCGCCCCCTCGGTCAGCGCGGCCAGCGCCGTCTCGACCGCGGCCGGGTCACGCTCGGCCTTCAGGCGCGCCAGCTTGTCCAGCTGTTGCGTCCGGACGGCGGAGTTGTCGACCTTGAGCACGTCGATCGGCGTCTCCTCGGTCGGGCGGTACTTGTTCACGCCGACGACGGTCTGCGTCCGGTTGTCGATGCGTGCCTGCGTCTTCGCGGCCGCCTCCTCGATGCGCAGCTTCGGGATGCCGGCCTCGATGGCTTTCGCCATGCCGCCCAGTTCCTCGACCTCCTGGATGTGCGCCCACGCCTTGGCCGCAAGCTCCTGCGTCAGCCGCTCCACGTAGAAGCTGCCGCCCCAGGGGTCGATGATGCGCGTCGTGCCGCTCTCCTGCTGCAGGAAGAGCTGCGTGTTGCGCGCGATGCGCGCCGAGAAGTCGGTCGGCAGCGCCAGCGCCTCGTCGAGCGCGTTGGTGTGCAGCGACTGCGTGTGGCCCTGCGTCGCCGCCATCGCCTCGATCTGCGTGCGCACCACGTTGTTGAACACGTCCTGGGCGGTCAGCGACCAGCCGGACGTCTGCGAGTGCGTGCGCAGCGGCAGCGACTTCTCGCTCTTCGGCTCGAATTGCTTCACGAGCTTCGCCCACAGCAGGCGCGCCGCGCGCAGCTTGGCCACCTCCATGAAGAAGTTCATGCCGATGGCCCAGAAGAAGCTGAGCCGCGGGGCGAAGCGGTCGACGTCGAGCCCCGCCGCGATGCCGGCGCGGATGTACTCGACGCCGTCGGCAAGGGTGTAGGCGAGCTCGAGGTCCTGCGTCGCCCCGGCCTCCTGCATGTGGTAGCCGGAGATCGAGATCGAGTTGAACTTCGGCATCCGCTGCGAGGTGAAGGCGAAGATGTCGGAGATGATCCGCATCGAGGGCGCCGGCGGGTAGATGTAGGTGTTGCGGACCATGAACTCCTTGAGGATGTCGTTCTGGATGGTCCCGGAGAGCTTTTCGGGCGGCACGCCCTGCTCCTCCGCCGCCACGATGTAGAGCGCCAGCACCGGCAGCACGGCGCCGTTCATGGTCATCGACACGCTCATCTGGTCGAGGGGAATCCCCGAGAAGAGCGTGCGCATGTCGTAGATCGAGTCGATGGCGACGCCCGCCATGCCGACGTCGCCCGCGACGCGCGGGTGGTCGCTGTCGTAGCCGCGATGCGTGGCGAGGTCGAAGGCCACCGACAGGCCCTTCTGGCCGGCCGCGAGGTTGCGGCGGTAGAAGGCGTTTGAATCTTCCGCTGTCGAGAACCCGGCGTACTGGCGCACGGTCCACGGCTGGTTGACGTACATCGTTGGGTAGGGGCCGCGCACATAGGGCGCCACGCCGGGGAAGCCGTCGACGAAGTCGAGGCCGGCGCGGTCCGCCTCGGCGTAGACCGGCTTCACCGGGATGCCTTCCGGCGTCAGCCAGGCCTCCGCGGCGCCCTCGGGCGCGGGCACGCCGGCCGGGGCAAAGGGGATCGCGGAAAAGTCGGGGATGCGGCTCGTGCTCATCGCCTCACTCCAGTCCCAGCGTAGCATGAGCCTCCGACAGCGTCGCCAGCACGTCGCAGCCGGCGAAGACGAAGCCGTCGACGCCCGCCTCGCGCAGTGCAGCCTCCATCTCGCCGGCGCGCCCGGCGAGCCACAGCCGGGTGCAGCCCGCAGCTTTCAGGGCCCGCGCTGCCGCAGCAGCCTCGACGGCATAACGCGCGTCGGTGGAACAGAGGCAGGCGACACGTGCTCCCGATGCCTGGTACGCCGCGACAAGCGCCCCGAGATCGGTCGCCTCGCCGGCCATGAACCCGTCGCCCACCGGGGCAGCGATGCCGCCGGCCTCGAAGAGGTTCTTCACGAAGGTGGCGCGGGCCGTGAAGTCAGCCACCGGGCCGAGCGTCGCGATGAAGACGGACGGCCGCTCGGTCGCCGCGTCGGCGCGGTCGCGCAGGGCTTCGTAGGGCTCTGCGAGCCGCATCGGGGCCAGCGGCGGGAACTGCCCAAACCCCTGCGCCTCCGTGCGCGGCAGCGGCGCCGCCACGGCGACGGCGGCCTCTGCAATGTGCGGGAACTCGCTGGTGCCCGTCAGCGCCTCCTTGCGGCGCGCCAGCGCCTTGGCCCGCGCCTCGCGGGCCGCCACGACGCCGGTCTGGAACGAGCCGTCCGCCAGCGCCGCATGGAGGCCGCCCTTGCGCTCGATCTCCTGCACCAGCGCCCAGGCCTTGCCGGCGAGCTGGTCGGTGAGCGCCTCGATACCGCCCGCTCCGGCAGCGGGGTCGGCGACCCGGGCGAGGTTGCTTTCCTCCAGCAGAACGAGCTGCGTATTGCGGGCGAGGCGCCGGGCGAAGGCATCGGGCAGGCCGAGCGCCTGCGTGAACGGCATCACGGTGACGGCGTCTGCGCCGCCCACGCCCGCGGCGAACACCGCCACCGTCGTGCGCAGCAGGTTCACCCACGGGTCCCGCCGGGTCATCATGCGCCACGCCGTCTCGGCCTCCAGCCGGATCGGCCGCGGCGCGAGCCCCGCGCTCGTCTCGACATGCGCCCAGAGCCGGCGCAGGGCGCGCAGCTTGGCCATGGTCATGAACTGGTCGGCGTCCGCCGCGAGCCGGAATCCGATGGCGGCGCGACCCGCCTCCGCCGGGACGCCGGCCGCTTCCAGCGCGCGCCAGTAGGCGAGGGCGGAGGCGATCGTGAAGGCCAACTCCTGCGCCTCCGTGCCGCCGGCGGAATGGACCAGCCGCCCGTCGGCGCTGCACACGCTTCCGCCGAAGCCCCGGTCGAGGATCGCCCTGCCCAGCGCCCCGAACATCGGCGCCAGCGTCGGCCAGTCGATCGGCGCACCGCCGTGGAGCGCCATCTGCCCCATCGGATCGTAGCCGAAGGCGATGGCGCAGGCGGCCGGATCGAGCTTGCGGCGCTCCACCAGCGCCATCACGGCCTCGGCGGCGTCCTTCGTCTGCATCGAAAGGTCGATCTCGAGCCGGATGCCGGCGTCGAGCACGACGCCATCAAGGGCCGTCTCGACGGTCTGCGTCGAGCCGTCCGGCAGTCCGAAGCCATGGGCGCCGACGCTGCCGGCGAAGACGAGGTGCAGCCCGGTGGCGCCGTTCTCGAGGTCGTGCAGGGCCTGCGCGTTGGCGGTCTTCGCGTCAGGATGGTCGATGCGGGCCAGCAGCTGCCACGGCGCCCCCGGCGTACGGCCGATGACCGGGGAGGCGCCCTCGGCCTTGCCGTAGAGCGGCTCGATGCGCAGACCGTCGGCCGTCGTGCCGACGAGGACCTTGTCGAAGGCGGCGCCCTTGAGCACGCCCTCCACCAGCTTCAGCCACTGCTCTCTCGTCGGCTGCGGAAAGTCCGACGCGAAGGAGAGGTCAGGCATGATGTCTCCCGCCGTTCGTCGCGTTCTCTGCGGCTCCGTTCGGGACGGAGCGGCCCGTCGCCGCATCGCGCGGTCCGGACAGGCGGACCATTGCACCAAGACGCCGAAATGCGCCACCCTCCGTTCGGCTGACGGGGGCTGGGCAATGCATCGCAGGGCGGGGACAGTGGCGGCGGACACGAAGGTCGGAGGGGCGCGACCGAACCGCCGGCGGGGACGCGGCCCCGCTGTCAGCGGGTTCGCCCTGGCGATGGGGGTCCTGACGGTTCCCGCCATCGCCATGGCCCAGTCGGCGCGCAGCGCGCCGCCACGGACCGCCGGCGGGGTCGTCGCCTGCGACTTCAGCGGCTGGTCGGTCGACCGCGGCCATTTCGGCCTCTCCGTCCGCTACGAGCCGAAGGCGGATTCGGCCGTGCTGGCGCGGTTGCCGCCGCCTCGGGTGGTGGGCGTCGACGAGGTCGCCGTGCTGGTGCGCGTCACGGGCTACAGCCCGGGGTGGTTTCGCATCGGCAGCGCCTACTTCCCGGCCGAGGCCGACGACGCCTTTGCGCGCCAGTCGGCGACGTGGTTCCGCGGCGAGGGGTGGGTGCCCGCTGACAGCATCAAGGGCACCCTCGCGGCCGATGCCCTTCGCGCGGCACCCTCGCCGACGGCCAGGGTCGTCGCGCCGCTGCGGGGCATGCGGGGCGGCTTTCCGATCTCGCCCGACGGCATCGCCGTGCGCCGCTTCCTCGCGTGCAAGGGGCAATGGGTGCAGGCCGAGACGGAGTTCGGCACGGGCTGGGTGGCCCGTGTCTGTGCGCGCCAGCTGGAGACGTGCTGACCCGCGAGCAAGCGGCTCTCTCCCCGCGGGGTGTGCCGTCGCAGGACAGGTCCGGGAATGAAGGAGGAAGCGGTGACGAGGAGGGCACCGGCTCCGGGCGGAGCCGGCAGGGCCCGCGGCTCGCCGCTCAGTAGGTGATGGCGGGAGGCAGCTCCTTCGCCATGGCCACCCATTTGAGGACGATCTTCTCGCTGGGCAGCAGGCGGACGAGCTTCTTCTTCGCGTTCGCCTCGCTCATCGCCTTGGCGAGGTTCGCGGCGTTGCGGTTGCGCAGCTCCTTGACGGTGTCGACGCCGGCGGCCTCGAGGAGCTCCGAGTATTCCTCGCCCACGCCCTTGATGCGCATGAGGTCGGCCATGTTGGTCCACTTCAGGATCCGGCTCTCGTCGAGGCCGGTCGCCGTGGCGATCTCCTTGCGGCCCTTCGGATCCTTGCCGCGCACGAGAAGGTCCCCGGTGGACTTGATGCCCGCGGCCTTCAGTTTCGCCGCAAAGGCAGGGCCGATGCCCTCGATGCTGGCGATGGGATAAGACGACATGCGAAGTCCCTCCTGTCCGACGGGATCGCCCTGTGCGGGTTCTGATCCCGGTAGCGCAACGCCCCCTGTCGGCGTCAGACAAACTGGCCGAGGCCGGGCACGGCCCCGACGATCGACCCCATCACGTCCTCGCCGGCCGCCTCGCGGCCATGGGCGAAGAGCGTCCGTCCCAGGTCCTGCATCTGGTCCATGGAGAGCCCCGCGGAGGTCAGCTGCCCGGCGAGCGCCATGAGTCCGCCGCCCGGCATGAACCCTCCGATCGCGCCCATGATGCCGCCGCCGCCGGGCGAGGCCTCGGCCGCGACCTCGGCGGCGCCGGGCATCGCGGCGAACAACGCGGCGATGTCGTCGGCCGGCGCCTCCTTCTGCAGGAACGCCAGCACGATCCCGACGGCCTGCCTCGCGGTGGCCGGATCCAGGCCCGTCACGTCCGCGATCTTCGCGATCAACTCATCCATCAGACTAAATCCTACACCCGCCTTGCGGATTTAAGCTTGATTAACGTCATCATTCATGGCTGGCGCCGAAACTCAAGCGACGACACATGCGATTCGCGCGCGGGAACCACGGAGCCGGCGCGGCGATGTGGAAAGGACACAGCGGCCCGCCTATAACTCGCGGGTCGACGGCGGCGCAGAGGGACGAGACGGCATGGCTGACGCGGGGACGATCCTGATCGGGAAGAGCGGCAAGCCGGAGGTGCTGAACCTTCGCCTGGCCAACCGCCACGGTCTCATCACGGGCGCAACGGGCACGGGCAAGACCGTGACCCTGCAGGTTCTCGCCGAGGGCTTCTCGGCCGCCGGCGTCCCGGTCTTCGCGGCCGACGTCAAGGGCGACCTCTCCGGCATCGCGGCGATGGGCGAGCCCAAGGAGCACTTCGTCAAGCGCGCGAAGGAGATGGGCTACGCCTACCAGCCGGACCAGTTCCCGGTCGTCTTCTGGGACCTCTTCGGCGACCAGGGCCACCCGGTGCGAACGACCGTGCTGGAGATGGGCCCGCTGCTGATGGCGCGCCTTCTGGAGCTCAACGACACGCAGGAGGGCGTGCTCAACATCGCCTTCCGCATCGCCGACGAGCAGCAGCTGCCGCTCATCGACATGAAGGACCTGCGCCTGCTCCTCAACGAGCTCACCAAGGACGACGGCCTGAAGCCGATGGCGACGCAGTACGGGAACGTCGCGGACGCCACGGTGGGCTCGATCCTGCGTCAGCTGCTCGTGCTCGAGAACCAGGGCGCCAACAAGTTCTTCGGCGAGCCGTCGCTCGACCTCAACGACTTCATGAAGGTCGAGGACGGGCGCGGCATCATCAACATCCTCGCCGCCGACAAGCTGATGGGCAGCCCGCGCCTCTACGCGACGTTCCTGCTCTGGATGCTGTCGGACCTGTTCGAGCGGCTGCCCGAGGTGGGCGATCCGGACAAGCCGAAGCTCGTCTTCTTCTTCGACGAGGCGCACCTGCTCTTCAACAACGCGCCCAAGGCGCTGCTGGAGGCGGTGGAGCAGGTGGTGCGGCTCATCCGCTCGAAGGGCGTCGGCGTCTACTTCGTCACGCAGAACCCGCTCGACGTGCCGGACACCGTTCTCGCGCAGCTCGGCAACCGCGTGCAGCACGCGCTGCGCGCGTTCACGCCGCGCGACCAGAAGGCGGTGAAGGCGGCAGCCACGACCTTCCGCCAGAACCCCAAGCTGAAGACCGAGGAGGTCATCACCCAGCTCGGCGTCGGCGAGGCGCTGGTCTCCATGCTGGAGGGCAAGGGCATTCCCGAGATCGTCGAGCGCGCGCTGATCCGGCCGCCGCAGGCGCGCGTCGGACCGCTGACCCCCGAGGAGCGCCGGCAGGTCATCGCGTCGAGCCCGCTGCGCGGACGCTACGATCGCGCCGTCGACAACGAGTCCGCCTACGAGATCCTGATGAAGCGCCGCCAGCTGGCGACGCCCCAGCCCGGCCAGGCCCCGCCCGGCAAGGCGGGTCCCGGCCAGGCGCCTCAGGAGGCTTCCGCCGGCAGCGGCGCCGGCGACATCTTCGGCTCGATCCTCGGCAGCATCCTCGGCGGCGGCTCCGGCAAGCGCGGCCGCATGACGGTGACGGAGCGCGTCATCAACAACGCTGCCTCCTCCGCGGCCCGCACCGTCGGCACCCAGATCGGAAAGGCCATCCTGCGCGGCGTGCTGGGAAGCCTGAAGTAACGGCGGGCGCCGGGGCGCCCGCGACACCGGCCCTCCCTGCGCGACCGTCTCGCCGGATGCCCCGCCGCGCGATGTCCGCAGCGGCGTTGGCTTGGCGCGTCTGCGCGCGCAATCCGTCCGAGCGTGCGGATGCCGGCATCCTTGCACCCCCCGGCGCCGGGGCTATGCTCCGCGCTCTCCTTCCGCATCCCTGCCGAGTCCTCCGCATGTCCCACCTCGACGCCGTCCTCGCCCGCATCGACGCCGATCTCGATGCCTCGCTCGCCCGCCTGTTCGACTTCCTCCGCATCCCCTCCATCTCCACCGACAGCGCCTACGCGGCGGAGTGCCGGAAGGCGGCGGAGTGGCTGTCGGCCGACCTGCGCGGGCTGGGATTCGCCGACGCGTCGCCGCGCGAGACGGGCGGCCACCCGGCCGTGGTCGGTCATGCGCCGAAGGCCGGCGCGCCGCACGTGCTGTTCTACGGGCATTACGACGTGCAGCCGGTCGATCCGCTGAATCTCTGGGAGACGCCGCCCTTCGAGCCGCGCCTCGCGACGCTGCCGGACGGCCGGCGGGTCATCTCGGCCCGCGGCGCCTGCGACGACAAGGGCCAGCTCATGACCTTCGTCGAGGCCTGCCGCGCCTGGAAGGCTGTGACGGGCGCGCTGCCGGTCGGCATCACCCTGCTGATCGAGGGGGCCGAGGAGAACGGCTCCAAGGACCTGCCGGAGTTCGTCGCCAAACACCGCGACGACCTGAAGGCTGACGTGGCGCTCGTCTGCGACACCGGCATGTGGGACGCAGACACCCCGGCCATCACCTCGTCCCTGCGCGGCATGGTCTACGAGGAGATCACCGTGAAGTGCGCCGACCGCGACCTTCACTCCGGTCTCTTCGGCGGCGCCGCCGCTAACCCTGTCCGCGTGCTGGCGCGGATCATCGCCGACCTGCACGACGCCGACGGCCGCATCACGCTGGAGGGCTTCTACGAGGGCGTGCCGGAAACCCCGACGCAGGTGCTGGAGCAGTGGAAGGGCCTCGACCTCACCGAGGAGCAGTTCCTCGGCACGGTCGGGCTGAAGCACTCGGTCGGCGAGAAGGGGCGGATGCTGATCGAGCAGATCCAGTCCCGTCCCACCTGCGACGTCAATGGCATCTGGGGCGGCTACACGGGGGAGGGGACGAAGACGGTCATCGCCGCGCAGGCCTCCGCCAAGATCTCGTTCCGCCTGGTCGGGGACCAGGATCCCGCCAAGGTGAGCGCCGCGCTGGAGAAGCATGTGCGGGCGCGCATCCCGGCCGACTGCACGGTGGAGTTCATCCGTCACAAGGGCTCGCGCGCCATCCGGCTGCCCTTCGACATGCCCGCGCTCGTGAAGGCGCAGGCGGCGCTGCACGACGAGTGGGGCGTCGCCCCGGTGACCATCGGGTCGGGCGGGTCGATCCCCATCGTCGGGGATTTCAAGCGCACGCTGGGCCTCGACTCGCTCCTCGTCGGCTTCGGGCTCGACGATGACCGCGTGCACTCGCCGAACGAGAAGTACGACCTCAAGAGCTTCCACAAGGGCATCCGCTCCTGGGCGCGGATCCTCGCCGCGCTGGCGGCATGAGCGCCGCACCCGGCGTCGGCTGCGGCGCGTGGATCGAAGAGGACGGCCGCGTCCTCCTCGTCCACCGCCTGCGCGCGCCGGAGCTGGGATGCTGGAACCTGCCGGGCGGCAAGGTCGACGCCGGGGAGCGCGCGGCGGAAGCGGTGGCCCGCGAAATCTCCGAGGAACTCGACATCGGGATCGCGGTCGGCCCGCTGCTGTGCCTCTCCGAACTGATCGGCGAGGATCACCACTGGGTCTCGCCCGTCTACTGCGCCACGATCGTCGCGGGCGATCCGGTGAACAGGGAGCCGGAGAAGCACGCCGCCGTGCGCTGGTGGCCGCTCGACGCGCTGCCGTCCCCGCTGGGGCAGGCCGTGATGGACGGCCTCGCCGCGCTCAGCCGGCCAGAACACCTGCCGGCCTGAGCCGGCCCACGTCGATCCCGCGCCAGTTGCGCAGCGTCGGCTCGACCATCGCGTCCAGGGCGGTGGCGTCGGCGCCGGCGAGCGGCAGGAAGCGGCGCACGAGGGCGGCGAGCATCACCTCGGCGGCCCGCGTCTGCCCGTCGTCGCACTTCAGCGCGATGCCGAGGCCCTGCCCGGGTAGGGCCGCACAGTAGACTCCCTCGGCGCCGGTCTTGGAGAAGACGCGGTCTCCCAGCGCCGTCATCAGCCGCGTATCAAACCGGTCTGTGCCGGCCACCATGAAGGGGTGCGCAGCCACCGCCGCGCGCAGCCGCGCCGCCGCGGCGGCCCGGTCGGCCGGGATCCCGACGCCGGAGCCGAACCGGGCAAATGCGCGGGCCAGCGCCACCAGCGGCGTCGCGTAGGTGGGGATCGAGCAGCCGTCGACGCCGCGCAGCGCCGTCTCCAGCCGCACGCCGGTCATGTCCTCGACGGCCCGCTTCACCGCCTTCTGCACCGCGTGGTCCGGGCCGACATAGCCGGCCGGGTCGGCGCCGGTGCCGCAGGCGAGGCAGACGAAGCCGGCATGCTTGCCGGAACAGTTGTTGTGCAGCGCCGTCGGTGCCTGCCCCTCGGACGCGAGGTGGCGGCCTGCGCTCTCGTTGAGCGGCCAGTGGGCGCCGCACTCGAGGCAGCCCGGCGTGCGGCCCGCCTTGTCCAGCATCGCCGCGGCGGCGGCCGCATGGGCCGGCTCGCCGCTGTGCGAGGAGCAGGCCAGCGCCAGCTCGGCCGGATCGAGGCCGTACCGGTCTGCCGCGCCGCTCTCCACCAGCGGCAGTGCCTGCAGCGCCTTGACCGCCGACCGCGGGAACACCGGCCGCTCGACGTCGCCGAGCGCCAGCACCACCGCGCCGGTCTCGTCGACCACCGCGACCGAGCCCCTGTGGCGCGATTCGACCACGTCCGCGCGCAGCACCTCGACGAGGACCGGATTGTCCATGGCAGTTCCTTCATCATGCGGCGCGAGGGCCGGACCGGCCGCGGGCATAATGCCTCGCGCCGCCCAAGGCAAACGCATCGCACGAGGCGCGCGTGCGCCGGACGCCCGCTCCCTGCTGACGCGGCCACGGCCCGGCTCTACACTGCGCCCAGGAGACCGCTTCCCATGCCGCCCATCGACTACGACGCCGAGTACAACAACCGGGCCCGCGTGCCCGAGCACCCCGCCCATATCGAGGGCTGGCAGCGCGACGCGGCGGCCTATCGCCAGGTCGCGAAAGGGACATGGGGGCTGCGCTACGGCGACGGCCCGCGCATGGAACTCGACGTCGTCGGCGACGGCAGCGGGCCGGTCGCGCTCTTCGTCCATGGCGGCTACTGGATGGCGCTCGACCGTTCCTTCTTCACCCACATGGCGCGCGGCCTCGCGGCGCGCGGGATCACCGTTGTCATTCCGAGCTACGACCTTTGCCCGGCCGTGGGCATCGGCACCATCGTCGACGAGATCCGGCAGGCCTGCGCCTTCGCGTGGCGCCGGTTCGAGAAGCCGCTCACGGTGGCAGGCCACTCCGCGGGCGGGCACCTCGCCGCCTGCATGCTGGCGACGGACTGGCCGGCGCTGGCGCCGGACCTGCCGCCGCACCTCGTAAGGGCCGCCTACGCGCTGTCCGGCCTCTTCGACTTGGCCCCGCTCGTCCACACCGGCATGAACGCCACCTTCGGCCTCACGCCGGAAGAGGCCGTGCGCCTGTCGCCCGTCACCTGGACGCCGCCCCGGGGGCTGGTGCTCGACGCAGTGGTGGGCGGGACGGAAAGCGCCGAGTACCTGCGCCAGAGCCGCGAGATCGCCGAGCGCTGGGGCGCCGGCGGCGTGCGTACGCGCTACGAGGCCGTCGAGGGCGAGAACCACTTCACCGTCATCGCCCCGCTCGCCGACCCCGGGTCCGCCATGACACGCCGCTTGGCGCAACTGGCGGAACAGGCCGGGCTGCCGTAGCGTCCGGGGGACCGCGATCGCCGACGGCGCCAGCACGGTACCCCTCCCCCTTGTGGGGAGGGGCAGGAGTGGGGGTCTTCGCCCCGCCGAGAGAGTGCGGTTCCGCGCGGCGGGATGGGCCGGTATCGCGATGCCGCGTACCCCAACCCTCAATCCCTCCCCACAAGGGGGAGGAAGGCCTTTCGCCCTTTGTCGGCGTGAGCCCTTCGCAGGCCCATTGGTGATGCACCCGCCCGTGACAGTCCGGACCCTTCGCCCTATTGTCCCCGCCGACAGATGACCAACGGACCGGTGCGATGCAGACCTTCTTCGTCGAGATCAAGTGCAAGCTGGGCAAGACCTACGAGGTGGCGAGCCGCCTCGCGGACGCCGAGATCGCCTCCGAGATCTACTCGACCGCCGGCACCTACGACATCCTCGCCAAGTTCCATGTCGACGACAACGTCGACATCGGCCACTTCGTCGGCCAGAAGGTCCAGGTGATCCCCGACATCATGGACACCCACACCATCATCACCTTCAAGGCGTTCTGACGCCGGCCGTGATGGCGGGGCGCGTGCCGTGGCGGGCCTCCTCGCGCGGCTGAAGGACTGGGCGCGCGGCCTGAAGCGCGAGGTCGTCGCGCTCTGGATGGCAGCCCGGGACCCGCGCGTGCCTTGGCCGGCCAAGGCCGTCGCCGCGATCGTCGCGGCCTATGCCCTGAGCCCGATCGACCTCATCCCCGACGCGGTGCCGGTCCTCGGATTGCTCGACGACCTCGTCATCGTCCCGCTCGGCATCTGGCTCGCCGTCCGCCTCGTGCCCCCTTCCATCATGGCCGAATGCCGCGCCGAGGCGGCCCGCCGGGAGGGAAGGCCGGTGAGCCGGGCGGGAGCCGCCGTGATCATTGCGCTGTGGCTCGCCGGGTCGGCGGCGGTGGGGTGGTGGGCCGTGCGGTGGTGGCGCGGATAGCCCTTCCCGAACGGGCCACCCTCCGTCGCCTCATCCCGTGTGGAGGCCGCGCAGCGGCCGTCTCGAAGGACGCGCCGCGCTCCCGCGGCCCCACCGACCTTCGCACCGGTTGCCGCCAGCCGCCCCGGCGCGTAAGCCTCGGGCACGATGAGTCCCGCCCGGCCCCTCGACCTCGACGATCTCGCCGGCCGCCTCGTGGCGGGCGACCGCGCGGCGCTGGCGCGTGCCATCACGCTCGTCGAATCGCGGCGCGCCGACCACCAGGCCGCCGCCCGCGACCTCGTGCAGCGGCTCCTGCCGCGCACCGGCGGCGCGGTCCGCGTCGGCGTCACCGGCGTGCCGGGCGTGGGAAAGTCGACGACCATCGACACGCTGGGGTCCAACCTCACCGCCGCCGGCCACCGCGTGGCGGTGCTGGCGGTCGATCCCTCCTCCTCCCGCACCGGCGGCTCGATCCTCGGCGACAAGACCCGCATGGCGCGGCTGTCGGCCGACGAGAACGCCTTTATCCGGCCCTCGCCCTCCTCGGGCACGCTCGGCGGCGTCGGCGCCAAGACACGCGAGACCATGCTCCTGTGCGAGGCGGCGGGGTTCGACGTGGTGCTGGTCGAGACGGTCGGCATCGGCCAGTCCGAGACCACGGTCGCCGAGATGACGGACGTCTTCGTCGTGCTCATGCTGCCCGGCGCCGGCGACGAGCTGCAGGGCATCAAGAAGGGCGTGCTGGAACTCGCCGACCTCATCGCCGTGAACAAGGCGGAGGGGGAGGGGATGGCCCGCGCCCGCGCCGCGGCGGCGGAGTACCGCGCCGCGCTGCACATCCTGGCGCCCGCGTCCCCGCACTGGACGCCGCCGGTGATGCTGATCTCGGGCCTCGCCAACGAGGGGTTGAGGGAACTGTGGGAGCAGGTGCTTGAGCATCGGCGCCGGATGACGGCGACCGGCGCCTTTGCCGCGCGGCGGCAGGCCCAGCAGACGCGATGGATGTGGACCATGATCGAGGACCGCCTGCTCGCCCGCCTCCACGGCGACCCTGCCGTGAAGGCCCGCATCCCCGCGCTGGAGGCGGCGGTCGCCGCGGGGTCGCTGTCGCCGACGGTGGCCGCGGAGGAGGTGCTGGGCCTCGTCGGCCTCGCCGGAGGAGCCTTGCCGTGAGCCCGCCCCGCCTGCTCGTCACCGGCTTCGGGCCGTATCCGAAGGTCCGCGTCAACCCGACGGGTGTCATCGCCCGCCGCCTCGGCGCCTCCCGCCGTCTCGCCCGCCTCGGCATCGCGGTGACGGCGCAGGTGCTGGAAACGTCCTACGCCGCCGCGGGAGCGGCGGTGCCACCGCTGATTGCGGCCGTCGAACCGGATGCCTGCCTGCATCTCGGGCTGGCGCCGCGCGAGCGGGTGATCCGCATCGAGACCCGCGGCGAGAACCGCACCCGCCGCCTGTCGCCGGACGTCCGCGGCCGCCGCCCCGCCTCGCTCAAGCTGCGCCCGGAGGCGCCGGCCGCCCTGCGCGGCACGCCCCGCGCCGCCGCGCTGCTGGCGGGCCTGAGGAGGCAGGGGCTGCCGGCCCGGCTTTCGCAGGATGCCGGCGCCTACCTGTGCAACGCCATGTACTTCTGGTCGCTCGACGAGGCGCGTCGTGCCGGCCGCGACCGGCCGGTGGTGTTCGTCCACCTGCCGTGGCCCGCACCCGCTGCCGGCACGCGGAAGTTGAGCGCGTCGCGCCGCCCCCGCATCCCGCTGGACGTCCTCATCGCGGCGCTGGAGGAGATCGCCGTGGCGCTGGTCGTCGAAGGACGCAACCACCACGCGCAGGCCACTTAACGCTTCCGAAAGCCTGTTCCTCCACTCTGGATTCACCGAAGGACCGCCCGGGCGCGCGCTTTCCCGCCCGTCCGCGGAGGCGTCGGGCGTCGTTTACCGGGGTAGCGTGTGATGAGTTCGACCCAGATCCACCTGATCGATCCCTGCGCCGGCATGGTGCTGGTGATCGGCAGCGACGGCTCGCGGCTGCTCTACGGGTCCCGCTTCGGCGCCGGCACCGCCAACGAGATCCTGCAGCGCCTCTTCGAGGTGCTCGAGGACGGCAAGATCGACTACTTCGTGCACTCGGGCTTCGACGCGGACGGCCCGGTGACCGCCGCCGACATCACCGACATGTTCCCCATCGAAACCTGTCTCGAGCCCGAGGGCGAGGGGTTCGCGCTGCCGCAGATCTACGAGAACTTCCGCGCCGAGCGCGAGGTCGAGACGCTGGAGCCCGACGACGTCTGGGAACTCGGTGACACGCAGGTCCGCATCATCGCAGGCCCGCACGGCCGCGAAACGGCCGAGGGGCGCCTGCGCCCTGTCGGCATCCATGTCAGCCACGGCGAGGACCCGGCCGGCGGCAGCGTGCTCTGCACCGGTCCGCTGAACGGGCTCGACTGGCTCGACCTCGGCGAGGCGACGGCGGAACAGTTCCGATCCGACGTGCTCATCGTCGACGGGCGCTTCCCGCTCGACATCATCCTCACCGCACGCGACCGGGGGCTCGTCAGCGCCGACCCGCTGCGCTGGATCGCGCCGCGCACGGTGCTGCTGGGCGCCGATCCGGACGGCGAGAACAAGCTGCGCGTCGCCGCGCGCGAACTCTACGGCCACATCGTCACCCGTCATCCGGGCGGCCGCGGCCTCGTCGAGCTGAGCGGCAAGGCGTGGATCAGCCTCACGCTCGACGGCACGAACGCCGACCTCGTGCAGGAACAAAGGGCCCTCGGCAAGGTCGCCTGAGGCCCCGGAGAGGCGGGCGAGCCTTGCGCCCCGCCTTGCTATCGGCTCTTTTGGGCGGCATCAGCGCGGGCAGCGGCGCACCGCGCCGTCCCGACCCGCGATCCCGACCGCCATGCAGCCCGTGATCCCCCCCGAACGTCCTGACTCATCGCCCGCTGATCCCCGCGGGCCCGAGCTCAGCGTCGTCATCCCCGTCTTCAACGAAGGCGCCAACATCGACCTTCTCGCGGCGCGCGTGCAGCCGATCCTGGAGCGCGTGGCGGAGAGCTTCGAGGTCGTCTTCGTCGACGACGGCTCGCGCGACGACACGCTGGCCCGCATCCGCGCCCTCCATGGCGGAGACCCACGCTGGCGCGCCGTCTCCTTCAGCCGCAACTTCGGCAAGGAGATCGCCATCGCTGCGGGGCTCGACCACGCCCGCGGGCGGGCGGTCGTCATCATGGACGCCGACCTCCAGCACCCGCCGGAAATGATCGAGACCTTCATGCGCCACTGGCGCGAGGGCTACCTCATGGTCTACGGCCAGCGCACGGACCGCGAGGCCGACGGCCCGCTGCGGCGCGGCTTCACGCGGGTGTTCTACCGCCTGTTCCAGGCCTTCGGCGAGACGCCGCTTCCCGAGGGGGCCGGCGATTTCCGCCTGCTCGACCGCAAGGCCGTCGACGCGCTCCGGCAGATGGGCGAGCGCGCCCGCTTCTCGAAGGGCCTCTACGCGTGGATCGGCTTTCGCCAGATCGGCGTGCCCTTCGACGTCGCCGAGCGCGCGCACGGCAGCAGCAAGTTCAACGCCCGCAAGCTGTTCCGCTTCGCCTTCGACGGCATCACCAGCTTCTCCACCGTGCCGCTGCGGCTGTGGACCTACATCGGCGTGTCGGTGTCGGCGCTCGCCTTCGTCACGGCGGTCTACTTCGTCGCCGAGACGATGATCCGGGGCGTCGACGTCCCCGGCTTCGCCTCGCTCATCGTTTCGGTGATGTTCTTTGCGGGCGTGCAGCTGATCTCGCTCGGCGTCATCGGCGAGTACATCGGCCGCATCTTCGCCGAGGTGAAGCGCCGCCCGCTCTACATCGTCGGCGACAGCGTCGGCTTCGACGCGGCCGACGTCGATGCCGCCCGGCCGCTCGGGCCCGAGAGACGGCGCGCGTGATGGGTGTCCCGGTGGCGCTGCGGCGCGAACCCTTCGTCCGGTCCTCCGGACCACCTTCTCCCCGCCTGCGGGGAGAAGGGAGAGCCGGGACCTCCTCCGGAAGGACCATGAGCAGTCGGGCGTTTTTCCCTTCGCCCCGCTTGCGGGGAGAAGGTGCCCCGCAGGGGCGGATGAGGGGACATTCGGCGGGCTCGCGCCGATGCTGAAGAGCATCCTCTCCGTCGGTTCGTTCACGCTGCTGTCGCGCCTGACGGGCTTCATCCGTGACATCGTCATGGCCGCGGTCATGGGCACCGGGCTCGTCGCCGACGCCTTCGTGGTGGCGCAGCGCCTGCCCAACCACTTCCGCGCGATCTTCGGGGAGGGCGCCTTCAACTCGGCCTTCGTGCCGACCTACTCCAAGGCGCTGGAGACGCGCGGGCAGGAGGCCGCGCTGCTGCTCGCCGGGCGGCTGATGTCCCTGCTGATCGTCGTGCTGCTGGTGCTGACCGGCCTCGCCTTCCTGTTCATGCCGCAGGTGGTGGCGCTGCTTGCGCCCGGTTTCCCCGACGAGCCGGAGAAGTATGCGCTGGCGGTGACGCTGACGCGCATCACCTTCCCCTACCTGCTCTTCGTCGTGCTGGTGACGCTCGTCTCGGGCGTGCTGAATGCCGCGGACCGCTTCGCCGCGGCGGCGGCAGCGCCGATCCTGCTCAATGTGTCGATGGTGGCCGCGCTCGCGGTCGCCTTCCTGTTCCCCACGGCTGGCCATGCCGCCGCGTGGGGCGTCGCGGCGGCGGGCGTCGCCGAACTCCTGCTCGTCCTCGTGGCGGCGCATCGCGCCGGGTGCCTGCCGCGGCCGCGCGCCATCGTCTTCGACGCCGACATGAAGCGGTTCTTCCGGACGCTGGGCCCTGCCGTCATCGGCGCCGCCGGCGTGCAGATCGCCATGTTCGCCGACACGATCATCGCGTCGCTGCTGCCGACCGGCGCCGTGTCGTCGCTCTACTACGCCGACCGGCTCTACCAGCTGCCCGTCGGCGTCATCGGCATCGCGGCCGGCACGGTGGTGCTGCCCACCATGGCCAAGCGCCTCGCGCTCGGCGACGCCGCCGGCGCCCACCGGGCGCAGAACCGGGCGATGGGGTTCACGGCGGCGCTCGCCGCGCCGTTCTTCGTCGCCTTCCTGCTCATCCCCGAGCTGATCATGGCGGCGCTGTTCATGCGCGGGGCGTTCACCGCCGACTCGGCGGCGGCCGCGGGCGCGGCGCTGGCGGCCTACGGCGTCGGCTTGCCGGCCGTCGTGCTGATCCGCTCGGCCATCGCCAGCTTCCACGCCCGGCAGGACACGCGCACCCCGCTGATCGCCTCGTTCTCGGGCATCGGCGCCAACCTGCTCCTCAAGATCATGCTCTACGAGCGCTTCGGCGCTCCGGGCCTCGCCTTCGCGACCGCCGTCGGCGCCTGGGTCAACGTGCTGCTGCTCGTTCTCATGGCGCGGCGGCGGGACTACATGGTGCCGGACCGGGACCTTGTTCGCACGCTGTTCGCCGTGGCGGGATGTTCTGCGTTGCTCGCGATCGTCACGCTCGTTGCCGGGCCGGCCGTGGCCCGCTGGGCCGCCGGCTTCGGCGGGCTCGCGCCGCAGGTGAACCTCGGCGTGCTCGGCACGGTGGGCGCCGTCGTCTACTTCGGCGCGCTGGCGGTGCTGGTCAGGGCTTTACGACTTTCCGTCCGCCGCTCCTAGGCGGCGGGTTGTCCGGAATGTCCGTCGCCGCCCGGCAATAGGCATAGCCTGCGCCGTCGGGAAAACGCTGCTTGAGGATCTCGAGCCAGCGCTCGCAGTCCGCAGCCTCGAAGAAGCACGAGGTCTCGGCCCGCCAGTCCATGAAGATGCGCTCGGCGGAGTTGTCCAGCCGCCGCCCGCCGGCGAAACGGCCGATCGTCAGCACCTGCGGCCCGTAGTAGGGCACCATCACCGTACAGCTGCCGCCGCGCTCGCGCGTGTAGCGCAGCGTATGCTCAGGCGACACCGGCGGTTGCGTGAAGCCCCCGGCGAGGAGCGCCGCTCCGAGGACGGCGGCGGTGAGGACGAAGCGACGCATGCGAGGGTCCGGGCGCCCGGGGATCGCGCCGACCCTGCGCCCGGATGGTTGACGGAAGGTTACCGCCGGTCCCGCAGGCTCAGCACCAACTCGGCGGCGAGGCCGGCCGAGAGCACCAACGCCGCCGCGAGGAACAGCGACTGGTAGGTGTGGGTCACCTCGATCAGACGGGCGAGGGCGAAGGCGCCCGCCCCCTGCATCAGCGCGAACAGGATCGTCAGGATCGCCCAGGCGCGCGGCCGCCCCTCCGGCGCGATCAGCGCGTTGGACCGGGCCGCCACCAGCGAGAAGCTGCCGACGGAGCAGGCCCCCGCGAACACCGACGTCGCGGAGAGGACGAGGCTGTCCCGCGCCACGAGGGGGATCAGCACGGAGGCCGTGAGGCCGAGCGCGCCGCAGCGCAGCACCGGCGCGATGCCGAACCGGCCCGCCGCGCGGCCCAGCACCTGCGGCCCCAGCACGGCGCCGATGCCGAATAGCGTCCACGCCGCGCCACCGGCGCCGAGCCCCGCGCCGGCCTCCCGTGCCAGGAAATCCACCCAGAACACCGTGTGCGGGACGTAGCCGGCGGCCATCGCTGCGTAGAGGACCGTCAGGCCCCAGAAGGCGAGGCCGAAGCGGACGGCGGGGGCGGCAGCGGCGTCGCCCGCCGCGGCCGAGGGAACGACGGGACCCGGATCGGGCAGCCAGAGCAGCGCGAGGACCGCGAGCACCAGCGAGAACGCCGCCAGCGCCAGCCACAGCACCGTGGACCCGTAGCCGGCGAGGAGGGCCAGGAGGAGGCCCGACGTCAGCATTCCAGATCCAGGCGCCGCGAAGATGCGGCCGCCAGCCCGGGTGCGCAGCGCCACCGGGACCAGCGGCAGCAGGATCGGCGGCGCCAGCACCATCATCCACGCGCCGGTGGCCCCGGCCACGAACCGCCACAGCGCCAGCCATGCGAGGCCGAGGGGCAGCGCGCTGGCGGCGAAGGACAGCACCGTGGCGGCGAGCGCCCACTGCATGGTCGGGCGGAACCGCAGGGCGCGGCAGACGCGCTCCGCCGTCACGGCGCCGACGAGGTACCCGGTGAAGTTCGCCGCCGCGAGGTAGCCGGCGCCCGCCGGCGTCAGCGTTCCGTCGCCGACCAGTACCGGGATCAGCGGCGGGAAGCCGAAGCGCGCGAGGCCGATGCCGACGAGGATCGTGCAGAACCCCGCGGCTTCCAGCCTTCGGATCGCGGCAGCGTCCATCAGGCGTGGGCGTAGGCCCAGTAGAGCTCCCGTGCCTTGCGGAAGGCGGGACCCGGCTGGAGGTTGCGGTCGTCGATGCGGATGACCGGCTGCACCTTGCCGTAGTTGCCCACCGAGAAGATCTCGTCCGCGCCCGTGAAGTCGGCGTAGCCGAGCGCGCCTTCCACCACCTGCGCGCCAGACTCGCGCAGCAGCTTCAGCGTGCGCTGGCGCGTGATGCCGTTGAGGAAGGTGCCGTTGGCGATCGGCGTGAACACCACGCCGTCCTTCGCCATGAAGATGTTGGCGGTGGCGAGTTCCGCCACGTTGCCGAGCATGTCGAGCAGGAGGCAGTTGTCGAAGCCGCGGCTGCGGGCCTCCACGAGCGCGCGGGCGTTGTTCGGGTAGAGGCAGCCCGCCTTGGCGTCGAGGGGCGCCGTCTCGCGCGTCGGCCGCCGGAAGGGCGACAGCGTGATCGATGAGCCGACCGGCTGGGGCATCGGGGCCTCGTGCATGCAGAGGCAGAACCGCGTCGAGGTCGGGTCGGGCATCACGGCACTGGGGCCGCCGTGCTCGGCCCAGTACATCGGACGGATGTAGAGTTCCGCGTTGGGCCCGAACTTCTTCAGGCCCTCCTCGCACAGCGCCCGCATGTGCTCGACCGTCATGGTCGGCTGCAGGCCGAGCGCGGTCGCCGAGCGGTTCACGCGGGCGAGGTGCAGGTCGAGGTCGGGCATCACGCCCTCGAAGGCGCGCGCGCCGTCGAACACCGAGGACCCCAGCCACAGGGCATGGGTGCGCGGCCCGACGATCCCCGGGTTGCCCTCGAGCCAGGCCCCCTCGAACCACGACCACGTCTGCGACAAGCTCATCACGTCCTCCATCGGCGACTCGAAGCCGCCATCCAAGTCCCGCAGGCACACCCCGTCAACACGGCGCCACCGCAGGGCCGGGCTGCCCTGCGCGCGTCCAACTGGGACGGCGGTCCTTTATGCAAAGGTCAAGACCGACCCTGCCACATGTTGTGTAACCGAAAGAATGTGCCGTTCCACCCGGACCTTAACCGTGGTTCACCCTGCCCACCCATCGGTTTTTAACTTTTCCCTGCCTAACGTCCCGGTTGTTGCTTGCCTGGAGACACACCTTGGACTTGGCCCTCACATCCGAGCCGACGCGCGACGAGATCTTCGAGGTCTACGGGAAGATGAAGGACGCGTTCGCGGCCAACGACAACGTGCGTTTGCACGTGGCCGAAGTGAACCGCCTGACGCCCGCTCTCGCCCAGCTGATCATCGCCGCCGGTCGCGCGGCGCCGGGCCGCGAGGGCGCGTTCACGCTGGTGTCGCCGACGGCTGGGCTGGTCGACGGCTTCCAGGCCCTGGGCTTGTTTGCCGATTTCATGACGGTGGGGATGGAGTAAGGCGGTGCGAATTCTGGCGATCGACGACACGCGGACCTTGCGTGAACTCCTCTGCCGCACCCTCAGGGCGGCTCAGTACGACGTGGTGGAGGCCGAGAACGGCGAGGAAGGTCTCTCGCGCTTCTCCGAGCACCGCCCCGACGTCGTGATCACGGACCTGAACATGCCCGTCCTCGACGGGATCGAGTTCACCCGCGCGGTGCGCCAGCGCCCCGACGGCGGCGAGGTGCCGATCATCATCCTCACCACCGAGAGCGGCGCCGAGATCAAGGCCGAGGGCCGCAAGGCCGGCGCCACGGCGTGGATGGTCAAGCCCTTCGACCCGCAGCGCCTCCTCGACATGCTGGGGCGCCTGCGCAAGTAGCGCGCCGGAGCGACCCTCGCCGTCCCGTCACTGCCAAGACCCGTCACTGTCAAGACACAGGCCCGCCATGGACGCCCTAGCCGAGATCCGCGGCATCTACTTCGACGAGTGCGACGAGTTCATGGGGCAACTCGAGACCTGCCTCGCCGCCATTGCCGACGGCCGCGCCTCCTCCGAGGACATCAACGCCGCCTTCCGCGCCGTCCACTCCGTCAAGGGCGGCGCCGGCGCCTTCGGGCTCAACGAGCTGGTCGAGTTCGCCCATCTGTTCGAAGCCTGCCTCGACGCCCTGCGCTCCGGCCGGGTCGCCATCGAGGACGCCCCCGTCGACACGCTGCTGCAGGCCGGCGACGTGCTCTCCGAGGTTATCACCGCCGCCCGCGACGGCGGCTCCCGCCCGCCGCCGCCCGATCTCGTGCAGGCGCTCGAGGCGATGGCCGGCGGCAACCCCGTCAAGAAGCATTCGGCCGCCGAGATCGACGCCCTCAACGACGGCCTCGCCGGCGCTCCCTCCGACGAGCCCGAGCCCGTCGAGGACGCGCCCGCCGCCCCGCCGGCCCCGGCCCGCCACAAGCTCGAGGTCCGCATCGCGCCGGACCGGGACGTGTTCCGCCGGGCCTTCGACCCGCGCATGGTGTTCGATGCGCTCGGCGTGTTCGGCGGCATGGAGATCGTCTGCGACACCTCGCAGGTGCCGGCCTTCGACGCGCTCGACCCGCTCGACTGCCACCTAGTCTGGGTCATCACCCTCGACACCGATGCCAGCGACCAGGTCATCGTCGAGACGCTCGACAGCTTCCTCGCCGACCACGAGTTCCGCATCGCCCGTCCCGGCGACGCCGTCGCCGAGGAGGCGTCCGCGTCGATCGACATCCCGCTCATCCCGCTCGATGCCCATGCGGACGCCGATGCGGCTCCGGTCCCGGCGACGGCCGGCCCGGCCGCCCCGCCGCCCCCTGCCTCGACGGGCGGCGGCAACGGCGGCGCCCCCGGCAACGGTTCGGGCTCCGGCAGCGGCCAGCCTCCCGCCCGCCGGACCGGCGGCGGCACGATCCGCGTCGACCTCGACCGCATCGACCGCCTGATGAACCTCGTGGGCGAGATCGTCATCACCCAGTCCATGCTCACCGAGCGCGCCGGCGTGCTGCCGAAGCGCGAGGCGGCGGCCTTCGTCGACGCCCTGTTCTCGCTGGCCCGCCAGACGCGCGAGCTGCAGGACAACGTCATGGCGGTGCGCGCCCAGCCGGTGAAGGTGGTGTTCCAGCGCCTGCCGCGCCTCGTGCGCGAGCTGGAGCGCACGCTCGGCAAGAAGGCCCACCTCGTCCTCGCCGGCGAGGACACCGAGGTCGACAAGACCATCGTGGAGGAGCTCGCCGACCCGCTGATCCACATGATCCGCAACGCCATGGACCACGGGCTGGAGACGCCCGAGGAGCGCATGGAGGCGGGCAAGCACGCCGACGGCACCATCCGGGTCAGCGCCGAGCACCGCGGCTCGCGCATCCTCATCTGCGTGCAGGACGACGGGCGCGGCATCAACCGCGAGCGCCTGGTCGCGAAGGCGCGCTCGCGCGGCCTCATCGCCGCCGACGCGCCGGATCCGACGCCCGAGGAGGCCGACAACCTCATCTTCCACCCCGGCCTCTCGACCGCCGCCGCCGTCACCGACGTGTCGGGCCGCGGCGTCGGCATGGACGTGGTGCGCCGGAACGTCGAGGCGCTGGGCGGCCGCATCACCGTGGAATCCACCCCCGGCCGCGGCTGCAAGTTCACCCTCGGCCTGCCGCTGACGCTGGCGGTGCTCGACGGCATGATCGTGCGCGCCGGCACCGAGCGCTTCGTGTTCCCGCTCTCCAACATCGTCGAGACGATGCAGCTCGACTCGAAGACGGTGGAGCAGCTGCCGGGCGGCCGACACATCCTTCAGTTGCGCGGCGAGATCGCCCCGCTCCTCAAGCTGCGCGAACTGCTGGGCATCCGCGCCATCGGCAACGAGCCCAATGTCGTCATCGTCGAGACCGAGACGGTGCCGCGCCTCGCCATCGCGGTCGACGAGATCGTCGGCCAGCAGCAGGTCGTGGTGAAGAACCTCGAATCCTCGTTCCGCCGCGTCGAGGGCGTCAGCGCCGCCACCATCCTGGGCGACGGCCTCGTCGCGCTCATCCTCGACGTCGACGCCCTGCCGGGCCTCTCCCAGACCCAGCGCCGCCTTCCCTCCGCCACCGAGATCAACACCGGAGCCGCCTGATGTCGCTCGCCCCTGACGCCGCCGCCCCGCAGGCCGCCCACGGCGGACCCGCCATCGCCGCCGGCAAGCCGCAGCAGATCGTCACCTTCAAGGTCGAGGGGCGCTCGTTCGGCGTCGACGTCGGCGCGGTCCGCGAGATCAAGGGCTGGCAGCCCACGACCCCGCTGCCCAACGCCGCCGCCCACGTGCTCGGCGTGATCAACCTGCGCGGCGCCATCATCGCCGTGTACGACCTGCGGCAGCGGCTCGGCCTCGGGCCATCGCCCGTGTCGCGCTCCTCGGTCGTGATCGTGCTCGACCTCGGCGAGCGCTACGGCGGCATCCTCGTCGACGCCGTCTCCGACATCGTCGACATCCTGCCGTCCGACCTGCGTCCCGCCCCCGAGATCGCCGGCGACGGCGACGACGTGCTGCAGGCGCTGCTGGTCAAGGGCGACGAGGTCGTCGCCCTGCTCGACCTCAACGCCATCGTCCGCGAAAACACCCCGTCCCTGGCCGCCTAACCCCCCGCCGACGGCTTCAACGCTGAGGACCGCCGTTCCGTGCTTGCACATGCAATCGAAGATGGTGATTTCACCCTCTCACAACGCGATTTCGAGCTGATCGCCGGAATCGCGAAGGAGCAGGCGGGGATCGTCATCCGCGCCCACAAGATGGCCATGATCCGCGGGCGGCTGCTGCGCCGCCTGCGCGCGCTGCAGCTGCGCTCGGTCACCGAGTACTGCGAGCTGCTGCGCGGGCCGGAGGCGGAGCGCGAACTGCCGCAGCTGCTCAACGTCCTGACCACCAACCACACGGCGTTCTTCCGCGAGCGCCACCACTTCGACCACATGCGGTCGAACGGCCTGCCCGAGACCTACGCCCGCGCCTCGCGCGGCGACGGCCGGGTGCGCATCTGGTGCGCCGCGTCGTCAACGGGCGAGGAGCCCTACACGATCGCGGCGACGGTGGTGGCCTCCCAGCCCCCGCGCAACCTCGACGTGAAGATCCTGGCGACGGACATCGACACGGACGTGCTCGCCCGCGCCGAGGCCGCCGAGTACACCCGCGAGGTGTACGAGCGCTCGCCGCCGGACCTGAAGGGCCTGCTGCAGGTCGAGAACGTGGACCGGGACACGGTCCGCATCGGCGCCAACCTGCGCAAGCTGCTCACCTTCCGGCAGCTCAACCTCGTCACGCCCTGGCCGATGAAGGGCCCGTTCGACATCATCATGTGCCGCAACGTGATGATCTACTTCGACGCGCCGACCAAAAAGAGCATCGTCGACCGTTGCGTCGACATGCTGCGGCCCGGCGGGTGGCTTTATCTCGGCCACTCCGAATCCCTGTCCCCGCCTCACCCGGCCTTCGAGCTGATCGGGCGCACCGTCTACAGGAGGCGCTGATGGCGCTCTCTCCGGCGGCCCCGCCGCCCGGGCGCCGCTCCTTCCAGGACGCGAGCTCGGGCCAGACCCTGGTGTCGGTCGCCCCCGGCGACCACTACGTCACCAACGATGCCAACGAGGTGGTGGTGACGCTGCTCGGCTCGTGCGTGGCGGCCTGCGCCCGCGACACGGTGACCGGAGTCGGCGGGCTCAACCACTTCCTGCTGCCGTCCAGCGACGCCCACGACCTCGCCCAGGGCGGGGACGAGGCCATGCGCTTCGGCGACTACGCCATGGAGACCCTGCTCAACTCGATCTACCGCAAGGGCGGCGCCCGCGGCCGCATCGAGTTCAAGATCTTCGGCGGCGCGCGGGTGCTCGGCGGTAATACGATGTTGAAGATCGGCGAGCAGAATATCGCCTTCGTGGAGCGCTTCCTGAAGACGGAAGGGTTCCCGATCGTCGCCCGCTCCGTGGGCGGCACGGCGCCCCGGCGCCTGCGCTTCCATCCCGCCACCGGGCGGGCCTTCGTCCAGGAACTCGACCGCACGAGCGCGGCGACCGTGACGACGCAGGAAGAGAACTACCGGAACACGATCTCGCGTCGTGCTCCGGCGGGCGATGTGGAGTTCTTCTGATGCGCAACGGCCCTCCCTATCGCGTCTTCGTCGTCGACGACAGCCGCACCATCCGCCGCCTCATCGGCGCCATCGTCGAGGAGACCGAGGGTCTCGTCCTCGCCGGCACCGCCGAGAGCGCCGAGGATGCGTGGGACGTGCTGCGCCAGCCCGGCGTCGAGGTCGACGTGCTGTCGCTCGACATCGAGCTGCCGGGCATGAACGGCATCGAGTTCCTCAAGAAGATCATGGGCGTACGCCCGCTGCCGGTGCTCGTCGTCTCCGGCCACACGGACGCGTCCGCCGACCTGACTCTCGAGGCGCTCCAGAACGGCGCCATCGACTGCATCCAGAAGCCGGACGGCCGTCCCGACGAGATCGACCGCTTCATCGCCGACACCGCCGCCGGACTCATGCGGGCGGCGCAGAGCAACCGCCGCGCCTCCACCACGAGCGCCCCGGCCGCGACCTCCGGCCTGCAGGCCATGCTGCGCATCGCGCAGGGCGGCGGCGCCGCCGGAGCGATGGCCTCCGCCGCGATGGACCCCGACGCGATCGTCTGCATCGGCGCCTCGACCGGCGGCGTGCCGGCCGTATGCAAGGTGGTCAGCGGCCTTGCGCCCGCGCCGTTCCCCATCGTCGTCGTGCAGCACATGCCGCCGAGCTTCACGGCCCGCCTCGCCGCACGCCTGCAGCAGACGACGGGGCTGCCTTCCATCGAGCCGACCGACGGGCAGCGCCTGACGGCCGGCACCGTCTGGGTCGCACCCGGCGGCCGCCACCTGCGCATCGTCCGCAAGTCCGGCGGCTACGTCGCGGCGCTCTCCGACGAGGCGCCCTATAGCGGCCACAAGCCGTCGATCGACCTGATGTTCGAGAGCGCGGCCCGGCAGGCCGGCGCCAACGCCACCGGCGTCATCCTCACCGGCATGGGCCGCGACGGCGCCGAGGGCCTGCTCGCCATGCACCGGGCCGGCGCGTGGACCATCGCGCAGGACGAGAGCACCTCGGTCGTCTACGGCATGCCGAAGGTGGCCGCGAGCCTCGGCGCGACGGACGTCATCCTGCCGCTCGACCGCATCGCGGACGGAGTTCTCGCCAACGTGTCCGGCCGGACCGCACGGTCCGTCCGCAAGTCCATGGGAGGCCGCAATGGCTGATCTGAAGTCGAAGAAGGTCCTCGTCGTCGACGACCAGAAGAGCATGCGCGGCCTCGTCCGCTTCGCGCTGCTGCAGATGGGCATGGAGACGGTCGACGGCGCCGAGAGCGGCGAAGAGGCCATCAAGAAGCTCACCCAGGTGCGCTACGACCTCGTTATCACCGACCTGCACATGGGCGGCATCTCGGGGCTCGGCCTGCTCAAGGCCATCCGCCAGCACCCGGTGCTGCGCGGCACCCCGGTGATCATGGCGACGAGCGAGACGTCGTCGGACACCGTGCGCCAGGCCAAGACGGCCGGCGTCGATGCCTTCATCCTCAAGCCCGTCGAGCCCAACGCGCTGCAGCAGCGCGTCAAGACGGTGCTCAAGGTCGCCTGAGCCGCGACCATCCCGGCGAGTTCGGCGGGCCGTCCGGAGCGATCCGGGCGGCCTCGCCGTTTCAGGGCCCTCCGTGCTAGGGAAACCGCTCCCGCGCGTGCCAGCAGGAGCCGGATGTCCCGCTTCGCCCCCCGTCCCACCCGGTTCGCCCTCGTCGCCGACGACTTCGCGCTGACGCCGGGCGTGTCGCGGGCGATCCTCGATCTTCTCGGCCGCGGGCGCCTGTCGGGCACCGGCATCATGGCGAACCGGCCCCATTGGCCCTCCTTCGCCGCGGACCTTCGAGCCTTCGACGGCGCCGCCGACCTCGGCCTCCACCTCAACCTGACGCTGGGCGCGCCGATCACGGGGCGCAGCCCGGTGCGGGGAGGCGGGGACACGCTGCCCGCCTTTGGCGCCCTGGCGAAGGCGGCCTTCACCGGCGGCCTCGACGCGGCGGCGCTGCGCGACGAGATCCTCGCCCAGGTCGACGCCTGCGCGGACGGACTCGGTCGCCTGCCGGACTTCATGGACGGCCACCAGCACGCGCATGTGCTGCCCGGCGTACGGCATGCGCTGCTCGACGCCGTCGCCCGCCGCTGGCCGCACGACGCCCGACCGTGGCTGCGCGACCCGTTCGACACGCCGGGAACGGTGCTGGCGAGGGGCGTCGCCGTGCCGAAGGCCCTCGTCATCGCGGCGCTGTCCGTCGGCTGGCGCCGGCAGGCCGCGAATGCGGGCTGCGAGACGAACCGCGGCTTCGCCGGCGTCAGCCCGTTCGACCCCGCGCGCGATTTCGGGGCGGACATGGCGCGCTTCCTGTCCGTGCCCGGCCCCGCCCATCTCGTGATGTGCCATCCCGGCTTCGTCGACGACGAACTCGGCCGGATCGACCCCGTCGTCGCCACGCGGCCGCAGGAGCACGCGTGGCTCGCGGGGGATGGGTTCCCGGAGCTGCTGGCGAAAAGCAGGATGGAAAGAGTGCGTTTCGCCGCGTTGCAGGGCGATCACCCTTAACGGTGTCTTCAACTTAGGCGAGCACATTGCCCCATCCCGCAATTCCTGGCGGTGGCGCGTGACGCTCGACCCTCGCAAATCGCTGCAGGCCTTCCTCGCCGCCTCGGTCGCGGCGGTGGTGGCAGTCGTGCTGGGCTGCGCGTTCACGTTCTCGCAATGGCAGAACCGCGCGCGCACCATGGCCGACTTCAGCGCCAAGAACGCGGCGCTCACATCCGTCGTCACGCCGCTCCTCGCCGACGCGCTCACCCGGACAGATGCCGCCGGCGCCCGCGCGGTGCTCACCGTGCTTCTCACGGACGAGGACGTTCACGCCGCCACCGTGCTGGACACTGCCGGGTCGGTCGTCGCCCGTGTCACGGCCGCCGCGTTCCACAACAGCGGACCGCTGTCCCTCGACGTCCTGCGCCAGCAGGGCAAGATCGCCCCCGGCTGGCCGCCGAAGTCGGAGGTCGAGGTGCGGGGCGACGGCTTCACGCTGCGCGTCAAGCCGATCATCGACCGCAGCGGCGCTGAGCTTGGCTTCTTCGTCGTCCGCTTCTCGCACGATCGCCTCGACGCCCGCCTGCGCACGCAGATGCTGCAGGACGCGATCACCGGCCTCATGGTGGTGGTCGTCGTCGCGCTGCTGCTCTTCGTGGCGCTGGGCCGGCTGACGAAGCCGATCCGGGCGCTCGCCAAGGCTGCGCGCCACCTCGCCCGTGGCGACCTCTCCGTCAGCGTTCCCGCCACCCGCCGCCAGGACGAACTCGGCGCGCTGGCCCACGCGGTCCAGCTCGTCAAGGACGGCCTCGGCGACCGCAGCGACATGCAGAAGCGCTCCGAGGCGGACCGCGCCCGCCAGGAGGACCGCCAGTCGCGCATCGACGCGCTCGTCGCCGATTTCCGCCTCGCCGTGCGCGAGGCCCTGACGTCGGTTGCCGCCAACAGCGAGCAGATGACCTTCGCCGCCCGTACCATGTCCGGCATCGCCGCAGAGTCGGCGACGCGCGCCAAGGCCGCAGCCCGCGCGACGCGCGACGCGTCCGACAGCGTGCGCGGCGTCTCCCGCGCCTCCGACGCGCTGGCCGCCGCCATTGCCGACATCGAGAGCCAGGTCATGCAGACGCGCGCGGTCGTCGTCTCGACGGCCGCCACGACCCGCGACACCACCGCCACCGTGCAGAGCCTCGCCGGCAAGGCGCAGGACATCGGCGAGGTCGTGAGCCTCATCCAGGCCATCGCCGCGCAGACGAACCTGCTCGCGCTCAACGCCACCATCGAGGCCGCGCGCGCGGGCGAGGCGGGCCGCGGCTTCGCCGTCGTCGCGTCCGAGGTGAAGAGCCTCGCCGGCCAGACCGCCCGCGCCACCGAGCGCATCGCCGACCAGATCGGCGCCATCCAGGGTGCTTCGGCCTCTGCCGTGGAGGCGATCGAGGCCATCTCCCGCGGCATGGAGCAGGTCGAGGGCTTCACCGCAGGCATCGTCGACGCGGTCGAGAAGCAGGCGAGTGCCACGGGCGAGATCGCCGCGGGCGTGTCGCGCGCCGCGAGCGGCACGGAGAGCGCCGCGTCCGACATGCATCAGCTCGACACCGTGGTCGGCGAGACAGACCAGGCCGCCGCCCAGGTGAGCCACGCGGCCGGCGACGTTGCCGAGCAGGCGAAGCGCCTGCACGCCACCGTCGACCGCTTCCTCGAGGCCGTCTCCGCCGCCTGATCCGTCAGCCGCGCCGGACCGGTCGCAGCAGCCGCTCCAGCGTCCGCCGTTCCGCCGCGAAGGCCTGCGCCAGCGCCACGTGCCGCGCGATGTCGTACGTCCAGTGTCCCGCCCGGCCGAGCCGGCGTTCCGCCCGCAGTGCGCGCGCGATGCGCAGCAGGATCAGCGCCGTCCGCCGCGGCTCGGCCTCCGGAAGGTCGAGCGTCGCCCGTGGCAGCACCCGCATCAGCGTGGCCTCGCGGCGATAGGCGAGGCTGCCTCGCCGCACGGTGCGGGCGACGGCCGCACGGGCGGCCTCTTCCCATAAAGAGGAAAATGAGCCTAGTCTTTCGCCGTGCGGCACGGCGGGTCGCGGCGTGGGCGCCATCGCAGCGTCTCCTGAAATCGAGAGGTGATGAAAGAACGGTGGTCCGCCGGAGCGGTTTCGAACGCACCGACATTAGGAACAAAGACATATATTCGCAAGGAGTTTCAGATGAGGAAGTCCCGCTCCCGCGCTGTGACACCGCCGCGGTCCCTTCGCCCGGGCCCCCTCCGGGCCCGCCACCTCGACCTGCACGAGGCCACCCTCGACGTGGAAGGCACGCCCCGCCGCGTGCTGCTCGACGGCGCAGAGAGCCCGCTCGCGTGGCTGCGGCGACGGCGCGGGACGGATGGCCTGCCTCTCGTCGGAGACGCCGCATTCGCGGCGGGAGAGCGGTTGCGCGCCGACATCGCCCGCGCCGGCCTGCAGCCACGCATGACGATGGACTGGACACGCCCGCCCGGCGGCGGCCGCCGCGGCCCCGCGGACGTGAGCGACGTCGCCCTCGACGCCCGCCAGCGGGTGCAGGACGCCGCCGCCGCCGTCGGCCGCGACATGGCGGGCCTTCTGATCGACGTGTGCGGCTTCCTGAAGGGGCTCGAGACGGTGGAGCGTGAGCGGCGCTGGCCGGCACGGTCGGCCAAGGTCGTCCTGCTGATCGCCCTCGACCGGCTGGCCGCGCACTACGGCCTCGCCGACGAGGTGCGCGGTCCCGCCGCCGCCCGTTCCCGCAGCTGGATGGCGCCGGACGCGCGCCCGACGATGGGGTGAGGGCGGGCCGGCCCCGTCTCAGGCCGGCGTGTCGAGGAGGGCGCCGTCCTTCACCTCGATCTCGATGAAGGCGATGGGGTGGGGCGAGCCGTTCATGACGTCGTGCTCCACCCCCGGCGGCCGGCGGTAGGACTGCCCGGCCTCCAGCGCCACCTCCGTGACCTTCGAGCCGTCGTGCACGCGCAGCGTGCCGGCGACCAGCATCACCACCATGTAGGGCCAGCCGTGGCGGTGCCAGCCGGTGACGGCGCCGGGCGCGAAGTCCCAGCGGGTGATGCGCACGGCGGCGTCGTCCACCTGCACGGTGGGGCGGGCGGGGATGTCGCAGGCGAAGGCCATCGCGTCGTCTCCTCAGGCCGCGAGGGCGGCGCGGGCGTCGGACTTGATGCGCTCCACCATGGAGCGCACCCCGTTGGAGCGCTGCGGCGTCAGGTGCTCGGAGAGCCCGAGCGAGCGGAACAGGTCCATGGCGTCGATCTCGGCGATTCGGGTCGCAGGCTGCCCCGAGTAGAGCGCCAGAACCAGCGCCACGAGGCCGCGGACGATGTGGGCGTCGCTGTCGCCGCGGAAGTCGAGCACGGGCGTCCCGTCGTCGCGGCGCACCCGCGTCTCCAGCCACACCTGGCTGGCGCAGCCCCGCACCTTGTTGGCGTCGTTGTGCGCTTCCTCCGGCAGGGGCTCCAGCGTCCGCCCGAGCTCGATCAGGTAGCGGTAGCGGTCGTCCCATTCGTCGAGGAAGGAGAAGTTCTCGACGATCTCGTCGATGGTCGCCGCCATGATGAATGCCCGTGGAGTTGCCGCCGGTCGCTGAGGCGCCTGTTTACAGGCTCCGGCCCGTCCGGTGTACGCAAAAACGCACCAGGCGGACGGATGGCCGCTCAGCGTGCCGACGATCGCGGTGGAGCGCTCGGCGAAGCCTGCGGCTGGGCCGGAGGACGTTCCGCCGGCCCGCCGGCCATGGAGCCGCGCAGCGTCGCGGCCATGTCGGCGCACGCCTGCGGCTTCGCGGCGCAGGCGGCGAGCGCCGCCGCGGCGGCGTCCCGGCCGAGCGTCGTGGAGGAGGGGAGGGCGCCCGTGACGGCCGGAAGCGCCTGGCTCGCCGCCTGCCGCAGGTCCGGTGCGGGGCCGACGTCGACCGGGGACAGGGCGTAGATCGCCCCGATCGCCAGCACTGCCCGCAGCATCACGCCCACGCCAAGGCTCCCTCGGCCATTCCCGACGCCGGCGACTCTCGCCGCTGCGCCTTAAGGCTCCGTCACCGGACGGTCCGGGGGCTCCCGTCGTGCGGGAAAGGGCCGCGTGGAAACGGTCCGTTCATCCTGTTGCCGCTTGATGGTGGATGCAGGCCGCCGCCGGCGCCCGAACGGCGTCGGGGGGCTTGCTTAGGGTTCGCTTAAGGCTGCGCTGCCATTGTCCCGTCCGGTGGAGCGGCGGGACAGCGGCCTCCCGGCGGGAGGCCGACGACACCGGACAGCCGGCACCGTCAGGGGTTGTGGGTCGTGCGTGAGTCGCGTGCATGGGGCGGGCTGGAGGGGCGGGTTCACGCCCTCGTGCACCCTGCCGTGCAGGCGAACCCGCCCGAGCGCGACCGCCACCGCTGGTTCATCGGCACCCGCCTCGTCATCGGCGCCATCGGCCTTGCCGCCGTGCCGATCGTGCTGGCGATGCACAACGCCCTCGTCGGCGTCGCCCTCGTCGTCATCGTGGGTCTCGTCGCGCAGGCCACGCTGGCGCTGTGGGCGTCGCGTCGCGGCGACCTTGAATGGCCGCACCGGATCTCGGTCGTCGTCCTCGCCGCCGTGCTCGGCTGGCTCGCGGGGCTCGGCGGCGCCTCGCAGGCGCCGGTGATGGCGATCCTGCCGATTCTCATGCTCGAGGCCACCGTGCTCGGCGGCCTGCGGGCGCTCGCGTTCACCACCGGCGTGACGCTGGCCGCCTTCAGCGGCATGGCGCTGGTGTCGGTGCTCGGACCGGCCGCCGCCGATCCGATGGCCGCCGCCCGCCTCTTCGTCCAGCATGCCGCCCTGCTCGCCGCCTCGGCCGGCGTCGGCATGTTCGTCGAGCGCGAGATGGTGCGCCGCCGCTCCAGCGAACGGGCCGTCGAGGCGCGCGACCGCCTCGTCAACGAAGGCTTCGGCGACCTCGTGACCCGCCACGACGAGCGGGGCGCGGTGCTGTCCGTCGGCCCCAACGCCGGGACGGTGCTCGGCGTGTCGCCGGCCTCGCTCGAGGAGCGGGGCCTCTTCGAACGCGTCCACGTCGCCGATCGTCCCGCCTACCTGAAGGCGCTGGCCGACGCGGCCGGCCCCCAGGCGCTGCCGGTCCGTGCCGAGGTCCGCATCCGCGTGGGCGAGGTCGACCCGACGCGCGGCCCCGCCGTTCCCGCCTATGGCTGGTTCGAGATCCGGGCCCTGGCGCTCGACCCGGCGGCCGGTGACGATGCGCGGCTCGTGTGCCTGCTGCGCGACGTTTCGGTGCAGCGGCTCCAGCACGACGATCTCGACCGCGCGCGCCGGCAGGCCGAATCGGCCAGCGAGCTCAAGAGCCGCTTCCTCGCCATGGTGAGCCACGAGCTGCGCACGCCGCTCAATGCCATCATCGGCTTCTCCGACATGCTCGCGGGCTCGCTGCCCCGGCCGCTCGACGACGAGCGCCGCCGCGAATACGCGCGGATCGTCCGCGACAGCGGCCAGCACCTGCTCGGCGTCGTCAACACGCTGCTCGACATCTCGCAGATCGAGGCCGGCACCTTCCCGCTCGATCCCGAGCCCGTCGACCTGCGCGACGTGCTGGCCGGCGTCACCGACATGCTGCGCCTGCGGGCGGAGGCCGGCTCCGTCACGCTGGTCTCGCACGTCTCGCCCGACCTGCCGCTGATCGTGGCCGACCGCCGGGCCTGCCGCCAGATCCTCGTCAACCTCATCTCCAACGCCGTGAAGTTCACGCCGGCCGGCGGGACCGTGACGGTGACGTGCGAGCGGGACGGGGAGGGCGTGCGGATCGGCGTGTCCGACACCGGGATCGGCGTGTCGCAGGATGACCTCGGCCGGCTCGGCGAGCCGTTCTTCCAGGCCCGCTCGGGCCATGACCGTCCCTTCGAGGGCACGGGGCTCGGCCTCTCGGTCGTCCGGGGGCTCGTCGGGCTCCATGGCGGCAGCATCGACTTCGCCTGCGGCCCGGAGAGCGGCCTGCGGGTGCGGGTGCGCCTCGTCTCCGGTGCGGCCGGACGCCCGGAGCCGGCCCCGGTCGTCGCTCCCTTCCCCTCCGCGCCGGCCGAGCGCCCGGCGGCGGCCGTCCTTCCGCCCCAGCGGGCGGCTTCTCCCGACCTCGAGCCGATGGTGAAGAAACGTGCGTGAAATGCTCGCCCGCGCCGACCATGACTTCGTCCTCGAGGAGCGCCGTCCGCGCAAGGGTGCCCGCAAGCGCGGGCGCCGCGTGTTCGCGGTGGTGTCGACCCTGTTCCGCAACCCGGGGCGCACGATCGTCGGCGCCGCGGCTGCGGCGGTGGGCGTCGGCATCCTCGTGAACGCCCTCGCGCTGCAGGGCGGCCCGCATCCCGCGCCCTTCTTCAAGGCGCCGCCGAAGGCCGAGCGTACGGCCCAGCCCGCGCCGGCCCAGCCGCCAATGCCGGCGCCGCGCCCCGCCGAGCGCGCGGCCGCAGCGCCCGCGCCG